>NZ_JASTWG010000005.1:0-129825 GCF_040940205.1 Spiroplasma sp. DGKH1 | reverse complement strand
AGGAATGAGTCCTGTTGAATACAGAAAATCATTCCTATAACTTATTTTTAATATGTCTACTTTTCTTGACATATTCAGAAAACTACTTTTTTAAATATGTTATTTTCCGGGTTTTCCCAGTAATTTAAACATATTAGTTTTATATATTTCAACTCCTGGTTGATTAAACGGATTAATTTTTAATAAATACGCTGACATTGCACACGCTTTCATAAATCAATATGATAAGTAACCAAACATTTTCGCATCCATTGTCGCAAATTCTAAAATGATATTTGGGACATTACCACTCTGGTGGTGGGCATCAACAACCCCGGCCATGGCAATGGTATTTACACTATGTAATGTTTTACCAGCTAAGTAATTTAAACCATCTAAATTTTCTTGGTCAGCTGTTAGTACTAAATCACCATTTGGTTTATTAATTTTGATCACTGTTTCAAAAATAATATTTTTAGTACCTTCCTGAATGAATTGTCCTAAGGAGTGTAAATCAGTAGAAAAGATACATGAGGTTGGTAATAACCCTTTCCCATCTTTACCTTCTGATTCTCCAAACAGTTGTTTTCACCATTCATTCAACATTTGGAATTGTAATTCATAACTAACTAACATTTCACTTTGATAGTGATCACGGGTATTTAATAAATACCGTGCTAATGCATAGCGATATGCCTCGTTAGTTAAATCAGCGCTTAAAGTATCTTTGTAAGCTAAATTTGCTCCCGCAAAAACTTCATCAACATTCACACCGGCTACTAGCATTGGAAAGATTCCAACTGGTGTTAACACCGAATATCGTCCCCCAATGTCATCAGGAATAATAAATGTTTGATAGCCTTCTTGGTTGGCAAGTTCCTTTAAGGCACCCTTTGTTTTATCTGTCACAGCAACGATTCTGGTTTTGGCAACTGCTTTACCCTTCTTTTGTTCTAATAAATCTTTACATAAGCGAAAGGCAATTGCTGGTTCTGTTGTTGTTCCAGATTTGGAAATAACACAAATTCCAAATTCCTTATTTTTTACATAATCTAAAACTTGTTGAGTATATGTCGATGACATCGTATTGCCAAGATATATAATCTCAACTTGTGGTTGATAATACAGTCCATTAATCATTTCAATTGCAGCACGTGAACCGAGATAACTTCCCCCGATGCCAATAACTAACAAAACATCAATTTCTTTCGTCAATTCACTTGCTACTGCTTTCATTTTTGCTAACTCTGCTTTATCGTAATTAAGTGGTCATTCAACTCATCCTAAAAACTCATGGCCCACACCTGTCTTATCATGGATCATTTGATGAATCGCAGCTATTTGTTGGTTATATTTATTAAAATCTAATTCTGATATTGCATTTGTTAAATCTGTTTTAATCATTGTTATTTGATACGCTCACTTCCTAATTTTAAACTTTCAATGAAAACTCACTAATTAGGTATTAATTATTAATTATTATTTGCTAGTTAATGAATTAATTTTTTCTTTTAATGGTTGAAAACCAGCGCCAGTTTCTTGAATCTGGCTATTTGTCTTCTTTAGTAATTCTGGTCGACAGTTTTTATAACTTAATTTTACTTGCTTTTTATCAGCATCAAAATCTAATACCTCAACTTCAACTTCATCACCAACATTAACAAATTGTTTCATGTCTTTGACAAAGAAGTCTGAAAATTCTGAGATATGAATTAAGCCAGTTGCATCTTTTAATTCACAAAATGCTCCAAAAGGTGTAATATTAGTAATTTTAACTGTAACTACTTGTCCTTTACTATACATAGTGTTATATTCCCCTTTCTATTGTCTCATTATACATTTATATTTAGGAAAATTATTTTTTAATTATTACAATTTTTTATATAAATTCCCAGTCAGAAATATCAAAATTGTCAAATTATTTTCTAAATTTTGCTAAAATTATCTAATTTAGAAAATTTATGCGATATAACTCATTTTTTTCTTCAATATTGTCCCCACCATTATCATCTGGTTTCTCTTCTTTATAAGAATCCGTATAATCACAATCCGGATAATTAGTACATGCTTTAAAACGTTGATTACGTTTGTTAAATTTTAAAATAATTTCACCAATGCCACACTTTGGACAAGTCCCAAACTTTGGTCCTGTCTGGTGAATATAGCGACATTTTGGAAACCCCGAACAAGCAATGAATTTCCCATATTTTCCATAACGGTAAACTAAGTCATTGCCACATTCCGGACAAATAATTCCCGCTTTTTCAACTGGAATTTCTTCCATTAAATTCATCGCATTTTCAATCCGTGGTTCAAACCGTTCTCAGAATTCTTTTAATAGTGGTTTGGGCTCACTTTCTCCTTTTGAAATAACATCTAAGGTTTCTTCAATTGAAGAAGTATACGATTCATTAATAATATCATTAAAATATTCTTGTAATTTGTCACTTGTTAAGATCCCACGTTCCGTGGCTTTAATTGCTTTATTTTCAATCATAATATAACCACGATCACGTAATGTTTTCATAATAGGAGCATAGGTTGAAGGACGTCCAACCCCGATTTCTTCTAAAGTTTTAATTAATCGGGCTTCTGAATAACGGCTTGGTGGTTTGGTAAAATGACGAATTCCATATAATTCATTTAAATTAATGAATTGACCAATTTTTAATTTTGGTAATTTTGCAAGATCTTCATCATCATCTAGGGACACCGCTTTTAAAAACCCTTCAAAGATTACAACACTACCAGTAATTCGAAATTCATAATCATTATTTAATAAGATAATTGTTGTTCCTAATAATTTTGCGCTGGCCATTAAACTAGCTAATGCCCGTTGATAAATTATTTTATATAACCGCCATTGATCACGTGAAAGGTACTCTTTCGCTAAATCAGGTGTCATTGTTAAATCAGTCGGACGAATTGCTTCATGGGCATCTTGGACATTTTTCTTTTTTCGGGATGGTTGTTTAACTTCTCCGAGATATTCTTTTCCATAGTTAATGGTAATATAGTCAAAAGCATCTTGAACAAATTTTTCGCTTAACCGAATTGAGTCTGTCCGTGGATAGGTAATAAACCCAACTAAATCATCCTTAACTTTAATTCCTTCATACAATTGTTGGGCAATCATTGAAGTTTTATTTGATGGGAACCCCAGCTTACTACTTGCTTCTTGAAGCATTGTTGAAGTAGTGTGCGGATTAGGAGATTTTCGTTGGCGTTCACTCTCTTTAATATCCACAACTTCATAGTCTTTTTGAAGAGCAGCTTTTACTTTTAAAACTTCCGCTTCATTATTAAGCTCAATTTTTTCATTTTGATACTTAACTAATTTAACAACAGCTTTTTTATATAACCCCTCTACAGTTCAATATTCTTTGGGAACAAAATTTTGATATTCTTTTTCGCGCTCGACAATTAATTTCAAAGCTACTGATTGTACCCGTCCAGCTGATTTTGATTTAATCTTTTTTTGTAATAACTTACTTAACCGAAATCCAATAAAACGGTCTAAAATGCGCCGTGCTTCTTGGGACTTAACTAAGTTCATATCAATATCAGTTTGATATTGGAAAGCTTCTAAAACAGCATCTTTGGTAACCTCGTTAAAACGTACTCTTCGTGATTTATCTTTACATGCTAAAACTTCATTTAAGTGATAAGCAATTGCTTCGCCTTCCCGGTCCGGGTCGGTTGCCAGGATAACTAAATCGGCTGATTTAGCTGCAGTCTTTAATTCTTTAACTTTTTCTTTTTTCCCACGTTCAATTTTATAAGTTGGTTCAAAAGTTATAATGTCAACTCCAAGCCCAAATTCTCCTTTGGTCGATAAATTTCGAATATGGCCTTCTGAAGATAAAACAGTATAACCTTCTCCTAAATATTTTGCAACGGCTTTTGTTTTCGTAGGTGATTCCAGAATAACTAAGGTCCCTGCCATTTTTATACACTCCTTTAAAACTCAAAATAATCTACATACTCTATTATACATAGATTTTAAAAAAACAAACTATAAATATTTATAGTTTGTTTTTAATTGACATAATCATTTGATTTCATCCACTATTAATCTTATCAATTGCAATTTGGAATTTATCATGGACCGCCGGTACTTCAAAATATAAAACAATTAAAATTGCAACTAAAACAGCAAGGGTTAAAATTACAGCTAAGGATATTACCAATGCTTTTTTGTTAATTTTTCGTGGTTGTTTTAATTTTGGTTGTTTGATTTTTTGGGTTGGTCCATTAATATCATAAAAATTATTTAATAATTTAATATATTGTTTATCCGTTAATCCGAATTGTTCCATTACATCAAATTGTCCAACTTTATTATGTCCATATTCATCAAACATATATTCATAAACTTCTTGGGCACTAACTTTTCCAGTTGGTGTTTTTAAAGTAATATTCTTATAAGTTGTAGCCAGGGGGTCAGTATTTTCAACACCCTCTTCGGTGGCAACTGCTTCCATAATTTCACTTAATTCATCATTTAAATTTGGATTTTCTTGGTAGTAATCTTCATTATCATAACTTTCTTGATAACTATGTTTATTATCTAAAATCTCTACCTCAGGCATTTCTTCAATTTTAGTAAACTTTTGGATATCTTCTCTTAATTCATCATCTGGTTCATTTGTAAACTCGTGGTCTTCAAGATCATCAATCACACTGGGATCAAAAAATAAATGATCTTCTTCATTTTCCAACGGAGTTTCTATTATTTTTGGCGTTACTAAAGGAATGGCCATATCACTTAAATTTTCATCTGTTGCTGGTGCCGTTGAAACTTCAGCTGCTAAAGAGTGCTCTTTCTTAACATTATCTGTTGTTAAACTACTAATTGGCGTTGCTGGTTCTGATAAATTAGCTGCTTTAATTAATTCTTCATTATGTTTCACCGCATTGTTTAGGTTATTAATTGAGTTGTTTAAAGTTGTTATTAATTTATCATATGAATCATGCTCTGCACTAAATCTATTTTTAGGGCGATTTCGATTAACAAACTCATCTAAAATTTCTGAAATATGAATTGCTCAGTCATATTCATCTTTGGGATTATAAGATTTAACCTTTGGCTGATAGGGTTCGGGAACCGACGCATACATTCTTTCATTATTTATCCCAATATTATGTGGTGGTAACATATTAGGATACTGAGCAAATTGTTGATACTGGTTCGGTTGGTAGCCAGTAAAATTATTTAACACCATTGGATTCGGAAATGGTGGTATCATTGTTGGTTGTTGAAATGCTACTAATGGTGAATAAGGCTGTGGTTGCAGATTTTGCGGTTGCAAGTACTGGGGATATTGATATTGTCCTGGCATTGGATATTGATGATAATAACCATAATTTGCACCAACATTAAAATGCCCCTGACAATTTGGGGAACAATAAAAAAGATTGTTATTCATGCCCATTGAATTCATTTTTTTCACCCTAACTTTTATACTATTTTGACCATATATTACATATATATTTTATCATAAAAATCTAAATTTTATTGGTTTGATCCTCGAAATTTTTTAGGCAAGGTTAAATGTTAAGAATTAATTTCTCTTAATTTTAAACAAAGATCTTCAATAATGCTGATTAAGCAATAATTTTTTTGCAATTTTTTGCGCTTGAAAATTAATGATTAATTCATATGTTAAATTCCCAATAATATAACTTGTGAAAATAATTTGCAATAACATCACAATCCCCATCCCTTTGATATAATCTTGGTTCAGTCAAATTAATAAATCATTGACATTAACGGGAGGAATTACATTAGAATTACTTATTTTAGCATTAAAATAAGCAACAAAATTAATTAAACTTGTTAAAAAATAAAGACTTAAACTAATAATAATGACACTACAAATTATTTTAGTAAGGTTAAAAAGTAAACTTTTTCAATTCTGACTATAAATATTAATAAATAGTATAATTCCCAACCCAGCTAAAACTAAAAAATTAAAAATGACAATAATTATAGCAAGAATATAAATAATATTATTGGTAACTAAAACATACTTTTGCTGAAAATAATGATAAAAATCTCATAATTTTGGGGATCACTGAGCAATCCCCGCAACGAAAATAAAAATTACTAGCAACAGGTTAACAAAACTAAAAAATAAAATAGTTCAATTTATTAGTTGCTTTCACATTAAAGCGCCATAAACTTTTGAAATAAAATTAGCATTATTTTTTTGGGAATCAATTTTTGCAAATGAATATTTATTAATTCTTAAAAAATTAACCTTATGTAAAATAGTTGGATCTTGTTCTATAGTAACAGTTAAATTTAAAATTTTTAATAAGGAACTACAAAAAAGATGCTGGTGATGATATTGAATAAACTGGTTATTAAATTTAAAAATTAAACTCTCGTGGTATTTTATCACCCTAGCTTGTAAGTCAGCCCGTTCAATTTGATCAAAAAAATTACCCATGGTATCATCTGTAAAATATAACATTAATTTTCAGCGTTTAAAATATCAAATCCCACAAAAACCACAGAATAGTAAACCACTAATAATTGTTAATAATAAATGGCAAATAAACCGTGATGAATATGATCAAGTTAACGGTGGGTTACTAATAAAATAGAAGTTAGAAGTTGTAAATAATAATATAATTTCAACTGTTGGGAAGATAATTATCATTGGTAATGAAAAATAAATCACATAATAAAGGTTACTTTTTAAAATAGTGGTTGCTTTTTTAGTTGATTGAAAATTTTTTCAATAAAACATTCCTACCACAGCAGTACTAAAAATTACCAAACAAAGGTTTGTCCCAATAAAATACTTAAATACTTCTAATTCTCTCACCATCTGGGTTTTCCTCTTTTCTAACTTATTTTAAAAGTAATATGGGTTCCCGCCACACTTTTGCTATTATCAACCGTTAATAAACTATTATTACTTTTACTAATTCAAACATAAGCATAATTTAAATTACCATGTTCAGCGGTTTTTCATAAATTAACTAATGGGGTTGTTAATGGCCATGCATCATCAGCATTTGGTTGGTAACTTTTTTTAATAACAATTTTAATATCTTGACTAGTTAAAAAATGGGAATTATGCACATGGGCAATATGGGCCGCCAAATAAGCTCTTGTATCCTCAATGACATCTTGAACTAAGGTAGTTTTAGCATAAGTTTTTGGTAACGGCTTTCAGTCAATATAGCGTCAATCATTGGTATTAAAATCACTACCATCAGTGGTAACTTTTCAACCTGTTAAGAAGTTAGTAGTATGAAATTGTAACCCTTTTGCCCCCAATTCTTGCTGAACTAACACTTTATCAGTAGGATTAAAAACTAAATTGGCATTATCTTCTTTAAAAGTAAGATAATTAGTTAAATTTTCTTGATAGTTTTGATAATTAATTTTAAATAAATTCCTTGGTAATTCCAACTTATTATTAATTAGATTTTGGCTTTCCAAATATGTTTTGATTTCTAAATTAGCTGCTTCGCTCGTAATAATCCTATTATAATTATTAATAAAAGTTGTTAATAATTCTGCGGCATTCAATTTTAGAGGATGGTCATTATAAACATAAGTGGCATTTTTGAAAACATCTAAATTTGAAAAATCAATGTTCTTTTCAAAATGAATTCATTTTTCATTTTGATAATGACCATATTCTGAGGGAGTTAGATGTACCGTAAAATTAAATATTGGAGCTAAGTTATTAATATCATTAAAGTTAATTAATAATTGGGGATTAACTGTCGTTTGATTACCATAATAAATATCAGCTTTAATTTTTAACAAGTCTAACTGGGGAAGATTTTGACTAATAATCGCTAGCACATGGTCGCGTAAACTACCAAACTTCCCATTGCTGGCTCCTAACAACTGGTCAATTGTTCAAGAATGCTTTGTTAAAATTTCTGAATTAATTGTTGCTAAGTCAAAAATATCAGCTTTCGCAGTTGGTTGCTGACAGCTAATTACTGGTAAACTAGCAGTTAAGGTAAAATTTAAGGACATTAAACTTAAAAGTAATCTTTTCATAATACCTCCTTAAAAAGTATCAATATACATAAATAACTCATAAACTTGTTCCCCCACTGTTTTTTGGTAGTTTAAACCTGGCTGTAAAAACTTAACATCATCAATTGTAAAATCTTGGGGATATCATTTATATTTATTATCCCGGGTTGTGGTTCCAGCAAAACCAATACCATTTAATGCCCGGTTAATGTCATAGCGCTTGTTAGGATAAAGTTCAATTAACTGCATCATCTTATGCACTTCCTGAACTCCCGCTAAATAATTTAAAAAGCGGACACTTAAACGGGGTCCTTTAATATCCCCGGGATAAACTAAGAAATTATCACCGGCCTCAAACTCCGAACTCACTTCTCCTAATTTATAATAATCATCACGATAAAAATCATACGCCCAGCGAACATAGCCATTGGCTCCTACTTTATAAGCCAGTAATGGTCCTCAGACTTGTTCACTATTATCAGACTGTAAATATGAGGCTGGGAAATTATTTCAGGAACTGTAAATCATCGTTGAATTTCCAAGCAATTTACGACGTAAAATATTACTTCGCAACTTATAAATATTTAAGTTATTAAATTTTTGAACAATTTCTCGTTGTTGTAAAATCATTTGGTTATACTTGTTCAAAAAGATCTCCTGGATTTCTTTTTCGTTAAACGGATCATATTTAAATCTTCATCCCGCAAAAACATTTGACTTAATTAAATGATACTGATCATTATCATTAATATTTTTCATTGTTAGTTCATTTGTTTTATCCGCTAATTCATCAAATGAATCATAAAGCGTTATTGTTTTACCATCCGGAGTTTTGTATTCTGGTTTTTGGTAAACTTGGTGTCAATATTCAGATAAGGCTTTAATTAGTTTACTATGCAAAAATTCCAAATAGTTATTAAAATCACTCCCAGGCATTCCATTACCCGCATTAACTAGTGAAACTTTAAAATCACGTTGGGGACCTTGCGTCGCACTAGCTCCTTTTAAATACCAAAAACTAAAATTTCCAGTGTCCATTGTTGTAAAAAGAAATTGGCGATATCCTAGTTTCGCAGCTAATTTTAAATAGGCATCTAATCCTGTGAAATCAAATGTTCATGTCCAGTCCTTGTCTTTAATAACATCACTAAAGTTATTATTTTTAATGTAATCTTCATATTGCTGGTCACTTCATCCACTTTTTGATAATTTTCCTGTTCATTGTATTAACTGATGACTAAAACCAGTTCCATATAAATAAAAGTTATTTGTTCTTTTTAAGGTTTTTAAATGCTCAATTAAATATGGCTGATAAGTATCAGTTAAATAATAAGGGATATTCGTTGGACGAGGTCCAATTTGCTCAGCTGTTGGACTTGCATTATTTGTAATTAAATTATTGTTAGTTGCTTTTTCAACATAATTCATTGCATTTGAGGGATATGAAGTTGCACTAAAGCCAAATCGTTCACTAGGTTCTTGTTGGGAATCATCCATTACTAACTGATAATTTTTAACATTTAATTGGAATGGACGGGTTAAAGTAATATTTTGCCCGTTAACATTAAATTTTAATTCTAATTTTAAATTATGTAAGCCACTACGAGCATTATTCTTGGTATAGATACTAATTCAAATTGGTTGCACATCAAAACTTAAAGTAGACAACTTACTTGGACCAATGGCATCTGGCATATATTGGGTTCCTTGGTAAATATCTTTGTCACGACCAGCAGCATTATTATGTGCTTTAATAAATGTTAAAAAATTTGCTTGTGCTTCAATATTAGGATCATCATTGCCAATTACTCGGACTGATAAATCATTAAATTTATCCAAACTAAGTTTATTTAAAATGATTAACTGCAAATTAGTGTATTCATTTTTTCAGGTTGTTAAAGTGGGATTATCATTTTGACAATTAAATAAATTATCACGAATTCCATAAAATTCCGGTTGTGATTCAGCTAAATAAACAGAATAAGTGAATTTGGCATCTCCAAAGAAAGTATGAAAATAAACATTATCATCCTGTCCTGGTCCGCGATCTTCACAACCATACTGAAAATTATATTGGTTCTCATAACTATGATTACCACCACTTGCATTTGTAAATGGTCGTGCACAAGCAACTGTTAAAGTAGTTAAGGAACCAACCAACGTGGTTAGTAAAAAAGTTGTTGTTAAATTACGTAATGATAATGTCATCTTTGCACCCTCCTTTAAATCTTAAATGCTAAATGAAACCCAGGGGTTGATGAAATATTTAATAAAGTATCAGTTGCATTAAACATTTCAATTCATACCCAATGTTTTTTATCCCCTTCGGGACTAGTGAAAGTTGATAAATCTCTAATTGGAGTTGATAAATTCAATAATGTTGAGTCGGCATAACTATTCTTTTTAAACTGGACACTAAAAGAATTAGGATCAATTTCCTTATGATAAATATTATTAATAATTGTGACTAAGTAATTGCGCATTGGTACTAATAAGTCTTCTAAAGTTAAGTCTAAGGTAACCTCATAATCTAAATAACTATAATCATAACCATTATCTTTAATATCCTTACTTTTAACATTAATTTCTTGACCAACAGGTAAGAGAAAACTATTAGCTGGAAGTTTAAACAAAGCAGCCCGAAGTTTATCCGGAAGATAACTAAATAAATTATTAGTTATTGTAATATGATCATTATCTTCGTTAATTTCTTCACCACTTAATTTTAAATAGTTTTTTGTATCATCACTAATTAACATTTGGCCAGGTTGTAACCCCATCCCTAGCGAAATATCAACTCCCATTGTTTGAAATTGCTGATTAAAATTATTAATAATAATTTGGTTTTGCAAAAGATTATTTCAAGCTTTAACTAAACTATCAATACTATTAATGGGAGTACCATTATTATTTAAGCTAACTTTATCTTCGGCGGGAAAAGTCCAGGTTGGGCGAAAATCAAAATTAATAAATTGATGACCCTGGTACTTTTCCCCCACTTTTGTAAAAATTCCCACAGTAAAATATAAAATTAAGCCATCATTTTTAAAATCGGAAAAATCAATTGGTGTTGCTTGATAAAAATTATTGTCATTAATATTACCATAATAAACTTGAATATCTAAGGTATTGATATCAATTCAAGGAGCATTCTGACCAAGTGCTAATAACACATTGGTTTTAATCGAAGGCATTAAGCCATCATCATAACCCCGTAAACTAGTTAACGACCACAAATAATTACGAGTTAAAGTTTCTTTCGTAATTAAATATTTAATATCATTGGTATCTTTTCAACTGACAGCAATTACGGCATTGGTAACAGTTACACTGGCAGGAAAAAATAATAAAAAGACGGCCATTAATTTTTTCACAGTTATTAAACACTCCCCACAACGTTAATGTTTTAATTTATTTGATATGAACTTTATGATAACAAAAAAAATAAAAAAATGCAATCAATACTAATTGTGATTGCTGGTAAAGTTGGAATAAAGTAAGTGTTTGTTTAAGAGACATAAATTTAATGCTTTTTAGTATAAAAGCATTAACAAGACTGTATCTTTTTAAGTTATTCTAATTAAACCATGAATATTTATATTCTGCAACAACAAAAATGCAAATTATTAAAATTTGCTCCAAATTGTTAACTAATTAGTTTTTTGAACTAAGGACTTTTCTAATTAATTTTGTGATTCCTCTTTCTTTTGATTTTAAGATTGGAACTGAGCCTTGTTTTGGTTCATAATCATAATTCTCATTTGTTGGATGAAATCACATATTTTGACGATAATACTCAGTTGCCTCTTTTACTTCTTCAATATGTTCATTAATAATGAGTTGAATTGGATTTCATTGATTAACTTTAGCCATTCGCATCGATAACATATTACGAAAAACAATTTCACTATATGCTTTTGCTCCATAAGATTTTAATGCCTTAACATTATGTGAAATTTGTGATTCTGTTTGGCAACCAATATAATACTCATTCTGATAATTTCTAATGCCATTCGCATTTGTAGTAATATATTTAATTAATTCTTTAACCTTGTCTTTTTTATCCTTTAAAAATGGGTACACTTCTTGCATTTCTTTTGTTAAAAATGGTTTTAAGTAATCTAAGATATGATCAACTTCCCCTTTTCGAACAAAAGCATATAAATCTTGATAGATTGCTTTTTTCTGTGTTTCTTCTATTGTTAGCATTTTCTTTGAATCTTTACTTAATCGACGAAAATTAAAACAACGGTGAACTTTAGCCATTAAATGAAACTCATCTAAAATATAGTCTGATTTAAAATATTCTGCTATTTTTTTAATTCATTCAGCACCATCACCCATTACTATTAACGACTTTTCTGTTAAATCATAATTATTATTAATGAATTCTTTTAACAATTGCCGATATTCTTTCATCTTAAGATTTACATTTTTTGACATAACCGTTAACAATCGCTTATTTTGTAAAAAATGTCGTTTCTTAGTAGATTTTTGTCAATCAATTCCGGTATGCAAATAGGCTAATCGAACCATATTTTTATCAATCTTTTTATGTCTTTTAAAGATTTTAGTAAAAGTATCATCTAACCCCAAATAAATGTATTTGCTATCGGCTTTTATTTTATTATGAAGGGCAGTATGTTTAAAGTTTTCATTAATTTCTGCCAAATCAATACTTCTAAAAATATTAGAAACAGTCATTGGAGTAATTTTTGAATCTTTATATTTATCAATGATATCTTGATATCGTTTCCCAGAATCTAATTCCTTAAGAACTTTAATATACAAGTCAAAATGAATTCGCTGATATGGCTTTCGTCCCATTTCGGCATCTAACAAAAAGACAAATCGGTTACCACCATATTTACCATTTTTGTTTAATTTATTTGGATCATAATATTTAAAAAGTGTTCGTTGATAAGTAACATGTCCTCATTCTGTAATTGTTGTTATTTCTCTTTTACCATAAAGTTTATACCCGTTATACCCACCCGAATATTTATCTCGCAACTTTTGATCTCATTCTTCATAGTAACGTTTAATTTCATTACACATTCGTTCACTAAAATCATCTTTAATTTTAGCTAAATCATTTATTTGTTTAGTTACCATACTAAAGCTGCTATTTTCTGACAGTAAAAAATCATTAAAATTAATATCACCCATTTAGTTTTACCCCATCTTGTCTTAAATTAATTTTTAATAATTGATACGTTTATTTGTATACATTATACCATGACAAAAGAAAAACTGGATTTCACAATCCAGTCCTATTCATAGATATGTAATACTTCACTTCTTGTCATTAATGTGAATCCTTTACTAGCATAAGAATCTTTTCATTTTTTAGTTAGCTTTACTTCTCCTAGCCGAAGTTCTTTTTCAATATTAGATTTTAATTTGCCTTCATCATTAAAGTAAAATGTAACATAATGTTTACTATTATCTACTATCTTAAATTCAATACTTGTAATAATTCCGTTACCTTCATAAATAGTAAATGGGATAATTGCTGCATTTAATTCAGATAATAGTTGACATAAAACATCTTGATCAGATGTTAACTTGAAATCTGACAAGTAATGTTCACCTGATTTAACTTCTTTATCATTTTTATAATAAGTTACTGGGTCATAAAAAAAGTTATTGTATTCTAATTCATTCATAATAATTACTCCTTAATTTAAATTATAGCAACTATCTTTATTTAGTGATATTGTTTTTAATGAATTTATCTTCGATTCTCTGAACTAATTGTTTTACTCATGGTGGTGGGTTTAACATATAATCAGTTGGGTTACGATAATCAGAGACATTAGAAGATAATTCACCAACCTGATTTAAAATAAAAATCACTAATTCTTGTAAAATGTTTTCATTAATATATAAAGGGGTTAATAATCGCTCAACATATTCATATTGATTTCTAAATTCCTGTCGTAACTGTTTCATAAATGATTTTTCTAATAATTCCATTACTCATTTTCCATTATTTTCTAATAACATTTGCTTTGCACCATTCATAAAAGCTTCTAAAATAATATCGTTTTTTGTTTTATTTAATTTATTACTTGCCAATAATTGCTGATAAATCTCAATATCTTCTTTTTTATATAATCGTGCTTGAATAATAATTAAATTATCTGTCTTTTTATTTCTTCCCATTTGTAACATCTCCTTTCAAACTATGTGGTTGTTTTGATTTATCAATTTCAAATTGTCATTCATCTTTATACTCCATATGTTCTAATCCGGTAATTTTATTATTTGTATTAGTTTCAGGAATATCTTTTTTCATAACTTTCTTTTGCTGTTTACTACTAGTCCAAGAAAGTTTCGGCATTTTAAAAGGTAAATTCTCAAAACTTAATTCTTCTGCTTTACTAACTTCTATTCTTAAACAATGACGATCAAAACCAGAAATTAATAAAATCATTTCACCTTTTTGTGCTCTTGCAATATAATCTTGTTCTTGTGGTGATAATCCACCATATGCTCTATATACTTCACAAACATCTTTTAAATCACTGGGTGCTAAATTCATAATCATTGAATATTGAGTATTATTAATCATGGCCGTTGTTTTCTTTTTAATTTCTTCAGTACCAATAAAATCATTTCAATTTTGTGTAGTTATAATAATTGCTCCCTTGTATTTTCGAATCCGTTTTACCATTTGGTACATAAAATTTAAAGCTACTGGATTATCTTTATCAATTGCTAAATGGGCTTCATCAATAACAATAATAATTTCATTATTATTTTTAAAGCGATTTCGTTTTACTTCAGCTTTAACAAAAGCTAATACTAAATGTAACTGTGCCGCTGTAATTTTTGGAATATCTTGATCAAATAAAGTTCAAACATCATAAACAACAAAATTAGATTTTAAATTCAAAGTAGTATGACCATTTCATAATTGCTTGTATTGACCATCATTCATAAAATCATAGTAAATAATTTCTTTTAAAGTATTTAAAATTGCATCATTGGAATTTATAGCTAAACTATTGTTGATAGTTTTGTACACATCATTAAATGTTGGGAATTGTTCATTAGCTAATTCGGAAATATTTGTCTGATTATTAATTCTAAAAGTTTTATATGTCATTTGAATTTGATTTATTAGAATTCGACGTTCACGTTCAGTCATTTCTTTATACAATGTTTTAAATCACTGATCTAATAATCTTAAGTGATTTGAAACTGGTGCTTCATTAAATTCTTCCATTGCTTTTTCTTCTTTTAATTCAATTTTTAAATTATCATTGTTTTCTCTAAAATTATTGTCCAACACTTGTAGGGGATTAATTCTTCCTACTGTCGCATCACCTGTATCTACTCATTGTCCATTATAAAATTGACAAATATTTTTATATTCACGCTCTGGGTCAATTGCGATAACAGTTCTTCCTAAATTTAAATGGTAACTAATTTCTTTTTTAGTAGTATATGATTTACCGCTACCAGAAGTTCCAATAATAATTTTGTTATGATTTTTTCGTTTATCATCTAATTTAAATTGATCAAAAAGAATTGTATCTCCTGTTGTATTAACTCCCAAATATAATCCTTTTTCATCATAAACACCGCCATTTAATAATGGAAATGAATTGGCTAATGATTCGGAAGGCATTTCTCGACCGATTTTTGACATTAAAGGATCTGTTAGTTGTGGTAGAAGAGCAGAATATGCTTCTAATTGTCGATAAGTTAATTTATCAACTTTAATATTTAAATCTTTCAATAATATTTTTAATCTGTTTTCTGCTTGACGTAATGTTTTCAAATTTAAACCATAATTTAAAAATAAAATATCAACATTATTAACTCTTTCATGCGCACCATTAATCGATTCAACTAAATTTTCATATGCTTCTAACTGATAATTGTTTTCACTTTTATCCACATTTGACTTGGTCATAAATTGTTTAGTTCTTGTATTGTTAATTGCTTTATTTAATGCTTTTTTAAAACTCTGAGTATCAATTGGATTAATGTTTCAAATCATTGTCTGTTCAGCAGTTGCTAAATCAGCACCTCACCCATTCTTAGGAAAAATCGGATAATCATAAACACCATGAATTGCATAAAACAATTCATCCGCTTTAAAATGATTATGATTAATTCTAAACTCTTTAAATGCTAAAATATCTTCTAAATTATTTTTACCACTTTCATATTCTTCTTTTGTAATTGGCTTATCATAAGGATTGAATATTAATTTAATTGTTTTTACTAAATCATAACCATCTAATTTATTAGGGCGAAATCCACCTTTATAAAGTCGTTCAGTTGTTTGTTCAATTCGTAAATTCAATTCGTCAATTGTTTTTGCATAAACAAACAAAAAGAAAGAACGATTGATTTTAAAATTTCCTTCTAGATTAATTGTGTTACCATACATCTCATTAATATAAGAATATAAGCCAAACTTACGAGCTTCATATTCTTGCTTCGTTAAATTCCCTAATTGATATAATTTTTTTAATTCTTTTTCTTTGGCAACATAAAAACTAATTGAATCATTAAAATTCATCGGTAAATCTAATTTTAACAATGAAATTTCAAAATCAGTATTCTTAAAAAAATCGTGTAAATCACTAATTTTTAACATTTGTGTTTCTGGATTTAATAACGAAATATTATAACCGATGATTTGAATTCCACCAATGTAATGACTCTTACCATTAATTTTTTGAGTTTTAATAAAGTCATTTTCAACACAATCATAAGGAACCAAAAAACCAGTATTACTTTTTGAATTAAACTGACTATATTTTTTATTCTGAGATTTATACTTAAAAATCAGTACTAAAGCATATCATCCTTTTACACCAGGCATTATTGTAATTATTAATGGGATGGAAATGAGCGCAAATAAAATTGAAAACCCTATTTTCATAATTGTTGACATTGGTAGCCCAATGATAAAAAGAGTTGTCAAACCAACTCACAGTAGAACAATTAAAATTTCGACTAATCCAATTCCGCGTCAAAATTCTAATTTTGATTTTCTAATATTTTTAGGGATTAAGTTATTCATGATTATTCTCCTTTTTTATTTTTGTTCGTTTTTTACCACCAATTCCTCTTTTTCTTTTATTATGAATATAAAAGTAAATTCCAATTCCTGCACCTGCTGTTCCAATTGTTAATGGTAATAACCATGCCAAATATTTCTGATTAGCTTTGGGAGTTGGTTTAGGTGTTGGGATTGGTGGAATTGGTGGGTCTGGTGGTGCTGGGTCAGCACCAGGATCATTTATTAATGAAAATTCAGAACTACCAACTGCTAAATCAGACGCATCATCGGCATATACTGTAATTAATAAATTAGTTTTTCCTTGGGTTGTATCCAAGAACTTTTGTAACAAAGAATCTGATAAATCACCAGGAGTGTTGTGATGTGTTACTGGGTCTTGCTCAGGAATTCCATTACCAGAAATTCCATAGTCAACATTTAATGTGATATCAAGATAGTTATATTTTGTTAAATAATTCTGAACATTATTAAGAATTCAATTACGAATTTTAACAATATCAAAATCTTGAAAATTATATGAATAATTATCAAACTTAATTTTTGATAAATCATCAGCTTTTGTTGGATCATAATGAGTTGAATTTCTAACTTGAACGCTTGCTGTTCCAATTAGCAAAGTTGACGTTGTAGCCGCTTTAATTGTTAATTTTAAGTATTGTGGATCAGTTTGATTGTTTAATAAACTATCTAAGCCACTTGCATCAACATTGATGTCTTTCCCATCAGGAGTGTAAATAAAATAATCTGTGTTTAATTTTGCTTGAGCAGATTTTTTCGTTATATAAGAATTAACTGCTGAATCTACAGTATCTCTAATTTTTAAAACATCTCTTTCATTTAATTTAACTTCTGATAAAACTCCGGTAATATCAACGTAATTCGCTGGTTGGGGGTCTGGTGGAATTCGTTGAGCAATAACATCACTGGTATATTCTTTTCAATATGATGCCACTTGTTCAAAACTCAATTTACTAATATCACTAGAATCAAGGTTTTTATAAGTTGCTAAATAATTTTTTAAATGAACGCCATGAATTGTTGTTCAGAAATCAACAGCAATATTTGCATTATTCAAGACATCTAAAAAACGAGGATATTTATCTTGATATTGTGCACCAATTAAAACATATTTTTCATAAGCTAATCCATCTGCTGTTTTGGTAACATAATGTCAAAATCCTTCTCAACTTCAATATTTATTATCAGTATCAGAAACAATAGTTGTTAATTTTTGCTTTGAATCAGATGTTGGAAAAGCATTTAAATTATTGTCAACTCCTTCTCGCAAAACTTTATCAACTTGTGATGAATCAAATAACTGTTGCACTCCCATTCCAGCAACTGATCCTTCTGCTAGAAAACCTAAATCATAATCTTCTGGGTTTTTAGTAGGGTCAATTACTTCTCCATCTTTGTTTAAAGGATCTAAGGGAAAAGGATAATCTGATTTTCTTTTAACTCATAAAATTTGAGTTTTAGTTCCAGTATCTGGGTTGACTTCTTTGTCATATTTTGGATTTGTTTTACCATCAATCGTTGGTTGAATTAAAACATTTTGGTCGGGATTATTTTGTGGGTCTCAAGCATATCATTTTTCTTTTAAAGTAGGAACTAAATTATCAATTGTATATTTAATTTCATATTGTGATTTATAAACTCCATCATCATGATAAACAATAATGTCATAAACATTAGTTGCTTTTGATCCTTGTTCAACACGTTCATCAGTCATATCATAAATAAATTTATTATTTAAAACTTGAACCGGTTTACCATTAACTGTCATTCATTCTGAAGAATCACTCAAACCATCAAATTCAATATGGGCTGTTGTATGATATTGAATATTGCCACCATAATTGTCAGTTACTTTGCTAGGTTCTAATTGAATCCCAGTATCGGGAACCATTCCTTTAGTAGAATCTTGCGGGTTAACAATTTGTCCAGGCATAATGTGTAGTCTCTCACGTAATGATTTACTTCAATAGTTTTTTGATAATGTAATGTTAACTGGTGCTGTAAAAGGTCATACTACTTGCTGTTTTGATACTGGGTCAAGAAATTTGAAAGTTACTGTTGCAGTTCGATTGGCATCACTAAAAGCATATGGTTGAATATATTGTTGTCAATCACTATATTCAGTTCCTAATACTTTTGCAATAATACTATTAATTTTTGTCGTTTCATCATTACCTTTTCCGGTTGGATCAGTAATATTTCTTTTATCTTCTAAACTACCTGAATAATCGCTAACTAAGTTAATAGTATTTGATAATGCATTAGTTAAATTATTTTTAATGGTATTTAAATTTCATGAAGATGAAATAATTCCACCAGTATACTTGATATAGGCTTCTGTTCAAATTGATCCAGAACCATATTGGTATGCTTTTGTTCACAAATAAAACCGAATTTGAATTGATGATCCCGAAACAATTGCATCATAATATACCCCTGCCTGGTCATAACTTCCCCATTGAAAATTATGACTTGTATAAGCAAGACAATATGAAGATCCACTTGCTCTTAAAGTATCATTACTATGTCAACTTGAACGTTGTTCAATATTGGCAACTGTAATATAAGTATAACCAAAAGTATTTTTCGATGCTGATTTTCCATCAACATACCCATTTGTATATAAAGTTATAGTTTTATAATATTGCTTAAATTGTTCTCAAGAATTAGCATAATTTGTTCATGTGATTGAAGTATATCCAGGATAAGTTTCTTTTACGGAATGGTTTAAGTTTCCTGATTGACTGTTTTTATTTTCATCAGTATTAGTAATTTTAATGTCAGGATGAAATGGAGTTCCCCGTAAACTACTATACATTGAAATTAATTGTTTGATACTTAAAGGTAGCAATGGAGCGGAAAATAAACTACTTGTGACAATTAATGATAATAAGATTTTCATTATTTTTTATTATTAATTTGTGATAATGTATTATAATTTTGTTGATAAATATTTTGTTCACGTAGTTTTATTTTCTTTGCTTCATTCACCATATTTTGCAAATAAGGGTCTAATAAACTACCTGGAATTTTTCTGTTAGCTAGTATTCCTTCTTTGTCTCACATTAAATAAGAAATGTCTTGATTAATACCAATTCCAACATAATTTTTATTTTTTTGTTCATAAACATATTTTGTATTTATTTCAATTGTTGCATATGGTTTTATTAAATTAGCAATTTTTAATGGGATAATTTTATTGCCAAATTTATCAATTCTGATTTTGCTTTTAACTAAACTGTCTGCTTTAATCACATAATTTTTTCAATTATATTTTTTATTCAATTCCATATTTTCCCCTCCTATAGATAAATTGCTGAGTAAGTTATTAAACAAATAACAAAGATACTAGCACATATAATTATTAATATTAGCAAAAATCGTTTTTGTAATTTTTCATACAATAGTTCATCAAATTCATTTTTGCTTGGATTTTTTAACTTTAATTCTTTTAATTCTTTAATTGAACGTTTCTCCCCGTTATGTTTTGTTCTAATTCCAAACTTTCGAAAATACTTGTATAAACAAAACATTAATATTGAAAAAGATAAGAAGAAAAAAATACTTAAAAATGTTTGCATTAACGGTGTCCTCCTTTACCTAAATTATTAATTGCTTCATTTTGAATATTTCTAAAGATATTAAACGCTTGCATTTTGCTATTATGAAATGTTGAATTAACTGATGAAACTAATTTTGTAAATGAATTTCATTTTAAATTAAATCGAGGTCTTCGGTATAATTCATCTCTGATTAGCTTATTAACAGCTCATGCTCAGGCTCGCATTTGGCGTTGTTTGAAATTAAGATTTTTAATAAACTTAATAATTTGGTTACCACAACGGTTATAAAATTCTTCAGTTCGATTATTAACAAAGTTTAAAGCTACTTGTGTTGAAACTTTATCGCTAACTGATTGATCAATTAGCTTTTGCTGTAAAGTTGATAATTCAGTTTGATATCTCTGATATGGTTCTTTTATTGAAGTAGTTTCAATTAATAAATCAGTAATTCGGTCTAACTTCGGTCGTAAATAATCCATTGTGCTTGTTTGATAACCGGTTTTCCCTTTGGTTGGAAATTGTCTAATTACTTCATTTAAAGCTGAATTTAATTCATTGTATTCATTATTTTCGTAAATTTTTTTAACATTTTGTCAAACTAAACTATCATCATATTCTTTTGATTTCTTATTAAATTTACCTAAAATAGCATCACGATATGAATTAATAGTTTCATATAAATTTGGTTCATTTTCAATAAAACTAGTGACTCTAAACTTTAACTGATCAAAAGCAGCAACAAGTCTTTTCTTTGAAATTCAATTAGTATGAACATACTTTTGCTTGCTTCTACTTCACCAACGTGGTTCTTTTTCAAAAAATAAAAAGTGAATATGGGGATTATCAGTATCCTTATGAAAAGCTGCATGTCATTGAATATTACTTTTATCAAATCCTAAATCATCAAATAAAGTTGGCAATACATGTTGAGTAACTTTCATTCATTGTTCTTCAGTAAAAAATTTATGTTTATTAGCAAATTCTTCTGATAATGAAATAATTCCATCAGCAAATCCGGATTCTGTTTTCTTTAAATTTACCTTAAAATTCTTAATATCTTCATCTGAAAATTTACCATTTTCATTAAATAAACCGGATGAACCAGGACGACGGCCATGATAATCTAAAGCAGTTCCATAGTTTCTAATGTATTCTTCAACATTATTAGTATTACGATGTTTACAATATTCACTAGCTAATTTTTGTTGAAATGAATTACCAACTGAATAAAATTTATCTTCATAATCAGTTGCTCCACCATCAGTATAATATGAACGGTATACTTTGATATTATTTTTTTGATCATAATAAGTTTCAACCCCTGGTGGCATAAAACGAATTAATCGAGCAACTGTGTTTGGTGGTTTAACTGTTATTTTTTTTATAGCAACCATATTATAAAAATTTGACATTAATTGCATTACTTCATATCCCCACATTCTTTATAAGTTATTGATAATTCATGATATATTTTTCTTTTATGTTTTTTTGAACAATAACGACATTTCTTATATACAATATTTCCTTTATATTGCATTAATGTTTTTCCTGACACAGGACATTTAAAATTTTGAATTGCTGACACTAAATTTCCTCCTTAAACAAAAAAAGACACCCAACAAGTAAACACAAAAGATTTTTAATCTTTTACATAAACTTGTCAGATGTCTAGCATTCAAAACAATATTCACTATAAAGTTTTACAATATAAGTATAACACTAATCTTAGTAAATTTAATAATTAACAAAATAATCATTTTAATTAAATTATTTTTGATCCAACTAAAGCTGAAATAATTATTGCAATAATTGTTAAAAATGCCATTATAATTGAAATTCCAGTAGTTCAATAAAATTGCTTTTTTCATTTTAAATCTTCAGTATATTTATTTTCTTTATCCTTAAAATATTTTATGCTTTCCATTGAAAGAGATATTTCTAACAATTTAAGTTTATTAAAATTATTTGTAAAAAATAATGTTCCTGATGTTAATTTTATACTTTCTATTGTTAATTCTTCTTTACCTTTTTGTAGTAAATAATCCAAATAAATATTATATGCTTGAATTATTTCAAGAATAGATAAATTTATTAATTTAGATATATCTTCATTTGTTTCTTTTAAAGGTTTATTAGTTAAAACAAATTTATCATTTTTAAAAAAAGTTAATATTTTGACATTCTTTAAAAAAAGTAATAGGTAATTTGTTGCATTTTTCATATGTCTTTTAATAATTTCTAAATCAAGAATAGAGTTATCAACAATTAAATTGGTTAAAATTCTTGTGAGTTCATCATATACACTATATGCTAATTCATAATAAGTCATATAATAGCCATTTTTATATAGCAATTCTTGAAAATCAAAATCAGTATATTCATAATTCCTTGCTAAGTTTACTTTAATACTACGCTTAGTTAAAACTAAAAATTCTTCTGATTGTTCTAAACTATTTCTATCAATAACCATCTTTTACAACCTTTCATAAATATATTTTATAATAGTTTTAATAATTATTACATTTTTTATTTTATAGTTTCGCTTACTCTTCTGCTCTTACTTTCTTTTTTGCTCTTTTACTTTCCAACCAGGATAAGAAGTGCATACAGTTATGTTAAAACCCCATATAAAATATGGTGTTTAACTGTATGCACTTCAACTAAAAGTGTAAACAAATTTGCATCATACAAAACAAAAACGCTTATTTAAAAGCGTTTTATTTGTATACAAATTTGTCTACACTTTATGCAACTCGGAAAGCCGAGTTCATTTGGTCTAATAATTCTAATCTTTTTGTGTTGTTTCTTTCAATTGTTGATTAATAAAATTTAATTTTTTATTTAACTCTTCTACTATTTTCTTATCATCAACAGTTTGTTCAATAAAATCCTTAAGCTCAATATTTAAAATTTGAGTTTGGATACTTTGTTTTTCTAATTTTAATCTTTCCAATTTATCATTACTATCATCATTTGAATACTTATTTATAATTGAATTTAACTTATTATTGAAATTAATATTATTACTTGCTAAATCATAATAATATCTTTCTTTAAACTCATTATCTGTAATAGGAATGCTAGTTGAAGTATCAACACAACCTTTAATATAATTTTGTGATTTTCACATTGGAATAAATTTAGCTTTAAAAGGTTTTTCTTTTGAGTAAATAACTATTCCTTCACCAGGTGGCAATGAACGTAAATCACCAGGAGTAATTAATTTTGCCTCACGAACCGATGTTGAACTTGAATCATTTTTCCCTTTCGTGCTACTTGAAGTTGAAATAGATTTTGAAACAACAGTTCGTTCACCAATCATATCAGAATAATAACTAGCTGTCTTATTATCCATTGTTTGTAAGAAAATATGCATACTACAGTTATTATTAATACTTTGTGCCATATCCTCACCATATTTAGAAACCAATTGAGGTTTATCTTGAATAATTAAAAGTCATCAAATATTACGTCCTCCGGATACTGATATTTTAGGTCCCATGTCCGGAATTTGAGGAATATTAGCAAATTCATCTAAAATAAAATAAAATGGTCTGGTTAACATTTTATTTGATTTATCTGCCATTTCAATTAATAACTTGTAAATTTGAGATATAAATAATGTTGCAAAAACATGGCGATCTGTTCGATCATCAGGAACAATTAAAAACACGATATGAGGTTTATTAATGATTTCAGTTAAGTTAATATTATTATTTGCAATTAGAGTCCGTAAAATTGGATCACTAAATTTTTCTAATCCTGTTTTTAAACTTTGTAAAACTGATGCTGTTGTTTCTTTTGCCCCATCTAATAATGATGAAGCTGAAATTCGAGCAGGATGTGTTACATCCAAACTTTTTAGATAATCAATAATTTCATCTTTATTATTAATCATTGGTATAACCGAAGCCAAATTAAATTTGTTTTCATCAAATGTTTTATTTGATTTCATATCATAAAGAATTGCCATTAGCAATCCTTTAACAACACCTGCTGCTGACTCTTGTCAAAATCGTTCTTTAGGATCGGTTACCGAAAATAAAGTTTGACAAATATCAGATAAATAATCTAAAGCTTTTTGCTGATATGAATAATATAATGACGCATTTGTATCTTTTGGGTTATTATTATATTTATCTTCTAATTCACAACCAAATTTTCAATTATTAAAAGCAATTGATAAAGGATTCCAAAACAAAGATAGTTCTGGATTTCTTAAATCTAAACGAATTACTTCATAACCATTTTCTTGAAAAACTTTTGAATTTGTTTCAAATAATTCCCCTTTAGGATCAGTTACTAAAACACTAGGTTTAACATTACTTCTAGCAAATAATTGTAAAGTAGGAATAACTACTCCTTGTGTTTTGCCACTACGTGTTCCCGCAACTACCATAGTATGAGTTTCATTCCGAATATTAACCATCATATTTTTAAGTTTGGTTTCATATGAATTTGCTACAATACCATAATTGTCATTAGGTTCTAATAATGAAACCAATTTATATTTTTTATTTATCTCTTTTTTATCAGCTCATGACGCAGAACCATAAGTATTATCTTCAGAAGACGATATATATTTTTTTGATTTTTGTTTAAAAATCAGTAAATATAATGAATAAAGTATATATACTATTGAAAATAATAATCCAATATATAAATACTTATTTCCGGAATTATTCAATAGTTGGTTTTTTACTGTTTCATATGTTATTTTATGTTCATTGATAAAAGAAAAAAATACAGCACTAAGTATTAGAAATAAAAAAATACAAATAGGTAATAAAATTAGTAAAAAAGTAATTGCTAGTTTTCTTTTTTTAAATCATTTTTTCATAAGTCCTCCTTAAACAAAAAAGACACCCAACAAGCAAACACAAAAGATTTTTAATCTTTCACATAAACTTGTCAGATGTCTAGCATTCAAAACAATATTCACTATAAAGTTTTACAATATAAGTATAACATTAATTTCCACTATATAAATTATGATACAAAGTATTATTTTTTCTTTACAATATTTTTATTTTCAGAAGAAAATAAATCAATATATATTTGCCTATTTTCAATAGGCACATTTTCTTCTATTGAATCATTTAAAAATGATAAAATAAATTCCACAGACTGTGTAATAGTACACTTATCATTATCTAAATCAATAAATCTAGGTGCTAAATTGTGTAAACTTATTAACATATTATCAATTTCTTCTTTAGAATAAGATGTATCATAATTTTTATTAAATTCTCTTCTTATTACTGAAAGAGTTGGTGTTTCAGTATCTTCATGTTGAAGATCATAAATGATTTTAAGTAATTGTTTATATGGTGGCTGAACTTTTGTTTCTTTACATATAAAATTTTTTACTCAAATATCTACTTCGTTTGGAGTATGCGCTTCTTCAAGGCATATTTTAAAATCATCAAAATTAAATTGTTTAGTTGGAGCATAAATAAGCAATTTAATTAATGTATCTATTTTAAATAGGGTTATTTTTTGTTCCTTAGCTTCTTTAGATATTGCAGAATCATCTTTCTCTTGTCCTTGATATCCTCTAGATATTATTATTGCATAATCAGCTTTATAGTCATTTTTATGCCTTCTAATGCCACTTTGATTCGCAGTATCTGCCCGTATCCCATCTTTTTTTGTACTTTTAGCATCATATGTAAATTTATAATTTTTGCTAGAACCTACTTCTGCAGAGCAAGCTTCAGCAATACCATCTGGCTTGTTAGAACCTCCTATTTTTTCCACAGAAAATCCAAGTGCTCTAAATGCTTCAGCAGTTGCATTTTCTAAACCATCTGCATCATCTTTTGCTTCATTTAGCAAATGTACAGCTGTAAAAACTCCTTTAGGATTTGCTAAAACTAGACTTCGTAATAAGTTATCTCGAGTTTTCATAATACTTTTTATTATATCATTATCAATTCTTTTTTCATGCAATAAGATTTCTGTAAGAAATTCGGATGTCGCCATATATTCTACAATTGTTTTTGTAGTATTATTTGTCATAAAATTAGAAACAAAAGGATGAGATAGATTGACAATCATTCTATGAGAAACAAAATCAAAATTAACAATTGGAGCTGCATTACTCAATGATTCTCATTTTTCCTCTTTAATAATTTCTTTATCTTTAGAAACACTAGCATAATCAGAAATCAAGTTATCTATATTTTCAATAGGAGGCAAATTTAAGGTTGTTACACTATTAATTTTTCCCGCTTTAACTAAATTTAAAAATTCGTTTATAGGTTTTTTTATATAAACCTCAGAAGTCTGTTTTATTCTGTATTGTAAGCTACTTTTAATATCTTTTTCTTCTTGAGAATTATAATAAAATTCTCTGATTTCATTTATTTTTTTACTTAGATATTTTTTTAATTCAACATATTCTTTAGTATCTTTAATTGATTCTCTTGTAGATGTTAAAAATTGATCTAACTCATCAGCATAAACAAAAACTTGAAGTCTATTAAAAACACCATGAGAAATAGCATCCATCCCAAGCAAAGGATCATCAAGATTTACTAGGCGACCTCTAACAAATAAAAATATACCATTACTTCTTCCCAATCTATCTGATTTACTTTCAAGCAAAGAATCTTCATATAATATAAACTCACCTTTAATATTTTTAATGCTAGATAAATCTATATAATAATTGGTTTTATCTTTATGAGATGACATTGTATCATTTTTTTTAATTAATTGACTGTCATCTTTCCCTATAATTCATTTCTTTAATATAGGAATATTTAATTTTGATGACTGTATTTTTGTTCCATTTAATTTTAAATTAAAAACCGGACTTAATGGTAAAGCACTTCTTAAAATTCAAGATAATCTTCCAATCTTTATTTCACTGGCTTTTTCCTTTAAATCAGAAAGTATAGCAAATGTCCAAGATGTTTTTGATGTTTTGCCAAATAGTTTAAAGTTTAAAAGATTTTTATTTTTAATTAATGGTAATATTACTGATTCTACTTCTGCTTCAGATGCTTCCTTTTCATCAATATAAACTATTTCTTCTTGGTCTTTTATTAGGGAATAATCCATAGTTGCTAAAAAGAACTTATTATTATTTTTAGTAATATATGTTAATTTATTAGCTAAAATATATGTAGATAATTTCCCTATTCCAAATTGACCAATTTGTAGTCGCTTTTCATTTAATTGAAGATCATTTCTTTTATTAGAATAACCTATACGCCATAAATCCTTTAATTCTTGTTGATTCATACCGCTACCATCATCACAAATTCACATTATAGAATTTCCATCAAATTCACCATCTGGAATATATACACTTACATTATTAGCAATCGCATCATATGAATTACAAATTAATTCCTCAAATGCTTTATTTGCGCTTGAATATAGTCCAGCAGAAAAAAGTTCTATAATTTTATAATTTATTTTAACTGGTACATCGTCTATTTTTTTACCTATTTTAATTTCCATTTGTCTTTTTTCTTCCTATAATTATAAATTCTTTGCTATAAATTTCTCGACCATCTTTTTTATTACTAAATTTTCCATTCTCATCACGGTAAGGAGTTAAATATTTATTTGATATTTTTCGTCTTGATATCATTTCAATTTCAAATCCATTCTTTAATAAGGCTTCACATAGAAATTTTGAATTTTCCATTTTGATTTTTTTATAGTCTGTATCTCCTATTACAAATACTACCCTACCATCAGGTTTCAATAACTCATTACATTTATTAACTATAATATTCATTTCTTCATAATATCTTGCAATTGATTTTATTTTGGCAGAAGCTATTTTAGTTTTTTCTAATTCTTCAATTGTTTTCTTTGCAGTCACGTTCAAACTTTTATAATTAATACTATAAAAATTTGTGTTATATAAACTTCCAATTGAACCTTTTCTTAATTCTGTATAATCTTTAGAATAACCAAGTCATAAACTTGAAAGTTGATGCAAATCAGCATACTCATAAGATGTAACATAAGGTGGACTTGTAATAATCATATCAATTTCACCAAAATGTTCTGTATTATTTAAAATATTTTGGCATTTAATATCAGTAACCACATCGGGATTAAATTTATGATTTTCTACTAATTGATTAATTGATTTTAAAATTTTTTTAAAATTAATTTTATATTCTTCTATTGGAATTGCGCATTTTTTATTAGGGTCAATCTGTGGTTTTATTGACTTTGATAACCAACGAGAACATTTCTTTAAAGAATTAGAAAAAATACAATAAAACAAATCTAAGTATTTTCCAGATTTTATTACTTTATCTATTGAAACTTTTATTTTTAATAACTCAAGATATTGTTCTTCAAAAAACCAATATTTTAATCTTTCATTAGCTTTGTAATAATTATCAGAGGAAACAATTGTTTTACTATAAAAAGTTAATATTTTATTTTGGTATTCTTCTACTTTCTTAATATCATAATAATTACCTTTTGCTCTTGAAATCATTGCAGCAACAGGATTTATATCATATCCTATAAAATTATAATCTCTTTTTTGCGATTCTAAGGCTACTGTGCCACATCCACAAAAAATATCACCAATAGTTGTTAATTTTTGTTTTTTCTTTCTTGCATACTCAAATGATTGATTTGCAATTAATGCAGGAAACTTTGCAGGGTATATATGGATTTTATGCATTAAAGATTCATCTTGATTATCTTGATTCCAATTGTCATCTTCCTGTATTTCATTAAAATTAATCTTGAAAAGAGTTTTTAATGTTTTTATGGGAAAATTAATTTTTGTATTATCTAAAATCATTTTTCCTCCTTTTTTCTTTTAATTAATTTAGAACTTAATTAATAATATACCACAAATTTGCTATCTATTTTTTTCTGCTTCCATTAATTTAAGTTTTAATTCTAAAATTTCTTTTTCTTTATCTAATAACTCTTGTTTTAGTTGATTTGAATTTTGATTATTTTCACTAGAAAAATATTCAGAATATGTTTTACCTGTTACCTTATCTTTAATATTTAGATTCGTAGATCAAATTTTAGTAACTTCTTCTTTTGTCATTGGCCATAACTTCTCTGGTAAAGTTGTATATTCTTCTACTGTTTTTAAATATCCATAAAGTTCAATACTACCAAGAATATTTTCTACTCTTAATTTATTTTTTTTAGACTGTTTTTGTTGTTCTTTATACATTCTTTTAGATGCTTTTTCAGCACTTTCAGGTACTAAACCTAGAGCTCAAGCAATTCCTCTTCCAATCCCCATTTTAAAATCCTCTTTCTAAATTGTTTATAAAGTAGTGATAAGTTAGTATTTATAATTAAATTTTACACAAAAAAAGTAGCATCAACTACTCTTTTTTAATTTTTTCTTTTAAATTTTGTAATTTATTTAATCTTTGTTCGACTTTTGTTATTTGTTTTGAATATTTTTGTTTTTGTTTTAAATTAGTATTTGGATCAGGCAAAACAGTATTAAATTTTTGTTTTCTTCTTTCTATATTTTGAATTCTTTTTGATAACATCTCACTATGATCAGATAATGAATCATTAAATTGATTTTTTCCATCTGATATTAATCTTGGATTTACAGCATTTCCAAATCATTTAAATGGTCTAGCAATACCTTTCCCTACTTGTTTAAACATTCCTTTAACACCTCCCGCTTTTCGTGCTGCATGCATTGCTGCACTAGCACCAACTGTTGCACCAACTGCACCAAATAACAATCCTGGAATTCCTCTTTTTGCTCAATTTGGTGATGGTTTGATTGGCCCTGTATCCATAACTCGATCAGTTCCTGCCATTTGCTGTGCAAATTGAGTTGCTGAAGCTATTACACCTCCAGAATTATTATTTCTTCCAAATATTCCTTTACCACCACTTTTGTTTTTAGCAAATCCTAATGCTTTCCCAACCATTCCCATTCCGGTTGCAGCAAATCCCATGCCGGCAAATGTTGAACGCATTGATGCCATTCCTTCTGAAATTCCAACTCCTTCGCCAACTAATGAGGCAATAATATTAGAAAATCCTAATGTTGCTAATCCACCACCACATAAGAATAAAATAATAAATAGTTGTTTCCCAAAACCATTTGATGACAAACTGTCCATATCTGATTTTAATAATACTTGAGTAACTGCCATAAAGATATTAAAACCAATTAAAGTAGCTGTTGAAGCTAAGAATTTAGCAATAACCATGTCTTTTCAAACAAAAGCTCTTTTGCCATCGTCTAGTACCATACAAATCATTGGTGCTGGTGAAATAATGAACAAAAAGAATAACTCAATTACTTTTTGAACTAAAATTAAACCAATCATAAATACAGCAAAAATCATAAATCATGTTCCGAAAATTTCAGCCATCATATTATATGATTTTATATTATCTGGTGCACCAAAATCACTGGGTACACCATTAGCGGTACCATCTCAACTTGGATCACCTAAATGTCATAAATATTGAGCGATATTACCATTTCCGGAGAACCCAGCAATTGCTGCTTTTGATAATCCAGAGATACATAAATTAGCAATAAAGAAAAAGACTGGGATTAAAAACATAAATGCAAAAGCTTTACATCCACTATATAAAGCTTGTACTAATTTAGTTTTATTTTCAGTATGTTCTTTAAACTGAATAACTATTATTTGGACACCAAAGACAATAATAAAAACAGATGCAGCTACTACAACAAATCATCAAAAGCTACTTGGTAAATTACCAAAATCAAAAGTATTTGATGATCCAAATAAAATATCGGTAATAATTCCGCCGGTAATATAATTTAGTACTAAAGTAAAAACATTAATTAAAGCTAATGGTCCTTGAATAAAAATAGTTCATATTAGCTGTAATAAAGAACCATAAATATCGAAAGGGTTAAAACCCATTAAATATAAATGCATATTAATTATCCTCCTATCTGTGCCGCTTGTACTTGTTGTAAAATAACAGTTACCACTGTTGGTATTATTACTGCTGCTAATAATCCAACAATTGGTCATATTAATGATCTAACATACTCACTACGTTGTTCAGCATTATCTGCTGACTTTGCAATGTGAAAACCAATAATTGCACATTTTACTGCGCAAAATAATCCTAAAAGGCCAAATATTATCGACATAGCAATATTTACTCAAGGTTTAATAGTATTAATAATAGTTGATGGGTCTAATCCTCCACTATCTGCTAAAAAGTTTAAAGATGTTATTATAGTATTCATATTTTCACACTCCTATCTTGAAAATTCTTGCTTATCTTCTTTTCTTTGTTTTAATTCACTAGTTAAACAATTAACTTTGTTTGTAAGTTGCTTATTAATATTTATTAATTCTTTAATATCTTGTTTTAATTCTTGATTATCTTTCTGCAATTCATCAACTTTAATATTTAATTTTTGAATTTCGTTTGATAAATCATTTATTATTAAATATGGATCATGTTCCATTGTTAGATTACTAAATTTTGAAATTAATTCTTTTTGAATAGGTTTAGGAACTTTAATAATTTTTCCTGTATGAGAATTCCGCCACTTCCCGATAATTGCACTAGTTTTTACCTTTTGAATTCCGTTATCATAATAGTAGGTTTCACGTCCTGCACTTTTTAAAGTTATTGGTGAGTCTTTAGCTTTCACATTTTTTTGCGTTGTTCCAGTTCAAACTAATGATTCATCTCCATAGAAACTAAGAAAAATAGCTGGTCGTCCATACTCATGGTCTTGTTGATTATCACGGTGTAAAATGTAAACTTCCATTTTTTTAAAATTAATATTCTTCAATTTATTTTCCTTTCCATTGCTTTCATTTGAATTTGTGAGATAATATTATTGTTATAGGTTAATGAAATTAATTCATTATCCGGCGGGTAACCAAACCCCGAAGCGAGGTAACCAAACCATCGCAAGTTAAGGCAATTTGCAATGCCAAGTAGATATTCATATCTGCGCCCACTGTTTCTACAGTGGGTTTTTATTTGTTCTAATTAATTATTCTTAAATGTAATTTTTGCAAATATTATTCTTGTTACTTATATTTATTTAATTCAGTTGTTACTAAATTCATTTGAGTTTGTATGTCATTTAATTCAGTTGGTGAATAATCAGTTGAGTATTTTTGTTTAGTTGTAATCTCATTAGTTAAGAAATTTAGCTCATTTGTTAGATACTTTATTGCATCTAATTTCTGCTGTTCTGTGAAATTACCATTATAAGTTAAATATAAAATTTGATACTGACATTCTTCACAAATTGCTTGATAAGAATTCATTTCAGCAGTTAATTCATCCATTGTTCGATTATAATCAGCAATTGTGGGGAATAAATCTTTATCATTTTTGTATTTTGCTAATTCCTTCATATTTTCAGTAAAATCATTAATTACACCTTCTGAAGTTTTTAATAAATTTTGATAGTACTTAATATCTTTTACTAGTGGTGTTGGTGGAATTGGTTTATTGTCTGAACCACCGCTAATATTAAAACCAGTACAACTAACTAAACTTGCTGGTAAAACTGTTAATAAAGATAGCGAGGTAAAGATTGATAAAATTCTTTTCATTATCTACTATATCCTTTTTCTCATTCTTTATTATCATGGGGAATCGCATGCTCTCATTTATGATAATTTCTTTGCTGAGTTAATTGCTTATTTGCTAATAATGGTTTTACATCACTACCGCTTAATTGTACTGGTGGATTTTTTGCTAAATCACCTTTAAAATTTCATAATTTATTTAACTTGTAAACTTGATTGTCTTCTATTTTTAAACCTACTGCTGGATTATTTGGATGTTTTTCCGGATTGGGGTATCGAACATTAGTATTATTAACTCAAATTCCATATCCATGATAACCTGGTATTTCAACCAATACTGCTCCTTGGGTTGAAGTTGCTTGAACAGAAACTTTATTTAATCATATTCACTCACTACCATCTGAACTTTTATTTAGTTTTGGTTCTTTTCCTGCTAATAGTTTATTTGAGTTACATTCTTTTTTAAAATGTTTCTTATCTTCATTAGAAGAATATTGCACTTGATTATTTTCTAAACTATTTTCACTTATTTTTTGATTTAGTGATCTAAAATCCAAAAAGTTTTCTGAACAAAAACATGTTGCATGATCAGTATAAGTCATATTATTCATAATTTCATCGCTTAAATTATTCATTAAGAGTAGCATTGGATTTGCTAACGCAGCTCTTTTGTCTTCATCAATTGCATAATGATATTGAATATCTGACAATAAAGTAACTTGCTGTTTTTGAGTTAAATTTAAATCAGTTGCTATTCTTAAAAAAGTTGCATTTGTATGTGTATATTTATTAATATCAATACATTTCTGGATAAATTCTTCTCGTGCTTTTTTAACTAATGAAATATCATAGAATCCACCTTGGTTATAAAAATTATCAACACTATAATTTTGATATTCCAAAATAGTTTGTTTATTTTCTAATTCAATTTGTTTCATAAAAGCTAAATGTTCTTGACTTACTTCTTCCATTTTTCCGCCTCTTTTCTTTTTACTATTGCAAAAACTGTTAATAGAATTGTGTTTAATTTTGCTAAAGGTAATTGCTTTAAATAAAATAATTCTGGCTTACTATTAATCTGATCAATTAAAAATCGTTTTTTATGATTTGATGATTTCAGCTTAGATAAATTAATGCAATTAATGATTTTTTGAGCATTTGAATTTCAAAAGTTTAGTTGGTCCATATTTACTCCTTTCTATAAAAACATTTGGGCAGGATTGGTTACCTACGTCTAAGATTATTTAGGCGTTATCTTAGGTTTTAGATCAAACTACCAAATTTTTCTTTTTAAATAAAAATTCCAAATAAAATAGCTTGCCTACTTTATTTGGACATGGCAGAAACACTTGTTTCAATAGTCGCTAAATTATTAAATTTTATCTTGAAAATTCTAATTGTTTATCTTCTATTAATTTAGAATGCTTGTTATCAATCAATTTTAAACTTTCTTTTAATTTTTCATTTTCTTGTTGAATTGTAATTATTATTTTTTCCAATTTAGTGACATAATTTTTTGAATTATCATTTTGGACTTGATTATCTAATATAATTTCTTTATAAATTTTTAAGCACTGATTTAATCCTACATTAAAACCCATTTCATTGTGATGCTCTTGACCATCATCAATATCATTATATGGCTCATCATTATCTCATTTTTCTAATTTTGCATCTGATTGTTTTACTAATTCATTAATTTTTAACAGAAAAAGATCTGTGTTTATTTTTTCCCTACTAGCTTTTCACTCTTGATAAGATGTAAATGTTGCATAATCATTATGAATATTTATTATCTCTAGTTCTGCTGGAGCATAACCACTTTCCTGAATTAAAAAATTCATCTCACTTATAACTTCATCTTTTGAATTTGAAAAATATAAACTTTTAATTAACTCTTTTTCATTTAATACATCTACAAAATTTAAGACATATTCTGGTATTTCAGTTGAAATAACTGCATTGTTTGTATTTTTAATGTTTATTACACTCATAAAATTTCCTCCCTTAAACAAAAAAAGACACCCAACAAGCAAACACAAAAGATTATTTAATCTTTCACATAAACTTGTCAGATGTCTAGCATTCAAAACAATATTCACTATAAAGTTTTACAATATAAGTATAACACTAATTCTTCTTATCCAATGTTAAAATATGAATCTTTTTGCATTTACCACATTTAATCTCAATGGATTTATTAAACTGCTTAAATAATAACTTATTATCATTTAAGCAACGAACTTGATTAGTTTGTTGAAGACTAGAAATAAAATAAACAATGAATCTATCTTCTGCTTCTAAATACTTTATTATTCAATCTCAATTATCAATAATTCAGTGACGATTTATTGCCATATCAAATTTTCAGTAAATTTCGCAGCAAATACTACATTGACACTCATTTTCTTTTCATTCATCTTTATTTGTGTTTTCATAAAAATGAATCAAATCAACTTTTTTAATTTCAAGAAAACCACTAAATTTTAATATTCCTAAACAATCTTGACCATTTAAATTTATTAAAGGGATAGCAAAGCCTAAATTTTGATTATATGAAAATCGAATAACTTTACTTAATGATTTTTGTTTTCTAATTTCGATTGTTTTCTTTTTGTTAATTATTAAATCATAAAATTTGTCTTCAATTTGAAAATATTCCATTTTACCCCTCTTTCCTATTTTTAAAAATTATTAGTATCAAGAAACTATCCTTTTTTTGGACTTTCCTTGATTGGGTAAAAGACATTAAATTTTGCATCATATTTTAATTCAGCTGATTTTAATTCAAATTTATTAATGTTACCTTTAGGATTAACAATTTGGTCTTTGATTTGATTTAAAGTATAAGTTTCGCCCGGAATAATGACTAGTTTGTTTTGATATTCTTTGCCATCAATTCTCAAAATTGCACCAGATGGGATATTAATTATCTCATTAACTTCTTTTTCTTTTTTCTTATTTTTTGATTCTTTAACTGAATTATCTTCTTTATTAATTTCAATAGTATCTATCGTTGAATTCGTATTTCCAGTTTTTAGTTTAAAACTTGGTAAAATTAAACTTGTTTCTTTTTTTGATGTTATTGTTTCTTCTTCACCAAAAATATTTAATTGCTTTGTCATATAACTTTCCTACTTTCTATTCACTCAAAAACTCTTCAAAAGTTTTTGCTTCATGGTAATTTGAAAGTCCATTTAAACCGTTGGTAAAATGAGAGCTTTCTTCTCAAATTTGATAGTCTTCAGTTCATTCATGAATAAACCTGGTATTAAAAATAATATTTATTGCTTTGCTAGCTTCATTAAAATCGTTGATGTCCAATTCTCTACTAATGTTTCCTTGACATAAACCACTATCAGTAAAGAAGTGTGGCAATTTAAGAGCATACAATTTAGTATCTTTTGTTAATGTTCCTTCGAAAGCGTAGATGTAAATCTTTCAATTGTTTTTTTCACTGAGATTTTCACTAAAGACTACTTTGTAAACTAATTGGGGTAAATAAATTGTTTTATGAACATATTTGCCTCTTGCATATGCTTCAATATCTTTGATGCTTTGTGGACTATAAAAAATTGCATAATATAATCCGTTTTCTAAATCTTTGGTTGCTAATAAATTAGTTGGAATTGAATAATTAATAGGCAAATGGGTTATCAAAAAGTTAATAACATGTCTAATTTCAGCATAGCCATTATTTTTTAAACCATTTGCTAATTCAATATCACAATAAATATAATCTTTTGATTTTTTAAAATCATATGTTAAATTAACTTTACTATAAGAGTACATTTTTCTTACTCCTTTCTAAAAAAGTATTTCATAATCATCTGTTCTTGCGAACAATATCTCAATATATTTTTGTTTCTTTCAATAATCACGTTTTGGCATCGTTGCTAGTTCTTGTTCTGTCACATTCGGAATTGGTGAATTTTTAATTAAACTAATATATTCAATTAATTTTTCTAAATCTAACCCATTTGAAGAATATCGTTTTATATAGCCAACATCTAAAACATCATAAAATGCTTCTAAGATATTGTAAATTCTAATTTGGCGCCAAAGCGGCAACAATTTTTCATACGCATATACTATTTTCTCTTTTTTACTAGTAATATTTTCAGCTAAAGTTTCCATTAGACTCATATAATGTATCTCGCAAATATCTATTAAATAGTAATGCCTCATTAAATTGTTCTCAGCGTTCTATTGATGGAGCAAGTTTAGCTTTAATGACATAATAAAATTTATGTTTCTTTTTAACTAACTGATTTAAATGGTTATAGGCAGTCCACTCTTTCAAAAGCGGGTCTTCATATTTTAAAACTTCAAAATATTTAAATTCTTTAGTTACCGTTGTAATTCATTTTTGATACCATTCATGTAATTTTTTGTATGAGTAACCTTTAAACGAATGATTAGAGAAAATAATATATTCAGTATTTTCTTCAAAGATATAAATTTCTGGTTCCATTCCATAAATATTAAAATCACTAACCACAATAGATAACATATGATTTCAATCACTTTGTGAAATAGGAACATTAAGCAAAAAATAGTCAACAGCTGTTAATTTGTGTCATTTGCGAATTGTAAATCTGTTATTACTTTTATAGTCAAATAATTTGTAGAACTCAATTAACAAATCAATATCGCATTTTTGCAATTTTTCAATCCCTTTTAAAAAGTTAACATACTTCAGATTAGTGTTAATTACTGATGACATATTTTTAAATTAAAAGTATCAAAATATACTATTGCCGGTAACTTTATGTTTTTTAAATCTGAAATAATTTTTAAAATAAGATTGCTTGCATTATCATTCGTTGTATATTGTTGTAATGACCCTTCTGCAATAATTTGCTCACAAACTCCATTTAGTTTTTTGCCTTTATTGTCAGTTTTAATTTTAGGATAATAATTACTCCGTAGCTTTACCTTTAAATTATTGCATACAACTATATCACCATATGTATCTTCATTGGCAGAATCAATAAAAACTAACTTGTATGAATTATATGAATGATTAATATCCGATCAGTTCTTATATTGTAAAGCTGATTGCTTAAATACATTTTCAAATAGAATTCTTGCCGGATGATTATCAACACAAGAAATAAAATAAATTGAAGAATATTTTTGAATAATATCTTTCGTGATAATGGTGTGCCATTTAGTATTTTCATCTATATATTGATCAATGTAATAACAATTTGTATGTTGTGTAACACTATTAATTTTTTTGCATAATGCTTCCGCTTTATTTAAAGCCAAATCGTGTTTTTGGAATGGTTGGCGAAGTAAATTATTTTCAGTGACAATGTCACCATCAATCAATAAAATGGAGTCTTCATTGGATGTGAAACGAGCTAATTTAGGTGCTAAATTACCACCAGTTCCACCACATCCTAGTATGATATAATAATTCATTATTATCCCACGCTTTCTATTTGTTTTAGTTTTCTTATAATGTCTAAAATAGCAATATTAGAAATTGTTTCTTTATTTTGTTCATTAATAAACTTGTATTCAACATACTCAATGCCATTTTTATCAATTTTGATTTCATCAGATAACCCATCATTTAAAATTTGCTTTCAGCACTTTAAGCAGAGTCAGGCATTTACTAATTTATCTCACTTTTGCACTCTTACTTTTTTATCATTACAAAGATAGCAAGTAGAAATTTGAAACACCATAAAATTATCTATTTTGTATACTCCCATCCTTATTTTCCTTTCTTTTTTAAATACTCATCATGAGTTCGATAATGTCCTAAATATCAGCCACAAGGTTTAGGACAATCACATATTGCTAATTTTTTTGTTTTATGCATTTTAATTCAAGGTCTTTGCTCTGTGTAACCAGTTCAATCTCCTTCGCCAAAAAATGTTTCTATACCATCAAAATCTTTCTGAAATAATTGCTGTTTTTTAAATACTTCGTTTTGCTGATACAATTCATATTTTTCCTTTACATTTTTGTGACATTCTTCTTGATCTTTTTTGTATTCAGATTCTAATTCCTCTAGAATATCTTGAAATCCAACAATTAATTCTTGCTCATCTTTGGTTTGACATTCATAAGTATCTAGCCATGCTTTAGCATCTTTAAATGTTCTTGGCATTTTAATCTCACAAAATGGCATCATCACCATCAAACTTAATTGGTTCAGTTTCTGAAACAAGCTCTTTTTTTGTTATTGAATTCAAGAATGAAATTGAATTAGCTACAACTTGAACAATTGTATATTGTACTCCATCTTTGACTTCTACTCTTGTATCTATTCGTCCATCTAAGGCAATTAATGATCCCTTGTTTAAATACTTAACCATATTCTCGGCAGTTTTATTTCAAGCATAGCAAGGAATAAATGCTGCTTGATCAGTAAAATTACTATTCACTGCTAATGTAAAACCCACATATGGTTTGCCGTTAACTGAACTACGTAGTTCTAAATCTCTTGTTAATCTTCCAACTAGTGTTACTTTATTTAACATTATTGTTTACCTTCTTTCTTCGTTTTAATTAATTCTGTTTCAATTTTTTCAACTAATTTTTTACTATCTTCATGACATAAGTCCGTTTTGGAGAATGGTCCAGTAATACGAATTATTTCTGAATGCTGCTTGTCTAATCCACAAGCATCACAAAATTCATGAGGATTATTTATAGAAGTTACATTGACCCTATCTTTAATTGATTTTGAATTATTATTTGACGACAAAATAGCACTTCCTTTCTCTTTGCAACAAAAATCGGGTGGGATTTGACCCACGTCTACTTAAAAGCAGGTTTTAGTTCAAACTACCGATAGTTTATTTTCTTACTTGGTAAGAGTTATGTTGGTACTATCAAGTAGTCTTCGATTGCGGAATTTTCGTTTTTCATAATAGTTCTGTTCATAATATCGACGACGAAGCATTCCGCCTTTCATCCCATATTGTTTTTTTAATAACTTTAAATTAATTTGTAAATCATCTGAAAATGTGACTGTCGGATTATGGGCATATCCTTTAATTTTCAAATCCAGACTATCAAATGTTGAACCATTAGCAAAAGTATTTTCATCTTTCATTTTTTCTAAATCACATAAATATTCAAAAATCAATCTAGCTGATTCAATATCAAATTCAAAATTAATTGTGTAACCTATTTTCTTTAAAGTTCCATCAGATGTTTCTACTTTAATATCATTTTTTCGACCACCATATAACTTTTTCTGAAATAACTCTTGAATGACAACACTCATTTTGTGTTCATAGTCAGTTACTAAACGTTTTTTGACGGGTCTAATTAAAGTCCTACTAGCTCTAAATAATCTTGATTTATAATCATTAATATTTTTCATTTTGCATTCTTTTGTATATTTAGAAACTTCATCAGTTTCAGAATTATTATCATAAAACATTTTAGTAATATATTTTGACATATAGGTAGATAATTTACCAATGGTATCTTTTTCACTAAAACTTCTGTTTTCAATTTTTAAACATGTATTAAAACCGTAAGGTCATAATTTTTCAATAACATTTGATTTAAAAACTGTCTGGTAACCTTTTCATTTTCCATCTTTGAATTTATTAACTGTTAATTTTTGTAAATCTAAATTAATAGTGTTTTTAAGCATTATGTGAAAATGTACTGCACCACGTTGTTGATATTCATAAACCAATAATCATTTATATTCAGCATTTCTTGTTTTTAAGTATTTATTAAAGCGGATATTAAATTTATTAAAATATTCATTAGCTTTTTTAATGTCTGTTATATTCTCCTTAAAAGTTAAAGTTAAAAAATAATCACCAGGAGCAAAGTTTAACTTGCATAAGTGTTGAACGTTTTGTCGACTACGGTTTAAACTACTTCTTGATTTTACAAAATCCTCTTCCATTAAATTTTCATTTAACTCATCATCTATTTGCATCGGTGAGTCAGTTCCTAATATTTTCTTATTAGCAAAAAGATATGAAATCGGAATTCTAGTAGGTTTCGTTTGAATATATCTTCCTAATGTATAACTATAGTATGATTCACCATTATCCACTTTTATACTATCTGGTTCACTTCATACTTTATAAGGCATCTGTGTGAAGCGAAGATTGGCAGTATCACCCAATTCAGTAAGGGTAATAATATTTTTTAATCTATATTCTCTTGAATTTGGTTCAATTATTTTAAACACTTTGCTTACTCCTCTCAAAATGGAGGCGTTAAAAATTACATTATTTCTAAAACGCCTAAATTAGAAATAATAAGTTATATTTTTAATTTGATACTTCTGATAAATCAATAAAACCCAAATCATTTAAAAACTCTTCAGTTTTTTCAAATTGCTGGTCTTCAATGTCATATTCAAAATATTTGGGAGCTTCTTCAACAGCACAATCAAAACAAATTAAAGTTCCTAATGTTTCTTCAAAATATTTCATATCTTGGTTATGTTTTTTACAATAGAATTCACATGTTAAACGTAATTCCAATAAAAATTCTCTTCTTGTCATATTTAGTTAACCTCTTTCTGAAAGTTTGTGCATATATATAAATCTTGAATTTAATTAAAGCTAGAAATTATTATTTAAGTAGTTAATTTAGTAAATCATTTTAGAAAGAGGCCCAACCTAACTAAACCCAAGATTTATATATATGCACTTTGCAACAAAAAAAGACTGAATTTCTTCAGTCTTGTTAACTTTATTAAATTTATGCCTAATTTACTGGGTTTTTCCAGCAAACACTTATTTTATTCCGTCGCTGGTAAATAAAAAACGGGCATACCCGTTTTTGCCGAGAGTAGATATAAATCTAACTCCATACTTCTATTATATCTGGAATTTAAAATATTTCAAGATAACAAAGTTATTATTTTAAAATTTTGGTTATTGTTTATCAGCATTAATAATGTTAGTTGCTGTTAAAATGTTAATTAATAAATCATGTAAACATTGAACAATTTGGACTAGTGGTAAAACTTTATTGCGGTAATTAATTGCTTTATCAGCTACTTCTTGGCGGGTTTCCGCAGTCATTTCTGTTACAAAACTATGGTATTTATTGACTTCTTCTACTAAACGATCTTTATTAAATTCTGGTAATTGAATTTTTCCATCTTTAAAGTCTTGTTCAATTTTATCAATATTTTTAAGTTGTTCATCAAATTTTTTGTCTTCTTCACTTTGGTTGTATTCAGTTAGGGCCATATCACGTTGTAAGAACAACCCAAATTGATTAATAAAATTTCAAATTTCTAAAGCATCCTCTGATTTATTTAAATCAGCAACACAATTATCAATTACCGGGTCCATTCCTTTAATTTCTTCATCATAAATTTTAGTTAATTCATTAACTTCTAATTTCATCATATTGACAAATAATTTATTTAAATCAACTGGTGATGATTCTTTGGCACTCACCATAAAATCATTTAAAAATCGCGGTAACGGAATAATCGCATTGAATAGTTTACTTACTTCAATTAAAGTATTAATTTTATTTTGTTCAATTTCTTCTGGTTTTTTATCCGCTAAATAGCTAGTACGGATTTGGTCAAATAAGGGTTTAATTTCTACTCGCACATAATTAAAAACTTGTTCAAACCCTTCTTTACCTTCTAAACCTTTTAAAAAAGCGTCAACTTTTTCATCTTTATATACTTCTGGTTTTTGGTAACTTTCTTTAAACAAACTTAAATATTTTGTTAAATAGTTATTCATCCCAGTTTCGACATTACTTCAAAAATTATTTTCTGACATATTGGTTTTCCCTTCTTTTTAGTATATTAACACTATTATTTTATCCTAAAAAACTAAAATATGATATTAATTAACCTAATTAGTTTTTCATTTCTAAATATTATTATTCGCTGTTTTAATTAAAAATACCAAAATTATCCTCACGAATAAATTTTGGTATTTTAAATACTCTAATTATGATTCAGTTTTAATATTTCGCCTACACTTAATTATTATACTCTTTAATTACATAAATATTAAGAAAAAATAAAATTATTCTTCTTTTAATAACTGGTTTTTTCTTCTATAATAACGAATATTATTAATGAGAATTAAAATTGTTAAAATTAAGAAAATAAGAATTGCTAAGACAATTAAATATAAAATATAATACGCAGTTTGGCGAAAATCTTGGAAAAAATAAGGGGCATAATAATTACCAACCCCGCTGGCATAATTAAACAACTTTTCATCAACTGGCAGGACTAATAAAACAACTTCCCGAACTGCAATATAAATTGTATAACCAATTGGGAAATAATAGAACTTATGCAAATCCTTTAAATAAAATCTTTTAAGATTAATTTCCTTAACTTCGGAATTAACAAAAAAATAAATAATAATAGCGATGGGTAAAATTCAATGGCCAATGGCCGTTGATATTCAGTAAATTGCTTGGCCATCATTATTAGGAGTAAATTTAGTATTAGTTGCTAAACTGACAAAGATCCCAATCGTAAAAAAGATTGAAGTTACCACGGAGATAAAAACTAAGAATAATTTAAAATTATCATTATTAATAAATTGTAAATATTTTGGCCAAAAAATATTAATGACCCCACCAAGCGCAAACAATAATAAAATTAAACTAGTTTGAACACTTCATCATGAAAAAGTGTAAAAAGCAAAGTTAATTCAATTTAATTTATAATGGAGTAACGTATACCAAAAAGATAAAGATAGTGAAAATAAAACTAGCCCAATAATTGCTAGATAAAATATTAATTTTGCCACCTTAATATTTTGTCTTTTCATAATCTACCCCTTTAATAATCTGCTAGTCTTTCTTATGATACTTATTATATAAAATATTTTTACTAATGTGGTATTTATTTGCCACAATATCAATTGCCTGCTTAGCTTTATAATTTTGTTCTTTAATTAAAGTATTAATTTCAGCAATTAACTGGTCATCACTAAGTGAGACCGCAGCTAAATTTTCAGTATTCCCCGCAATTACAATTGTATATTCGCCAAATTGATAATTATCATCTTTCATAATTTCCTCTATAATATCACTAATTTTACCACGATAAAATTGCTCATGAATTTTTGTTATTTCTTTAGCTACGCAAACTTGGCGATCATTAAATATTGTTAGCAATAATTGTAATGTCTCAATTAACCGGTGGGGTGATTCATAAAAAATAATTGGGTATGGCACCTGTTGTAAACTTTCTAGTTCCCCCTGTTTTTTATTTTTCTGATGACTTAAAAAACCATAAAATAAGAAGTGGCGAGGATCAAGGCCAGAACTAATTAACGCACTTAAAAAAGCACTTGATCCATTAACTGGGACAATATCATAGTTTAGTTCGTGCATTAAATGGTTAACAAAATAATACCCTGGATCACTAATCAACGGATATCCCGCATCACTAACTAATGCAATTGATTCAGGGTGATCAGGACTATGAAGTAACTCTTGATATCTGGTTTTTTCATTATCCTTATTTAAGGATATTAGTTTCTTTTTAATATTAAAATGGTTAAGCAGTTTAATGGTATTCCGGGTATCCTCACAATAAATTTTCCCGACTTCGTTTTGAAGAATTGCTATGGCGCGGGGACTAAATTCTTGTAAATTTCCAATTGGAGTGGCAATTAAATAAAGTTTGGGATTATTACTTTTAAAACTATATTGTTTCATTATTATTTTGCATTAAATAAACTCATTATCTTATTAAAACTTTCTTGTTTTAATAAATAACGAATGAAGATTTCTTCAACCCGCACCAAAATATCATTATTAATAGTTGCTAGCTGCTGTTTAGTAAATTTTCCCAAAACCCAATCTTTTAAATCAATTTGGTGGTCCCGACCAATCCCGATTCGAATCCGTTTGAAATTTTCACTCCCTAATTTATTGATTAAGTCCTTAATTCCATTTTGACCAGCACTTGAACCACCGGTTTTTATTTTTAACGCTCCAAATTCAATATCCTTATCATCATGAATAATGATAATATCTTCTAAATTTATTTTATAAAATTGTTTGATAGCTAATACGGCATTCCCACTTAAATTCATATAAGTTTGGGGTTTCATAAAAATAACCTTTTCATCATTGATTTTTGTTTCTCAATAAAAAGCATTAAAATTCTTTTTCGGCCCAACAGGGTTAAATTTTTCCACTAAACGATCTAACGCTAAAAAACCAATATTATGGCGAGTGTATTTATATTCATCCCCTGGGTTCCCTAAACCAACAATTAACTTCATTTTATGACTCCTTCTGTAATACCCGATCGTAAATCTTATCGACATTCCGAATAAAGTAATTTAAATTAAATAATTTTGTTAATTCTACTTTTGACAGATATTTTTCAACATTATTTTTAAGTAACACTTGGAAAAAATCTTGGTTGGTTTGTTGTGTTTCTAAAGTACATTTTTGCACAAAATCATAAATTTCTTCACGACTATATGTTGTTTTTTTAATAATTTCCGTTAATACTACTTGGCTATAAAAAATATTATTTGCCTGGGCTAAATGTTGATTAATATTATCAATATTAACAACTAGATTATCAATGACATTAATCATTCGTTTTAATAAATAAACTACTAAATGATAAGTATCTGGTAAAATGATCCGTTCATTACTACTATGGGAAATATCTCGTTCATGTCATAATAAATTATTTTCAAAAGTAACTAACATATTACTGCGCACTAACCGCGCCAGACCTGAAATATTTTCTGAACTAATAGGGTTTTTCTTATGGGGCATTGATGACGAACCTTTTTGGTTTGCACTAAAACCCTCTGCCATTTCGTTAACTTCACTTCGTTGAAAATGACGAAACTCAATAGCCATCTTTTCTAATAAACTAACAATCTGACTAAAACTAGTAAATAAATTAATATGGCGATCGCGAGGAGTAACTTGGGTTGTAATTGGATCAATTCCTAATCCTAATTTTTTAGCAACATGAGCTTCCACTTCTGGTTCAATATGTGCAAAATTACCAACCGAGCCACTTAACTTCACTACCTCAATATTTTCTTTAGCAAAATTAAAACGTTTAATATTTCGTGTTAACTCTGCATACCACAGCAAAAATTTTAACCCTAACGAAGTTGGTTCACCATACATTCCATGTGTTCGCCCCATAATTAGTTGGGTTTTATATTGCAATGCTTTTGCTTTTAAACTTGCTAATAACAATTTTAAATATTTCTCAACAATCAAATTAGATTGCTTGATTAAATAATTTTGACTAGTATCAACAACATCTGTTGAAGTTAACCCTAAATGAATCCATCTTTTTTCGGGACCCATATGTTCTGATAACATTCTCGTAAAAGCAACCACATCATGTTTAGTTTCGGTTTCAATTTCAAGCATTCGGGGAATATCAACTTTTAGATTCTGTTTTAAAGCAGCAACTTCTTGGTCACTAATTAACCCTAACTGATTTCAACCTTCACAAGTTAATAACTCCACTAATCCTCATGTGGCATACTTATTGTCATCACTTCAAATGTCAGCAATTTCTTTTACCAAATATCTTTCAATCATAACTATTAAAATATCTCCTTGTCAATTAAAATGGTTTGGGCGCGATCAGGGCCAACCGAAAATAAACTAATAGGAACACCAACTATTTCAGATAATTTAGCTAAATATTTTTTCGCATTAGTTGGTAATTCTTCATAAGTTTTAACTTGACTAATATCTTCTGTTCAACCATCAACTTCCGTAAAAACTGGCTGGCATTGATCATATTCGGCAATTGTGCTTGGAACATAATCAATTTCGTGCCCCTGGTATTGATATTTCGTGCAAATTTTAATTTTATCAAGACTAGTTAAAACATCTAATAACATAATTGCCATACTTGTATAGCCACTAACTCGTAATGAATGCTTCATTAATACTGCATCAAACCAGCCAATCCGGCGTGCTCTTCCTGATACTGTTCCATATTCATGACCAGTTTCTCGAATATAATCGGCAACTTCCCCAGTAATTTCCGAAGGAAATGATCCGGTCCCCACTCTAGTATTATAGGCTTTCACAATTCCAATTACATTACTAATATAACGAGGAGCAATTCCACACCCAGTTGGGATTGATGCAGCGGAAGGATTAGAAGAAGTTACAAATGGATAAGTACCATGATCTAAATCTAGCATCACTCCTTGGGCTCCTTCAAATAAAACCTTCTTCCCTGCTTTGATAGCATTATCAATTAATAATGAAGTATCAGTTACTAAATCTTTAATTTGGTTAAACAATTCCAAATATTCATCATAAATTTCTTGCACACTAAATGGTTCAGCATTAAAAATTTTAGTTAATAACTCATTTTTAAATTTTAAATTAGCTGTTAATCTTTTTTTAAAGTTTTCTGGTTCAAATAAATCACCCACGCGAATTCCAATTCGTTCAGCTTTATCTTGATAACATGGTCCCACACCTTTTTTAGTAGTTCCAATCAAATCATCTTGACGATATTCTTCTTGTAATTCATCAATTTTTAGATGGTACGGTAATATTAAATGGGCCCGGTTACTAATGCGAAGGTTTTTACAGTCATAACCATTTTCCGCTAAATAATTAATCTCACTAACTAACTTACGCAAGTTAACAACACAGCCATTTGCAATGACATTCATTGAGTTTGCATTAAAAACTCCTGAGGGAACAATACTCAATTTATATTTTTTCCCATCAATAACAATTGTGTGGCCAGCATTATCCCCACCAGCTCATCGCACTACATAATCTGCTGATTGGGCAAAATAATCGGTAATTTTTCCTTTTCCCTCATCACCTCATTGGCTACCAACCACCGCCAAAGTTCTTATTTTATCTTCTTGCATTTTATTCTCTCCTTAAATTTTAGATTTTTTATTTACAAAGTAATAATAATATAAAATAAGATAAATATATAGGATTTTAAAATAATTAATAAAAAAACATACATATTATAAATATTTATGTTAAAAATAATTTATTTTTTAGTTTATAAATTAGTTTATGCTAATATTTTTGCGAAACTCTGGGTTAACAAATTACAACCGGGAAAGCAAAAAGAATATTTATTAAAAATTAAATTTATTAAATAAAAATAGTAAGGATTAAAGAATAATCTAAATCCTTACTATTTTTTTATTTATTGTTATAATCAATAACTGCTTTTACAAACCCATTAAATAACGGATTTGGTTTATTTGGTCGGGAAGTAAATTCTGGATGGTATTGGGAAGCTATAAAGAACCGGTGACTAGGAATTTCAATAATTTCGACCAAGTCTTTTTCTTGATAAATACCACTAAAAATCATTCCGTGGTCTTGTAATAATTTACGATAGTCATTATTAAATTCATAACGGTGACGGTGGCGTTCTCAAACTTCATTTTGGTGGTATAACTGCGCTGCTAGTGATCCTTTTAATAAAGTTGCCTTATAATTTCCTAAGCGCAATGTCCCTCCGCGAGCTTCATCTTTTTCTTTACCCCGAATTAAGTCTATTACCGGGTTCAGCGTTTCTCCAAATTCACTTGAATTTGCACCCTGAATTTTACAAACATTACGGGCAAATTCAACAACTGCTGCTTGCATCCCAAAACAAATTCCTAAAAAAGGGATGTTATGTTCACGCGCATATTGAACTGCTAAAATCTTACCTTCAAACCCGCGTTCACCAAAACCACCAGGAACTAAGATTCCACTGGCCCCTGCTAATAATTCCGAACAATTATCTTCATAAACATCATCAGCTTTAATTCAGTCAATTTTAACTTTAACATTATTTTCATAGCCAGCAATGTGTAATGATTCCATTACCGATAAATAAGCATCTGGTAATTCAACATATTTACCAACTAGTTTAATAACAATTTCTGCTTGCGAATTATGAATCTGGTTCACAAAACGGTTTCATTGGCTAATATCTGTTCGCGGTAATTTTAAGTTTAATAATTTTGCTACTGATAACTGCGCATTTTGTTCATACATATGTAACGGAACTTCATAAATTGTTTTGGCATCATTAGCAACTAACACATTTTGCAATTCAACATTACAGAATAACGCAATTTTGGCTAGCACACTTTCATCTAATGGTTGTTCTGTCCGAGCCACAATAATATCGGGTTGAATTCCAAATGATAATAATTCGCGGACCGAATGTTGGGTTGGTTTTGTTTTTGATTCTTTGGAAGCAGCAATATAAGGAACTAGTGAAACATGCATAAAAATAACATTTTCCCGACCTTTTTCAATCCGCACTTGCCGAATTGCTTCAATAAAAGGCAATGATTCAATGTCCCCAACTGTTCCCCCAATTTCAGTAATGATAACATCTGCTTGGGAATTTTTTGCAGCTGAATAAACCTTATTTTTAATTTCATTAGTAATATGGGGCACAACTTGGACAGTTCGCCCGTCATATTCACCCCGGCGTTCTTTTTCAATAACATTTTTATAAATAAAACCAGAAGTGATGTTTGATTCTTTTGTTAAATTTTCGTCAATAAAACGTTCATAATGGCCTAAATCTAAATCAGTTTCACCACCATCAGCAGTTACATAAACTTCCCCATGTTGATAAGGACTCATTGTTCCGGGATCAACATTTAAATATGGGTCAAATTTTTGCATAAAAATCTTCAGACCACTTGCTTTTAACAAGACCCCAATTGAAGAAGCCGTAATTCCTTTTCCTAGTCCTGACACTACCCCACCAGTTACAAAGATATACTTAGTCATAGTTTTTCCATCCTTTCTGCACTAAAAATAAAAATTAGAAACAATCGAAAATTAATATATAATTGTTTCTAATTACATATAAAATTTAATTATTCTCTTCCATTTCTTTTTCTAAAGCTTGTCAGTCAATTTCTTCAGTAATTCCTAATTTAGCAGCTACTGTTTGGTCATCATCATCAACCGAAAACTCGGTTTCTGCTAAATCATCATCTAAATCAATTTCAGTTAAATCTTCATCATCGTCATCATCATCAATGTCTTCATCAAGGTCGTCATCAAAATCTAATTGATCAGAAAGATCATCTTCATCTTCTTCTTCATCTAAATCAATATCTTCAAACTCTTCAGTTGTTTCAAATTGATCAGTATAATCATATTGTTTTTTAATTTCATCATATTTTAAAAGTTCACGTAAACCTCACATACCTTCACTTGTTAAAACAAAACGATTATCTAATACTAAATCAGTATATAATTCAGCAATAACATCTTCTTTACTATGTCCTTGAACACTGATATCATTGACAGCGATGGCATTTCATATATTTTCAAAAGTATCACTGTGTTTAATTTTCTTTAAATATTCATATACTAATTCTAATAATTCAACATTATCATTCATCATCTGTTCTACCCCTTTTAAATTATTAATAATTTATTTCAAGACATCATTTACTGTGTAATATGATATTGAACCATGTAATTTTTTATCACTATTTGCTAAAAAGATTTCAGAAATTTCATTTAGATTTTTAATATCACTATTGACTTGAATAAATATTGGTTTTTTTTCACCATCATAAAGTTTTACTGGTTTTAACTCAAATTCAACCATAAAATAATTATAATAGTTTTTGTATTTTTTTGCCAAATTTTTTTTAATTTCTTCTAAATCACCTCGTTTGGCATCAATTTGCCGTAAGAAATTACGGTTAGTTAACATTGTGATTAGTTTTTGTAAAATTTCATCATCTTCCTTACTTAACATTTTAATGTAAGTAAAAAAAGTGTAATCATCAAGTTGGCAATAAGCACTTGCTGTCATTTGTTTCCCTTCCAATAATGGTTTTAATAAGTCTATTATATCATTATTTTTAAATTGAAATCCTGTGTGGTATAAATCATATAATCTTTGAAAAAACATCTTAAAAGTTAGGTCAAAACCAATACTTAACGGGTGAAGATAAATTTGTTTATACATATGATAACGCCCAATTAAATAACTTTCAATGGCATACTGGGTTTTTTGTGGGAATACAATTTTGTGATCTTTAATATCAATATGACGAATAATTCATTGCACATCTAAATGACTATATTCAACCCCGCTGTTTTTCCCATCCCGTAATAAATAATCCATCCGGTCCGCATCAATTTGAGAAGATACTAAGGAAGATAATACTTTATCCGGATGCTTTCCTTCAATCATTAAACATAATTCCGCAATTTCTTCATCAGTTAATTCCTGTTTTAAAATTTGGTTAACTTGTGTTGTTGGTGATTTAATAATTAATGCTGAATATTCTTCATGACTAATATTAGCTTTATTCACATCATTGACCATTTCAAAAGTATGGGAAAATGGTCCATGACCAATATCATGTAATAACCCTGCTAATTTAACTAGTAACTGCTGGCGAGGATCAGGATAATTCGCTTGGAATGATTTTGTTTTTAAAATTTCACTAATTAAATGATAAACCCCAATGCAATGAGTAAAACGGGTGTGCGAAGCACTCGGAAAAATAAACTGCCCACCACCAAGTTGGTTAATTCGCCGTAAGCGTTGAAATTCTTGGCTATTGATAAGGTTAACAGCAATTTGTTCCCATAACTCAATGTCACCATGGACACTATCACGAATAATTAATGGTAATTTACTTTTCATTACTATTTAATAAGTTATCAATGTTTTTAATAACTTGTTCCTTTCCTAATAAATAAATAACTTTAGCTAATTCTGGACCATGTTCTTGGTGGGAAGCAAAAATTCGAATTGGCATAAACAAGTCTTTTCCCTTAACATTTAAAGTTTTTCCCAACATGCTAATAATTTCTTTAATACTTATTTCATTTCAATTTGTTAACTGGTTAATTTGACTGCGAAACTCGGTGATTAATTCTTGATAATTATTTAAATTACTTAACATTCCAATTGTTTCTGAGCTTAATTCCGTAACCGGAACAAAGAACGGTTTTGTTAAAGCAACAATTTCTTGACCATATTGCAGTTCTTTTTTATAAATTAATAAGAGCATTGTTAATCAATCATCCGCTTTATTTGTTAAATCATAAGCGCTTGCTAAAAAAGGTTTGGTAAAGGCTAAATATTCCTCATCACTCATTTTTTTAATATATAAATTATTCATTCAAGTTAATTTTTTAACATCAAACATACTTGGGGATTTACTTAGTCTTGTTTCATCAAAAATTTTAATTAGTTCTTCTTTAGTAAAAATTTCTTCTTCTCCTAATGGTGACCATCCTAATAACGCGATAAAATTAAAAATGGCATTAGGTAAGTACCCAATTTCACGGTATTGGCTAATAAACTGCATTAAATGACCATCGCGTTTTGATAATTTTTTATGTTGTTCATTAACAATTAAAGTCAAGTGGGCAAAAATTGGCGGTTCTTTTTCAAAAGCTCGATAAATCATTAATTGTTTGGGAGTATTAGAGATATGCTCTTCCCCACGAACAACATGACTAATTTCCATTAAAATATCATCAATTACTACGGCAAAATTATAAGTTGGAATCCCGTTTGATTTCATAATTACTCAGTCACCAAGATCTTTTGATTCAAAATGAACTGGTCCGCGCACTAAATCATTAAAATCATAACTTTCCTGATCAGGAACAAAAAAACGAATACTTTTTGGTACATTATTTTTTAATTTTTCATTAACTTCAGTTTCTGAAAGACGGTAGCATCGACGATCGTAACGGGGTGAAGCATAACCTTGGGCTAGTTGTTTTTCCCGAGATGCTTCTAATTCCGCAGCCGTACAAAAACAATAATATGCTTTTTTAGTGGCTAACAACTTATTGGCATATTGAGCATATGTTTGTAATCTTTCTAACTGGGTGTATGGTCCATATTGACCAGGTTTATCAATAGTTTCGTCTGGTTCAATCCCCAATCAACGTAAATTATCTAGTTGCGAGGCAATTGCTCCTTCCACATTTCGTTCAACATCAGTGTCTTCAATTCTTAAAATAAAAGCACCCTGGTAGTGTTTTGCTAATAAATAATTAAATAATGCTGTTCTGGTGTTTCCAATATGTAAGAATCCCGTTGGGCTGGGAGCATATCGTAATCTAATTTTCTTTTCCATTATAACTCCTTCTCAATGTTGGTATTTTTCCTACCCTTAACATAATAATTATATAAGTATTTTCTTAAAAAAGACAAAAAAATTACGAATTAATCCTCGTAATTTCTATTCATCCAATAAGGCAACTTGCTCTTGGATGTGCATTTTTCGTAAACTATGGGCCGATAACAGATAAGTTACTAAATAAATGATGGCAATTGTACATAAGACAATAATAATTAAATACCAAGTAAATGAATAAGGGAGCACAAGCAGATGGGCATTTTCAAAAATATTAATTCCCCCGACAATGGCAAACCAGCCGGCAACAAAACCAAGGATAAGAGCAATCACCACAATTGGGGTAAATAACCCTAAGGTAAAGGAGTTTATTTCCCGGTTGGTATATCCTTGAATCCGCAATAAGGCCATCATCTTACTAAACTGGTTAACAAATAAATTAGTAATCATAGTAACAATCGCAATTGCGGCAAAAATAATAATTAAGATAAAGGCAATTCCTAACATTAAGGCAATTAGAGCAACCCGGTCTAAAATATCAATTTTTGTACTAATCATATTATTATCCTTGACCATTCAGTTAAAGTTATCATTAAAATTATTAATATCATATCCCCCAGTTATGGAAGCTAACCCTAATCTGGTTGTTTGGTCAGTTGGTTCGGAGTCAAAGGTAAATTTCCCATTAAAATAAGTGGGAATCCCCAGATCCTGGTGATAAGTTGTGGCATAACCTAATAACTGGTTGGCAATATTTTGATTTAAATAAATTAATGGCTTTTCATAAGAATTTTGAACACCAACGACCTGATAATTAACTTTCTTTTGATAAGGATTACTTGCTAAATCATTGGCATTCGCAATCTTTAACAATCCGGTTTTAAATGCTTCGGTATATCATTGGGTTGGAATTCCAGCGTCACCAAATACTTGTTGCACACTAGTAATTGCAATAACACTATAATTTCAATCAAAAGGACGGATAACATAACTATTATCACGGGTACGAACAACCCCGTATTTGCCATCAATTAACGAGGGGAACGGATTGCCCGACGGATTTTTGTCATTCACAATAACTTTATTGAGGTCAATCCCATTGACCCCCGTTGCTGGTAATTTTAATAAAATATTTTTCATTAAATAATATGGGCGAACGTGATTTCCACTACTATCAGTATAGGTAGGATCATAATAGCCATATTCTAAGGCCGTATAACGGCTAGGATTAGTTACCCCGTTATATTTAACTAAATCAGAATTTCCATAACTTAGGTGGCTAAAATCAATTTGGTCGAGGGGAATATCCTTGCTCGGATCATACGAATCAATACCGTGGTCATTGTCTAAAGTATCATTATAAACTCACCAGGTCGGATCAATTGGAACTGCTTGGCCTAAGGTATTTGTATAAGTTAGAATATCAACGTTTGGTTGGGCCCTAATAATATCATTAACATGATAGTTATAACGTTTTTCAAAAGCCTGATTGATTAAAATTGGAATTGTATTATTTTGATATTTATCTTGTTGTAATAAATCCTTATTAAAAGTAATCATCCGACTATTTGGATTAATCCCATATGTTGCAATCCCTACCGCTTGGTTGTTTAATTGCACAGTTGAAGTAAATTTTGTGAAGAACTCATCATTTGCTTGATCATAGGGCACGGTTTGCGCAGCAATTGTAAACTCATTTTGACGTTCAACTGATTTATTCCAATATTCCATTAAATAAGCGGGGGCTAAGGCACTCACCGTTTGTTGAATACATGATTTTCAATCACCAACTAAACTATGGTTAATTCCGGCAATTTTGGGTAAAACTGTACAAGCAACATTATCAACCATAAACTGGATTTGGTCATCTGGTTTTCCGGTAGTTGGGTCACGATAATCATCTAAAATTTTTTGTAATGATCCAATGGAAATATTAGCGCCCCGAAAGGCTAGTAAGTTATACCCTAGCATATTAATAAGTTCACTGGGGTAATTACCACCTTTATCAATGGTTGGATCATATTCATTGGTATTAATTTTGCTAGTTTCTCGTCATGTTGGATTACCGATTGAATGATAATACTTAGGAATCACTCCGTTGTTTGCTAAGGGATAATCAATACTATTACCGTGCCCTACTCCTTGTCATTGGTAAACATCATAACGCGTAATTGGTGAATTGGGAATCGGCGCTTCATAATCGGTTTCGTTTTTAAAATTCCAATACTTATAATAATCACGGACAATTGAAGAACCAGTTACTGGCAAAGCAATTGCCATCGTAATTGCAAAAGTGGCAATTAACATTGTGCCAAAAATCATCACAATTTTTTTAACCGAAACTGCCGCAATTGAAAATTTAAATTTCGTATTAAATCGTTTTAATGGTAAATTTGCTCTTAGTTTTAAAATTAACGAATTAGGACGTAAATTTTTATTAAAGTTAATTAAATCTAAGGTATTAATGGAAATCATTCGCAGTGAAATAAAGAAACATACTAGACTACATAGGACTAGAAAACCAAGTAAACTATAAAATAATGATGGATAATAAGCATTAAACTGGCTTGGCAAGGTAAAGAAATTACTAAAAACCCCAATAATCGGAATTTGCAATACTAACCCAATTACCCAACCAAAAATAACACCGACAATAATTGGAATTAAGGGATAAAAAGAATACGCCAATGCAATTTGAACTTGGTTATAACCTAATGATTTTAAAATTCCAATTTTATTTTTTTCTTTTTCAATTTGTTTTTTAATAATTATTCATAAGGCAAATAACACAATAACTCCAAAGAAAATAATAATGGCCGTTGTAACAATGGTAAAAATATGAATTACATTTCCCAACATTTGATAACGATTATAAATTTTTGGTCCTTCATCTTTGCTTTGAATCTTTAGTTGACTTGCCACCGGAGTATTGTTTTTAATCCCTAGATAGTTTTTTAAAATATTGTTATATTCATCAGTGAAATGCTGTTGAAACAGATTAATATTACTATTATTAGTAATTGCTTTTAAAAATACCCGGGAAGTTTCTGATGTTGTTGTTGGATTACCTAATTTGTCATTGGCAAAAACATCAGAAGTAACATAAATTGTCGCTTCACTATTAGCATTTGGTAACACATCAACATCGTAAATTGTTGGATAACCATTTTGCGAGTCACTTCCAAACGCCCCAATTACTAAATCCTGGTCCTGTTGATAATTATTAACACTAATATGATCACCTAATTGTAAATGATGTTTTTTGGCATAGCCCGGCGTAATTACCACATAGCGTCAAAAGTTGGGATTATAACTTGGTAATGAGCGAAAGATTTTTAAATTAACACTATTTTTATCAACTAATTTAAACTTGACATTATTTTTGGTATCCCAAGTAATGAACTCGCGGCGGTCAAAAACATTAAAACCCGCATTTAATCCTAATAACTTATTATAAAGTTGGAAAAATTCTAAGTTTGTGTGCCCACGAAAACTACTATTGAAAAGATAATAACTACTATCATATAAACTCCCAATTGTTAACGAACCATAATTTTCGGGCGCTGAGGGATCCTTAAATTGTGTGGAAGTTAAAATACTACCCCCATAAAAATAACTATAGCCATTTTTTCAGTTCCCACTACCATTATCATAATATTCATATTGATAAACACTGCCCAAATTCCCATTTAAACCTTGTTCAAAAAAATCATTACTAATAATGGGATTCGCTTTGGTTTGGTCTTCTTTAATGACAGCAATATTAGTAGGATGGTTAATATCAATGTGTTGATTTCATTGCGTACCAGTACCATTATAATTTACTCAATCTTTAAACTTGGCATTAACATTATCTTTTGTTCATGGATTAACGGCTTTATTTAAATTATAGTTAATTAAACCAGTTAACATCTGATTAATATTATCGGTAATTTTAGTGTGCGTTAAAAATAAAAGATAGTTAGCAATACTAGCGTTAACTTCCTGTTGATAAGCCCCATCAAAACTAGCTTTGGCTTTAGAATATAACTGACCAATTAGGGAGTTTTTAAAATCAGCACCATTATAATTAAAATTATAAAATTGGTTTTTTGATGTTCATGTTAAGATGGCGTGGTTAGTACTATCAACAGTAATAAGATAATCACTGGTTGTTAAAGCTCGTAACGCACTATCCTTACCCCCAATTGTTAAAGTTGGAAACGAAAAAACATGATCTTGTAAATCATTATATGAGACATAGTTATCACTAAGGGCAAAAAGCGGGGTAAATGATTGTAAGTTTGCTTTATTGGTATCACGCGATTCAAAAGCATACGAATAATCATACTCCGCACTGGTTGGGTCTAAAAAAGCATTTGCTTTATTTAACCGGTCAATTGTAGAAGAAAATAAGGCAATAATTAAAGAAGATAAAAAAAGGAGCACGAAAAGAACAATAAATTGAATTTTACTTTTTAAAGCGCTTAGTAAATTTTGCTTAATTAACAAAAAATTCTTTTTCATATTATCTTCTTCCTACCTAAGAAAAACATTATCCTTTTTTATTCTTCATAAACTGAATAATGTTTTTCTACCCTATTAAATTACAAGTAATAATAATCAACACCATTTGGTTGGTATCATTTCATATCAGTTAACATCATATCATTAAGAACTGAAGTTCCAATGTTTGTTCACTCAACATGGTATTTATTTTTTACTTGTCCGTATAGAACTTTGCTAGGGTCAGCTGGATCAAAATATAATCCAGTTCCGTTTCAACTAGCACGATATTGTTCATCATTTTTTAATTTATCTAAATCAACAGCTTGTTTATGGGCATCAAGATTTGTTGATAAATCTCCTAACCCATGGTATTCAATATCAAATGAGACTGCTGCTAATTTTCCTGTTGCATCATATTGATGTTTGATATTTTCATATGTTCAATATTTATTGTCATCTAACCATGGTCCATATAAATTATCATAGACAAAATCAGCTGATTTGTTAAAATCAATTAATCCTTTGGCAAAGGCACCCTCCGGACCGTATAAAGCATTATACATGTCACCATTGTTATCGTGTCCTCATGAATATAAAACATCATATAATGAATTTTTAACAAATCCAGTTGGTGATGTTCCGCTAGGATCATAACCCATTATTTGATTTACTTCATCACGATAATTAGTATTGTTATTTGAAGCTCAAAATTTATCATAAGCTCCAGTTTCATCTTTTCCTAACGTTGCGTGGTGTAATTTATCAATTGTCGTTCATTTGTAATTACTATCATTGCCTAAAGCATCTCAGCTTGTATCATCACCTTCAAAATTAACTAAGGAAGTTAAAAATTGGTTTATTCCTGATAAAAATAATTTATAATTAACATCACTAAATTTTAAATTAATATGTAATTTTATTTGCATCCCTAGTTCCATCGCTTTAATTCCGGGATCATTATCTGTTAAATGCATAAATTCATCAAACTGCGCAGGTTTAGCATGTGCAGCAGCCATTGCAATTCCTAATAATGTTGTACTATCTTTTAAGATTTTTTTTACACCATCTTGCCAAACAGCATAGTCTGATCCAAAGAAATCATCATCGTGAGCAGTTGATGGATCAAGATTAGGTTTAACTAAGGCAATTTGATCTTTAATAGTTTGTCCAAATAATCCGGTGTCATCACCAATTTTTTTTGTATCACTTTTATTTCAAAGGGCTTTATTTCCATCATCATCTACAATTGAATTATTATCTGGATTACCAAATAACTTAGTATAAAGGTCCTGACCATATAAAGCAGTGGCCTTTTGTCTTCCGTCACCATTTGCAGCAACTTTATACACAGCATTCAAAAACATTCCTTGAACTCCATTGACGATAATCCCCACCGCATAATCTTTATAAATCATATTAAGGTTTCCTGAACCATATGGCCCTTGTCCTTCAGTTTTTGTTGTTGGTAAAAAAGTTGATAATAATTTAACCATACTATCTAGTGAATTTTTATCAAATAATTTTAATACTGTATCCATATTGCTTAAACCATTATTAACAGTGGTTGAGTTAGTATATAAATTAGAATCTAAACTATTGATTCCTCCCGTATTTAAATTAGACGAATCACCATTTAATCAATAAAACTGGTCCATTGTTTCGGGATCATCTTTTTGAATGAAATCTCCTAAATCCTTAAATTCATCTTGACTTGCGGTTGCAAATCAATTTTTTCATTGGTTATATAAAGTATCTAACTTAATAAAACCATGGTTATCCCCTAGATTAATTCCCCCGTTACTTAATGCATTATTAACACTATCATGACTAATAAATGAATTAGCCCCCGCTTGTGTTAAATTTAAATTTTCATGACGGCTCATAATCATTAATTTTGATAAACTTTTGGTACTTGTTAAGGCTTCTTCTAATAAAGCGTCTGTATCACTACCACTAGTACCAGAACAAGCAACAACAGAAACCGCTGAAGTCCCAATTAAAGAAAGCGAGCCTAAAATACTTAATAATTTTTTCATTTTCTTCCCCTCACTTTTTCGCTAAACAACTTCATTATTCCAAAAAAAAAAAAAAAAGCAAGGTATCTCTTGCTAGTTTTTTAAGAAATTTTGAAATAATTGGTAAACTTTTAAAAAAATTTTAATATTATTTTTTAATTAATAACACTGTTGTATAAGTTTGAATAATACTAGGAAAATTTTGTTCAGAAGTTGTTGCTTTAATATTAACTTGACTTGAATTTACATTTAATAACTTCACTAAATTATCTTTGATATTTTTTTTATGGGGTTGCAGTTTGGGTCTATCAACAATAATAGTACTATCAACATTAGCAATTTCGTAGTTTTGGTCCTTTAATAATTGCAGTGCTTTGGTCAGAATAACTTGGGAAGATAATCCCACATTAGTTTCATCAAACCATTCTCCTAAATCACCTAACCCTAAGGCACCAATAATAGCTTCACTAATGGTATGTAATAAAATATCGCCATCTGAAATTGCTTGAACTTGATATTGACAAGGAATTTTTACCCCTCCCAAGTAAATAAATTCTCCGGGAATTAAATTATGTAAATCATAACTATTACCAACTCGCATAAAAACCACTCCTAAACATTAAATTTGAAGAAACAAATATCACCATCTTGCATAATGTAAGTCTTTCCTTCACTGCGCATTTTACCATTTTCTTTTACTGCTTTTTCACTACCATAAGTAATTAAATCTTGGTAAGCATAAATATCTGCTTTAATAAAACCTTTTTCAAAATCAGTATGAATAATTCCAGCACATTCAGGAGCTGTTGCCCCTTTTTTGAAAGTTCAAGCGCGAACTTCTTGTTTTCCAGCGGTAAAGAAAGTTTGTAAACCTAACAACGCATAAGATTTTTTAATTAACTGGCTTAATCCGGACTCTTGAATCCCATATTCTGCCATAAAAATTGTTTTTTCTTCCTCATTTAAAGTTGATAACTCTTGTTCAACTTGGGCACAAATCGTCACAACTTCAATATTATTGTCCTTAGCATACTGTTGCACTTTTTCAACATATGGGTTGGTTTTTGTTTGTAAATCAGTTTCGGCAATATTTGCGACATAAATAAAAGGTTTAATTGTTAGGAGATTAAAATTTTTAATTGCTTTGTGTTCTTCGGGAGTTAACACTAAATCTTTTAATAATTTATTTGCGGCTAACTGCTGGTCTAGTTTTTGCAAAAGTTCATATTCAAAAACATCATCTTTTTGCTTTAAGGTTTGGGCCCGTTTAGCAATTTTATTAATCCGTTTTTCAATTTGTTCTTGGTCTGCAATAATTAATTCTAAGTTAATAATTTCAATATCACGGAGCGGATCAATGCTTCCTTCAACATGGGTAATATCTTTGTTTTCAAAACAACGAACAACCATACAGATGGCATCGGTATCACGAATATTAGCTAAGAAAGCATTTCCTAACCCTTCACCCTTGCTAGCTCCGGCAATTAACCCAGCAATATCATAAAATTCAAAGGTTGTATAAATTGCTTTGTGGGGTTGGAAGATTTCAATTAAATGCTGCATTCGTTCATCAGGCACTTCGACCACCCCGACATTTGGGTTAATTGTCGCAAACGGATAATTGGCTGCTTCAACTTGGGAATTAGTAATCGCATTAAATAATGTTGATTTACCAACATTTGGTAAACCAACGATTCCTACTTTTAACGGCATAGTAATACTCGCTTTCTATTCATCTGTTAAACCTAAAATTTCAAGAATCCGGTTCAAATCTTTAACTCCTAAGTAATTAATAATAATTTTATCCTTATCAATAATTACTTTGGTTCCTAATTTCCGCATAATTTTATTTTCTAAGAATTCATTAATTGTTCGTTGTTCCGGTTTTTTAACCGGTTTTAGTTTAATACTAATATTATCCCCATTATTATAACGTTTAACTAATTCTTCAACTTGGCGGGCATTCATATTATCTTTAATAATTTGGTGAGCAATTTTTTTAACTTCACTAACATCTGCTTGTAAACTTACTAATGGTTTTACTTGCCCCATTGTTAATTTTCCTTCTAAGACATCGGCTTGCAATTCTTTTGGTAAATTTAATAACCGCATTGTATTGGCAATATGACTACGTGACTTACCAATTCGGTTTGCTAATTCTTCTTGGGTAATATCTAATAAATCTAACAATTCTTTATAGGCATTAGCTTCTTCAATGGCATTTAAATCAACACGTTGAATGTTTTCTACTAACGCAACTTCTTTCATTTGCTGATCATCAAAATCAACAACTATTGCCGGAACTGTGGTTAAACCAGCTAGTTTTGCCGCACGGGTACGACGTTCTCCCGCGACTAAATAATAACCATTTGTTGTTTTTTTAACAATTACTGGTTGAATAACTCCGTGTTTTTTAATTGAAGTTGATAACTCTTGCAATTCCTCTTCCTTAAAAACCTTGCGGGGTTGGTGAGGATTAGGCAGAATTTCTGCTAACTTAATTTCACTAGCTGTTTCTTTTAATTCTTCATTATTTTCAATTTCTTTAATTACATCATTAATACCTTCACCAAAGATTTTATCTAAACCTTTTGAACTTAATCTGCTTTTAGTTGCCATTATTTGCTAAAACCTCCTTTGTTAATTCCCGATAAGCAATTGCACCAGCGCCGCCCTTATCATAATCAAAAATACTTAACCCGTGGGATGGTGATTCACTAATTTTAATATTGCGGGGAATATAAGTCTTATATACCTTTTCATTAAAATATTTTTTAACTTCACTCATTACTTCAAAAGATAGTTTGGTGCGGGAATCAAACATTGTTAAGACAATTCCTTCAATTGTTAAATTCTTATTAAACATTTTTTGAACAAACCGAATTGAACTTAATAACTGGGCTAATCCTTCTAACGCATAGTATTCGGCTTGGATAGGAATCAAAACGGAATCAGCACAACCTAAGGCATTCCGGTTAATTAATCCTAATGAGGGGGGACAATCAATTAAAATAAAATCATAATTATCACGCACTGGTTTAATGCGGTCTAATAATAAACTTTGACTATCTTCTGATTGTTCCATTAAATAAATATCCGCTCCGGCTAAGGAAATTGTCGCGGGAGCCAAATCAACATTCGGAATAATATTTGGAATAATAATATTTTTCAATGGTACTTGCCCAATTAAGACATCATACATACTTTCTGAAATATCATCTTTATTGGTTCCAATCCCCGTTGTTGCATTCCCCTGGGGATCAATATCAATTAATAGTATTTTTTTACCATGTAACGCCAAGCCAGCTGCTAAATTAATCGAAGTTGTTGTTTTTCCAACGCCACCCTTTTGATTAGTAACCGCAATGATTTTTCCCATCTAATTCCTATCCTCTTTTCTATCTAATTTAATAATAAAATATTCAATTATATTATATAACACTTTAACCAATTGGTGATTTTTTTATTTGACTAAAATGGCGGGGGTATTTACTATTAGTTGGTTGACGTTTTTTAAAATAACAAATATTTCGTTCGCCTAAGTGGTCAATATTTTCATATTGTAAATCAATTAGTTCTAACCCTAAAACCGCAATTGTTTTTTGACTAGCAGCTAATTCTGCTTTTATATTAGCACCTTTATAACAAATTAACAAACCACCAACTTTTGCTAATCGCACAGTTAATTCTAATAACATTCCTAAGTTAGCAACTGCTCGCGAAAGAATAATATCAAATGTTTCAGGATGATCGTAACTATATTCTTCAGCTCGAGCATGAATAATAGTAACATTAGTTAAATTAAGTTTAGTAACTAAGTTAGTTAAAAACTTACAGCGTTTTGCTAACGCTTCAATAATAGTTAACTTAAAATGAGGATTAATAATTTTTAACACAATTCCCGGAAAACCAGCCCCACTTCCCACATCACAAATATTACTATTTTCACTAATTTGATAATGTTTTAATAATAATAATGAATCTAAAAAATGTTTATAATATACTTCTTCTTCATCGGTAATGGCAGTTAAATTCATTACTTTATTTTGGGCAATTAAATAGTCATAATAAATTTTTAACTGGTTTTGTTGGTCCTCACTAATTATTAAATTGGGCAGAACATTTGTAATTATTTCAATCATCTTGCAGTTTCCTTACTATTTATTCCTTTATTATTTATTATATCAATTTCTAGTGTTATCATAATAATATTAATAAATAAAGGAGTAAATAAAAATGAAAAAGGCCTTAATAGTTATTGATTACCAATATGATTTTGTTGATCCGAGCGGGTCATTATATGTTAAAGATGGAGAAAAACTGCAAAAACCATTATTAGCATTAATTAACGAATATAAAAATAATAATGACTTAGTCATTGCCACAAAAGACTGACACCCGGCACACCATTGCTCATTTGAAATCTGACCGCCCCATTGTATTCAAAATAGTAAGGGTAGTGAATTATATAATTTAGCAGAAAGTAGTTTTGACAAAATTATTTTAAAAGGAACAAAGTTAAATGCCGATAGTTATAGTGGTTTCTTTGATGATGATCATACTAGCAACGGATTAGATGAATATTTAAAAGCGCACGATGTCACTGACCTTTGTATTGTTGGAGTGGCTCTGGATGTTTGTGTCTCCGCAACTTTAGTTGATGCAATTAAATTAGGTTACCATGGTTATGTTGACTTAAATCTTTGTGTCGGAATTGATAACCACGTAAAGTTTTAAAAGGAATAATGTTAATTATTCTTTTTTTTATTTTTAAAAGTACTAAATATAAAAACCACTAATATTTAAATTAGTGGTGATTATTAAGATTAAATTTTTTGCGGAAATTACTCATCAAGTAATTCTTCCATTTCTTTAAATTTAACTCGCTTAATTACTTCGCCATTTGGCAAATAACCAATTCTTCCCTCTTTACTGCTTCTTCACCGAACTTGATAATAAATAATATTTTGGCGATAAAGCAGTTTTAATAAATCAATTCAATTATAAAGGGTATCTTTATATAACCATCTTTTTTCATTATGGGCTTGGATTAACTGGCGGTCATAAAAACTATGCGGATGAGACCACATTTTAATTTGCCGAACGGTGTTTTCTTTCCGTGAAACAATTTCCAAATTTTCCACCCGGTTATCACGGGGGTTTCCGTTAATATGATCAACAGTCATATTATGGGGAACTTGACCAATAAATAGTTCAACTAAAATACGATGGAGTGGTTTTGTTTTTGTTTTATTATCAACCCGACGGCGAATTAAAAAATAGTTAGTATTTTTCGGTTTTTTTAATTCTTTAATTTGTTTCGTTTGACTGTTCCGAATTCGTCCTAAGTTACTAAATTCCAAGTGAGGAAAATCAGGATGGACTTTTCATATTTCATTTTTCTCTGTACTCATTGTTTCACCTTTTTATTATTTATTTCTTTGATATGGCGGGATTATTTTTAATATAAAACCGGTATAAATGATCTTTTGCCACAATAGCATAATCAACATTAATCCGGGGCGTTGTTACAATTGCGCTTGGTGGCAATTCTTCATTATCTAGTAAAAATAATTCATCATTCGTTAATAAATCTAACCCATCATTAGTTTTATCAATCTTTAAATAGCGACATACTTTTCCGGGACCATTAGCTAGTTTAAAGTTAGGTTGAAAAAGTTCCTGACGTTCATCACTAATAATTTCACAAGCGCGAATTAAAACCGCACTGGGGTAATTTTCCTGGTCACAAACAAAATTTAAACAATAATACATCCCATAAATAATAAAAATATGAACAAACCCGCCTTTTCAAAATAATGTTTCGTTGCGAGCTGTCCTTTTATTATTAAAAGCATGATTAGCATCATCGGTTGGACCATCATAGGCTTCAACTTCGACAATACGCGCAATAATTTTTTTGCCATCAATAATCCGCACCAAATACTTATTTAATAAACTTTGGGCAACAGTAATGGCATTCTTAGCAAAAAACTGGGGGTCAGTAATTCTTTGTTGTAAATTTGGCATGGGGCTAAATACTATTTAATTGGTTCACATTGATCAAAAGGAATTTCAGTTGGTGTTAAGCGTCCAAACATTTCTAAATTAACAGTTGCCATTCCCTTTGTGGTATCTAATTTTGTAACTTGTCCTTCCATATCAGTAAACGGACCAGCAATGATTTTTACATAATCATTAACTTCAAAATTAGCAACATAAACCTTTTTAACTTTTTTATTTGTTTGGGCTTCTTTAAAAGAAGTTGCTTTACTTAACATTGTCCGCGCTTCTTGATCGGTTAGCGGAAATGGTTTTGTTCCCCGCCCTGATGACCCAATAAACCCAGTAACACCAGTGGTATTCCGTACAATATATCAAGCATCATCATTCATAATCATATTAATAAAGATATAACCTGGATAAAGGTTTTTTTCAACTGGTTTTTTGCCCTTTCCTTTTGGAGGAATAATTTCTTTGACGACGCGGATGTCAAAAATAACATCTTTCATATTCAAAGATTCTACCCGTTGGATTAAGTCATCGCGCACACGATCTTCATGTCCGGAATAACTATTAATAACATATCATTTCCCTTTATACTTATTAATATCATCAAGTTCTGGTTGGTTAGTTTGTGTTACATTTGAATTATTTTCACTCATTGTTTTACCCCTTTTTTAAATTATTTTATTCTCTTTAAATAATATGTGCGACTTTTAAAACATGTGATAGTATTTCATCTAGACAGAAGAAAAATACTGCAAATGCGATAATAAAAAGAATTGTAATTAAAAACTTTCTCCCGAGACTACCTTTCCGTGCTCAGCGAATCCGGCTTACTTCTTTTGCCATTTTTACTGGAAATTCACGGAAAGCTAATTTTCAATTAATCCGGTCTTTATCTTTTTTTTCACCTTTACGACTAAAAAAACTTTTTTTAGGTTTTTCCGCGGTTGGTGCTTCATCCACTGCGGTTGGTTCCTTAACGCTACCAATTTTAATTGGGGCCTCTTTTGCTTTACGTTTTTGGAACATTGCGGCAGCCCGTTCAACTTTTAATTGGGCACGTTGTTCTTTACGTTCGGCTCTGGTTAATTTTTCCGCTTTTACTTTTGGTTCTTTGGGAGCTTTTGTTGGTTTTTTATCCTTATTATTACTCATCTTTTATCACCTACCGTGTTTCCTTATGAATTGTATGCTTATTACATGTTTTACAAAACTTTTTAATTTCAAAACGTTCCTTATGAGTTAACTTGTTTTTATAAGTAATATAGTTACGATTTAAACATTCTGAACATACTAATATGATTTTTTCGCGCATTTTATTTCACCATATTTAATTATAGTATATTAATACCAAAAATTATACCAAAGATGCATTATTTTTACTAAAATCTCGAATTTTTTTCATAATCCGTTGTTGGGCATTATCAACTTGGCGGTATGTTAACCCTAATTCGTGTGAGATTACTCTTATATTATATCCTCTTATCCAAAAAAGAAAAACCTTTTTCTCAAGGGGTGATAAGACTGTCAACAAATATTCTTTAATTAAAATAAGGGTTTCTGCTTCTAATAAATCTTGTTCAAGATTCACCGCACTATCTTGGTCAAAATTAGTGGTTCCCAACATTTTTAAATAACCATTCAGAACATAATGTTTGCTGTTCAAATGCTTTCGTAAATAATTATGGATATCTCAAATAAATCTTTGTTCAATAAAATCACTTAATTTTTTCTTTGAAGTTGGATTATAAATCTGGGCGCTTTTCATAATTGAAAAATATTTAATTGTTTCTAAATCTTCTAATTCCACGGGCAAACTAAAGTATTTATGGTAAGTTCGCCGTTTACTAGTTTCTAATTTTTGACAATAAATTTTATATAAATTTAAGAGGGCTTTTTCATTATGTTCATCTTGATATAAATATAATAATTCATATTCATTCATCTCTCATAATACCTCCTTACTATTTTATAGTTGCTGTTGGGAGTTTTTAATTTGGTAAATTAAAATTCCAGCGGCAACTGATACATTTAAGGAATCTAAATGGCCATTTGTCGGAATAAAAATATTAAAATCAGCGTGTTGTAATAATTTTTGACTAACTCCCTCCCCTTCATTCCCTAAAATTAAGGCAATCGGAGTGTCATATTCTAAACTATCAACTCGTTGGGCCTTGTCATTTAAACTAGTCGCATAAATTCAATAACCTTGTTTTTTTAAGTATTCCACTGCATTTGTTAAATTATTAACTTTACAAATTGGAACATAGTTAAATCCTCCCGCTGATGTTTTTGCCACTGTCGCATTTAACTCAACTTGACGTTTATCCAAAATGATAACCCCATCAACGCCAAACATATCACAAGTTCGTAAAATTGCCCCAAAATTATGGGGATCAAAAATTTGATCAAGAATTAGTAAAAACGGATATTGTTTTTGACGTGCTTTCATTACTAATTCTTCCAACAAATAGTATTGTGGCTTATAAATTTCTAACACCACATTTTGGGTTTTTTCACTATTTGTTAATTTTAATAAAGTTTGTTTGCTAACTTGTTTAACTGGAACATGTCCTTTGTGAGCGATTGTAATAATTTCTGTTATTAACTTACTGTTTTCACTAACATATAAACATTTAATTTTAATATTCTTATTAAGTAAACTTTCTTTAACAGCATTGATTCCATAAATATACATATATTCTTGCATAATATTTACCCTTTCTTAACAAAAAATGCATAAATTACATATTAATAATACAACTAACGCGCAGGATTTAAGATGCTATTATCAGAAATTAAAGTTGCTAATGCTTGCATTGCCCGCTCATAAATTGCGAGATTTTTCGCCTTCTTACTATCATAAGATTGACCTAGTACTGGAATGATCCCGATATTTGCTTTCATTGGCTTTAGATTTTTTTGCCGAGGATTAGTAACATAATTCATTAATGATCCTAATACTGTTGTCGGGGGAAAGATCAGCGGTTTTTGGTGATGATAATATTGATAAACATTCAGAGCACAATATAAGCCACTCGCTGTTGATTCTAAATAACCTTCAACACCAGTAATTTGACCAGCAAAGAAAATATTCGGATTTTTCTTTAATTGTAATGACTGGTTTAATAACTTTGGGGAATTAATATAGTTATTTTTATGCAACACTCCATAACGAACAATATCTACCTTCGCTAACCCCGGAATAAAATTATTAATAATCCTTTTTTGTTCGGGTCAGGTTAAATTTGTTTGTCATCCTACAATATTATATAAAGTATCAATTAAATTATCTTTTCGTAGTTGTACAACAGCATAAGGCAAATTACCATGGTCATCTTCTAAATGATTGGGGCTCATTGGCCCGTTTAATAATAACTTCTTAGATTGTTTGGCTAGTACTTCAATTGGTTGGCAACCCTTAAAATATTTCTCAAATTCTTTTAATGCTACTGTCGAAGCACTAACCAACTCCTGGTGCAATAAATTAAATTCTTGTTCTGATAATGGACAAACTAGATAATCTTTTGCCGCACTATGACGAGCTTGATAATAAACTTTTGTAAAATCAATATTTTCTTTGGTAATAATTGGTGCGGAAGCATCATAAAAATATAATGCTTTTTTACCAATAATTTTAGTTAATTCTTCTTGTAACTTTTCAGTTGTTAACGGGCCAGAAGCAATAATGGTAATGTCCCGCGGATTTATCGTTTCAAACTCCGTATGATGGATAGTAATATTGGGATTATTAACTAACTGTTGTCTTACATAGTTACTAAAAAGTTGACGGTCAACTGCTAAAGCATCATCAGCTGGAATTGCACTTGTCAATGCTGCTTTAATAATTAAAGAATCTAACATTTTTAATTCTTCTTTTAAAATCCCGCTCGCATTCTCTACTGACTTACTACGAAAAGAATTAGAACAAACCAATTCAGCAAAGGAATCTAAATTCTGGACGGGATTCTTTTTAACTTGTTTTACTTCGTAAAGGTTTACCGGCAATCCACGCTTAGCTAATTGGTAAGCAATTTCACAACCGGCAAGACCAGCTCCCACAACATTAATGTTTTTATTTTTCATTTTAAATAATATCCTTTTGGATTAACTGACTTCTAATTTGATCAGCTTTATCATATTTTTTTTCTTTTTTATATGTTTCCCATTGGGCTAATAATTCAAGTACTTCAGGAGTTATTTTTGGCAATCTAAAATTAAAATTTAAGAGATTAAAAATAATGTTATAAAAATCACCTGTCATTATTAAATCTAAGTTGTTTTCTTTTAACTGGTGGTTAAGAGTTTTCATTAAATTGTTAACGACAGTTAAAACATTGGGAGTATTTAAATTATTGGCTAAATGATCATTAGCTAATATTAAGTTTTCCCCCCGCTCTTTTAAATTAAGCTGTAAATTATGTTGTCCTAAATAACGGTTAAGATTTTTTAATAAATTAAAAATTTTGTTGGTTTCATTAATGGCATACTGGATTAGATCATCTGTTATATTTAAAGGTTGGGCGTAATTTGTTGAATACATTAAATACTTCAAACTATTTGCACCATACTCATCAAGATATTGGCGTAAGGGAATAATATTTCCTAATGACTTACTCATTTTTTCATTATCTAAGTTTAAATGACCATTATGTAACCAAATATCAGCAATTTCTTTTTGGTTCTTTGCTAAATACTGAATTCGTTCATTTTCATGGTGGGGAAAAATTAAATCAATCCCTCCTGTGTGAATATTAATTGTCTGATGATCAAAATATAAATCAATTAAGAGCGCACATTCAGTGTGCCATCCCGGGCGGCCCTTTCCTCACGGTGAATCAAATAAGATGCCAGTGGTTGTTTTTTTTCATAAAGTAAAATCAAGGGGATTCCTTTTTGCCGGATCAACTTCAATACGAGCCCCCGATGTTAATTCACTGATAACTTTATTGGATAAGCGGCCATATTCCGTTTCGTATTTATCAATCGCAAAATAAACATTCCCTGCCACAGCATAGGCCGCACCTTTATCAACTAAAGCAGCAATAAAATTAATAATATCTTCAATGTGCATACTAATTGGAACATAGCGATCAGCTTTGCGAACTTGCAAACGGGTAATGTCTTCTTGAAAAGCCGCAATAAAAAATTCACTAACTTCCTTTTCCGTTTTTTGATCACAAAGCGCTTGGTTAATAATTTTGTCATCAATATCAGTGTAGTTTTGCAAAAAGTTAACCTTTACATTATTAAATTCTAAATAATTTATTAATAAATCAACCGTAATTAGCGGGCGGGCATTCCCAATGTGAATATAATTATAAACAGTTGGTCCACAAGAATAGATGTTAACCACGGGTTGGTCTAAATTGCTTAAGGTGCGAGTTAAACTATTATATAATTTCATCATTAAGCATCACTTCCATCTCTATCCTTACTAATTTTTTTTAAATGAAATAATAACATCTGAATATCAGAAGGATTAATTCCTGAAATTCGGTTTGCTTGGCCAATTGAAATTGGCTTAATTAATTTTAATTTTTCGCGTGCTTCAATGGCTAAATTATCAACCTCATCATAATTAAGATCAGTGGGGATTTTTTTATTTTCAAGTTTAATTGTTTTTAAAGCAATTTCTTGCTCTTTTTTAATATAACCTTCAAAACGAATATTAATTAGCAAGTTTTGTTTTAAGAATGATGGTAAATTTTTTAAGGCACTAATCGCTGCTTCAAGATATTTAATATTAATATCGGGACGTTTTAATAAATTATAAGCACTAATTTTTTCATTAATAATAATCCCATCATTTTTTAACTGTAAAATAATTGGTGACTGGTGATCAAAAATTGTTTCTTTTAATAATTGGTAAACACGATTATAACTAGCGACATTTGCTTGGTAATCTGCCCATTCCTCATCACTAATTAAACCAAATTTTTTGGCATAATGTTTCAAGCGCTCTTCAGCATTATCATTGCGTAATAAGAGGCGATATTCAGCTCGTGATGTTAATAACCGATATGGTTCTTCAGTACCCTTAGTCACTAAATCATCAATTAACACCCCGATGTAAGCTTCATCGCGACGTAAAATAAAAGGTTCCTGGTGATCAATTTTTAAACAAGCATTAATTCCGGCCATTAAACCTTGGCAAGCTGCTTCTTCATAACCACTGGTTCCATTAATTTGCCCTGCAGTATATAAGTTAGCAACTAACTTACTTTCTAAGGTATGTGTCATTTGGGTGGGATCAATTGCATCATATTCAATTGCATAAGCTCATTTAGCAACTTCACAGTTTTCTAACCCCGGAAGGGTTCTTAACATTTGATCTTGAATATCAATTGGCATTGAAGTGGAAAAACCTTGGACATAAATTGTATCTAATTCTTTTGACTCAGGTTCTAAAAAAATCTGGTGACGAGATTTATCAGGAAAACGGGTAATCTTATCTTCAAAACTTGGACAATAGCGTGGCCCTCTCCCCACAATATTACCCGAATACATTGCTGATTTTGTTAAATTTTCCGTAACTAACTGGTGGGTTTCATCATTGGAATGAATTAACCAGCATAATTCTTGTTTTGCAAAAGGTAAAAAATCTTTTGTTGAATACGAAAATGCCAGGGGCATATCGCTTCCCGGTTCTGGTTGAGTTTTGCTAAAATCAATTGAATCACGTTTAATTCGCGCTGGGGTTCCAGTTTTCAAACGAATTAAGCGAAATCCTAAAGCAGCTAATTGTTCGGAAATCCCATTTGTCGTAATTTCACCATCTGGTCCTGATGATTTTTTTTCTTGTCCACGTAAAACAACTGATGCCATATAAGTTCCCGTCGTTAAAATAACAGCTTTCGCAATAATTTGTTCTCCCCCAACAACAACCCCATAACATTGCTGTTGGTTATTAACTAATAATTCATCAACAGGCAATGTTAAAAGATCCAAGTTTGCTTGGTTACTAATAATATCTTGCATATATTTTCCATATTTAATTTTATCGGATTGGGCTCGTAAAGCTCAAACAGCAGGGCCACGCGATGAATTTAAAAGTTTCATCTGCAGGGCTGTTTTATCAGCGGCTTTCGCCATTTCACCACCAATGGCATCAATTTCACGGACCACAATCCCCTTGGCTGGTCCACCAATTGAAGGATTACATGGCATACTAGCAATTTTATCTTTGCTTAGAGTTACCATTAAAGTTTTTTTACCCATTCGGCTGGCAACAAGAGCTGCTTCCACCCCGGCATGACCACCACCAACGACAATCACATCATATTCTTTCATTTTTATTCCCCTATTCACTTTTTAATTCGGTTGTAATTTGTTCCAATTCTTTTTTAATATCAAGACGGTTAAATAAAATATCTTTTTTACTGATTACTTTGTCATAAATAATGTTTTGGTTAGTTAAATCAGCAAATGATAAATCTTGTAAATTAATACTAAAATGATCAGCAATTTTTTGACTACTATCAATTAAAACTGGTTGTAATAAGACTGCTGCTACTACAATTGCATATGATAACCCCGCTAAAATTTCATGCAACTTATCCATTGCATTATCTTTTGCTAATTCTCATGGTTTATTATCTTCAATATATTTATTGGCATACTGACATAAACCTAACACTTCGGTTAGTGCTTTGGAAATTTGATACTTATTCATCGCCAAATGATAATTATCAATTGTTTCTTTAACCTTAGCTATTAAAACATTGTGGAATTCACCTGTGGCCCTTAGTTGACCATTAAAATATTTTGTTACCATGTTAGTAACTCGCGAGACTAAGTTTCCAATATTATTAACTAAATTAGTATTATAAGATTCTAAATACATTTCATAAGAAAACTTTCCGTCGTGATCGGTTGGAATTTCATAACATAAATAAAAGCGTAAAGCATCACGGCCATATTTTTTAATTAAGTATAACGGATTAACGACATTTCCGATTGATTTACTCATTTTTGTATCCTTAAATAAAATTCAACCGTGCGAAAGTAACTTATTGGGCTGACGTAATCCTAAACTTTCTAACATACTTGGTCAATAAATCATATGAAAACGAGCAATTTCTTTTCCTAATAATTGCACAATTTCAACATCAGGATTATTTCAAAATTTCTGGAATAATGTTTCATCATCTGACAAATATCCTAACGCGGTAATATAGTTTGATAAGGCATCAATTCAAACATAAATAATATGGCGGGGATTTTCTAATGTTTTAATTCCCCACGTAAAACTAGTACGAGTTACTGATAAATCAGTTAACCCTGGTAAAATAAAATTATTTAACATTTCATTTTTACTACTTACTGGTTCAATAAAATCTGGATGGTTATTATAATAATCAATTAAAAATTTGCTATATTTTGAGACACGAAAGAAATAGGTTTCTTCTTTAACAATTTTTAAAACATTATTACAAATTAAACAGGTTAGATTTTCTTTGTCAATTTGTGATTCAGTCACAAATTCTTCACAACTAACACAATATAACCCTTCGTATTCACCCGCATAAATATCACCATTATTATATAACTTACTAAAAATCTTCTGGACCGCAGTTTCGTGTTGCGGGTCAGTTGTGCGGATAAATTTATCATAGTCAATGCCTAATTCTTGTCATAGCAATTTAAAATTATCAACAATTTTAGTAGTAAATTCTAGAGGGCTAATGTTGGCCTCCTTGGCTTTTTTTTCAATTTTTTCCCCATGTTCATCACTACCCGTTAAAAAAAATGTTTCGTAATTATCTAATTTTTTATAGCGTTTTAAAACATCTGCTAAAGTAGTAGTGTACGCATGCCCAATATGTAATTCCGCACTTGGGTAATAAATTGGGGTAGTAACATAAAATCGTTTATTGTGATCCGCACTCATTAAGACTCGCTCCTTTGTTTAATAAAACTTATTTACTTAAATTATATCGTAAAGTAAATAAATCTGTTTTACTAATCTTATTCCTAGACATATTTTAAACTAAAATTATAAAAAATAAAAAAAGAATTTTATTCTAATCAATAAATTCTTTTTTATATTGCCTTGTTTATTAAGTTTCTGTTAATAAGATAAGATCCTTCATTATATTAATAACCAAAAGTATTAATATCTAAACAAACTTAAACAAACCTTTTTAATATTCCATTTTTACGTAAATATGTTTCCTTTGATAGTTTTCTAATTTATTTTTTTCCACACAAACATTATTTCACTTTTCCAATAATTTTTAAGAATAAATAAACCTTTTAAATCGCTTAAAAAAATATTAATAAATTAATATTACTAAAATATTAAATTGTTATTAATTATTTTTTATGTGCTCTTTTTAATCAGTTTAATCATTCTCAGATATATTATACCCATAATTACCAAAATTAGGCAAAAAAGTGTTTCTCAATTTTAAACAAAAAAAATGGATAAGATTATTAATGTTAAATTATAATTTTCTAATTTATGAAATTACTTTTTTTTCATAAAATATTAACATATTATATTAATAGGGAAAGTAAATCCGCCCAACATATTTTCTTTCCCATTGATTATCAACTTAATATAAATCTCCATTAATAATCTTTTACCAATGGAATTATATTAACTTCTCAACTCTCAAAATAAATAATAATAAAATAAGTTATGGTTTTCAAACCATAACTTATTTTTTGTTTATTCTAATCCATTTGGGAATTTTAAATATCCATAGGTTGTTAAACCAATAAATACTAATCCAAAAATTGGAGTTAATATAATTAGGAAAACAGCTCCTATTCGGGTTTGATAAAATGCTCTAGTAAAATCAGGCTTATAATAGTCATTAACTGTTGCTGTTTCTTTCCGAGTAACCTTGTCAGCACTTTTATCATAACTTCCTAAATTATTAGTAATTCATGTTTGCGAGTTAGTCGTAAAAGGTGATAATGCAGCATTATTTGCTTTAATAATGTTATCAATTTGGGTATTTAAAAATCATACTTTGTTGTTAACAATATAAGTTCCTAAAGATGCTGTAACAGGAATATTGGTTGGGATAAATCCTGTGGCATCCGTTGTTCCTCCAATAATATTAGCATCGTAGTTATTTTGGTCAAGGATTATTTGTTGATGACTTGCATCTTGGTAAGTTGCACTATCCTTATAATTAGTTTTCAATAAATCACCAAGAGCATGATGACTAAACCATTGAATTCCTGAATGTGTATAACCATAATTATGAAATTTTTTAGCAACACTAATATCAAATTGTACTAGTTCATGTGAAAACTCATTTAAATCAATGTCTTTTTTATCAGTCCCAAAATAAGCTCCTCAGCGACTATCAAAAGAATCATCAGCATATTTTAAATATTCATCTTTAATACCACTATTAATTTCTTGGGTTGTTAAAGTTGAAATTGCATCACTTTCATAGGCACTTTTTAAGGTATCTTTTGCGATCCCAAAAACAGCTCCTTTTGAATCTAACACCACTTTCCCTTTTGGTAAATAATGATCAATTGATCGTTCAACACTATTAATAAACTTTTGTGATTCCATTCCCATTCCAAAGGCACTTAATCCGATTCCTAAACCTAACATTAGAATAAACATCAATAGGGTAACCCCCATTAAAAGGTGCTTAAATTTACTCTTTATAAATGTCATAAAGTACTCCTCTTAGTTCTATTTTTAGTTTTTTTCATTAAATTAAAATTGTTTTAATTAATTAGACAAGTAAAAGGAATTTCTGTCCTAATTAAAAGATAATTATATAACGATATAATTATCTGCTTAATTTTACCAAAAAATTAATTAAATTAAATATCTTGTGGTAATTATTCATCATTAACTGTAGCTAATAATTGAACATTCATTGCTAAGATTTTTTTCGAAGAAATTATAAAAGTAATCGCAAACATAAACATTACAATTACAAACACAATTGGAATAATATAATAACTCATTGTGAAAGGAATTACTAACCCCACATTTAATAAAACAGCACTAACTGCTTCTTTAACAATAACTCATAATAATCCAAATCCTAATCCCCAACCAATTAGCACAAATGGAATAAACATTCCTAAAATCATACTGTTAATTTCTCGCACCGCATAACCTTGAATCCGGAGAGTGGCAATAAATTTGGTGTACTTCGCTAAAAAGGCATCTGTCATTAAGAAAATAATAATTATAGCGGTAATAATTGTTAATACAATAAATAAGGTGGCAATTTCAATAGTAATTGAAGTTAATTTTATTAAAATTTGTTGCTTCATCCCCACATAATCAGCATTCGTGATTGCCGGGGCAAAGTTATCTTTAAAGTTCAACATTGAATAATTTCCATTCGTTGAATTTAAAATATAACGCTCAGTTTGATCAACTGGGTTTTCATTTGCGGAATATTTTCCGTTAAACCAATATGGTTGATTATTAGTATTAACATCCGTTGGATAACCTAACACCTGATTAGCATATTGCTGGTCTAAAAAAATCCGGGGGTGATCATAAGTATTTTGGATGCCAACAACTTGATACTGATAATCTGACAAGTTATATGTTGGAATTTTATCTAAACTAGTAGATTTTAACAACCCTAATGTCATTGCACTGTTATACCATGTTGTTGGGAACCCCGAAGATACTAAATCTCCTAAACTATTTAAACTATGATCAAACCCTAAGTCATAGACCCTAATTAGATAAGAATCACCAACACTTGTTACAATCCCATTTTCAGCACAATCGCCAGTCTCATTACAAAAGAGATGGGTCTCTGTTTGACCAGTATTACTATTAATTTTAATTGGCGTTTTATTTCAAAAACTAACATCAATTGAATCCTTTGGAATTTTTAACATAATATCTTTCATTTGATGATAAGGAATAATGTTTGGATGGTCTGTAGTTCCAATATTATAACCCCAGACTTGTTGACTATTGTCATTTTGGGGTGAATAAGTAAATTTACTTAAATCCATCTGATAAATTTGTTGGTTCCCCATGGCATCATCAGTTTTAAAATATCACCACTCTGGTTTAATATCATACATTTTATTATCTTTTCCTAAGTATTGCAAAGCATTACTCATTGTTCCAAAATTAATTTTATCCCCCACGCCAAGACCGTAAGTTTTAACAGCAGCTTGGTTAATTAAAACCGGAATTGTTTTACTATGAGGATCATATTTAAAAATATCATCATTATTCAGATTCATTTTGTTATGGTCACCTTTTGTATACCCATAACTATTAATTAAAATATTACGATCTTGAACATCGCTCCCATTAATATTCATTAGTTTTGCTTGATAACCGGTATATAATTCATCATGTTGGCGGTCAAATGGTAACGAACCAAAACCAAATGAAAAACGGTTTTTAACGGTACTATCCCGTGATCACATTTCTTTAATTTCCGAAGGTAAAATTGTGTTAGTTGCTTTTTCAACACAATAAGTTCATTTTTGTAAATAACTACCACTTGGAACATTATCAATTGCTTCTTGGCCAAAGATTTGGGGTAACATATTGCAGACAATTGTTTGTAATAAATTAGCAACATCATCTTGTTTAGCCACTGGTGCTTGTTTAACAATATAGTCCAGCATTGCTAGCGAAATGTTAGTTCCCTTTAATTGGGCAATGTTATACAATAACATATTTGTCACATATTCACTATAATATTGTTGAAACTCCGGATCATTCACACCTTGCCAAGAATCCCCACTACTATTTCGCACATACTGGGCAAAAGCCATATCTTCGCCAATCGGATCAGGAGTAGGATTATTTTCATCAAAATCTGGTAAGGGTGAGGTCATGTTATAAAGGGCATAACGAGATAGTGGGTTATTATATTGAACATTATTTAGATTATATTCTGTTTTATATTTAATATTTTTATAATATTCCTGGGAAATATTATTAATTGTTGTCGGAATTAGTAATGATAAGGTCAAAATAGCTGTTGCAACAATAAATGTTAACATAAATAACATAATATTTTTTAAGGATACAGAAATTAAAATTAACCGAAATTTATTAGTAAACCGCTTAAATTTAATCCGACTAACTAATCTACTCAAATACAGGTTTGGTTTAATATTTTGGTTAGCATTTACTAATAAAAGGACGTTTTTTCCTAACATTGTATAACAAGTCAAGAAAACAATTAACCCAATTAAGATAATAAATAATAAGAAAAAGTATAACAGAGGAAACGCATTAGCACTAAATTTAATTGGAATAATAAAATAATTGTTAAAGATATCCATAATTGGGATTTGCAATGCTAAGCCCAAGGCTCATCCGATCGGAATACTAATAATAATTGGGATTAATAAATATAATAAATAGGCAGCCGAAATTTCAAAAGTAGTATACCCATTGGCTTTTAAAATCCCGATTTGGGTTTTTTGTTTTTCAATTATTTTTTTCAATAAGACAAAACTAACAAAACTAATTACTAATAAGAATAGAATAACACAAACAACAGCAATCACTAAGTATAACTTAATTGTGGAATTTAATAAAGTATAACGACGGTTAACATTTGTATTATCAGCATAGGTTTTAAAAATTGAATTATTATGAAGGTTATCATCAGTATTATTATTAATAGCGGTGGTAACATTTCTTAAATTATTAACATTATCCGCTAGATATTTTTTAAAATTAAGAAAATCGGAATCCTTATTTTTAATATCACCAGTGTGCGTTAATAATCCCCGGGAAACATCCTGAAATTCACCATCCAAATAACCAGTGCTATTATTTTCCCCAAATAATTCTTGAAACATTGGATGGGAAATATATAAAATTGCTTGGGAAGCAGTCGAAGGTATCACATCATCATCATAGATTGTTGGATAAATATCTTGGGTATCCCCCCCATAAGCACCAATATATAATTCCTGACTTTGCCCAACACTAATCTTTGAATCAAACGGTAGATCATTAGCCTTAGCATATTGGGGTGACACAATTGCTGTATCACGCATTCCTTTTAGACTATCCCAATAATTTGACTGCTGAATAATCTTCATCTGATCAGGATCATCATAAATAGGAATAAATTTTCCTTCACTATCAATAATTGATGACCATGCCGCAATAAAACGATACTTCTTCCCCGTTGCTGATCACACCACCGCTTGGTTTCTTGTTGCAATTTCAAAATTTGTTAAAAATCCAATTAAGTTATAATATAAGTTAAAGAAATTTTGGTTTTTATAACCACGAAATGGGGCAAATGTATCAAAGAAATCATAAGTATCTAAATTACGAACACGAAATGATCCTTTTTCTAAAATTGCTTGGTTTGATTTGATAATTTCTGGATTTTGGCTATTAGCATAATAAAATTCAAAATTAGATGGCTTTTGGACTGTTTTATTAATAGTATGCACAATAACACCAATATTTCCTCGTAATCCTCATTTTTCTGAACTACTATTATAAGTTAAAACATCATTTCTGATTTCTTTATTTGTTGATTTATCATATGCTATTGTTGGAATATTTTGGGTATCATTTAAAATATTTTTAACTTCCCAACTATCAGTTGGCTTAACAAAAGCGGTGGGGTTTGCGGGATCTCAAGTGGAACCATTAATAAATTTATTGGCAAACTCAGCGGCTTGGTTAAGATCTCAACCAGCAGTTTGATAGTTTTGATTAATAAAATCAATAATTGTTAATTTTAAATTTGTTGTAATTTGGGAATTATTAATCATATCCATATAATTTGAAATTAAAGTAAGTGCTTTAGTTTTTTGCGCACTAGATGGTTTGCCCCAAATATCACGTTGGTAAATTTGTCCAATTGTTGAATTTAAAAAACTTGTACTTTTAAAATTAAAACGGTATAAACTACCAAAAACACCATTTTCAGGATCTTTTTTATCCCACTGTAAATCTAAATCGCTTACTAATGTAGTAGGAGTTTTCCCTGGTGTAAAATTAGTTGCTACTAAGTTAATTGGTAACAAGGCAGCGTCAGCTTTTCCAATTGTTAAAGTTGGAAAATCAAGTTCGGCTACCCCATCACCTGTTGATGCATAGTCTGCATCAAAAGTATATCATGGTGATATCGTTTGCACATTATTAGCATCATAACCTGAAGCAATATAATTAAAGGAGTAATCATAATGAAAATTACCATAGCCCATATAATTATTACCATCAATTAGTCTACTAGAAGTTACATAAAATGTTGTTCCTAATAATGAAGATAATAAAATTAAAATTGTAAAAACAATCATTTGGGCCTTATTTTTAAAAGCAGATATAATACACTGTTTAATCAATAACATTTATAAAAACTCCTTTTTTTCATTTATTATAATTCATTGGCTAAAATACCAATAATAATTTAAAGTAATCTTATCATTACTTTAAATTATTACTGACATTTTAAATACTTAAATATTTAAATTAGTCAGTAATTCTGAAAAATTCTAATATATATTAATACATATTATAGAATTGTTCTACTTTACCATTTGCTAAATCAAAGTTATCAATAGCAACAATTACCCAATAAGGATTATCAGGACTGTTTGAAACATTTTTTCATGTTACATTATAACGGTGATGAACTTGTTGGTAATCTTGAAAATTACCTAACCCATCATAGTTCATATATTCTTCATCAGTCCCATCAACTAATGGTTTTGCATCTGTTCCTTGTTGATATGGATTAAAGTGTTGGTCAATTTTTTCTTGACCTTTTTTATATAATTTAGCAGTTGGATCTCCCATTCCGTTATATTCCATTGTATAACTCATTGTTGAGTCAATAGCCTTACTATCTCCTTTTATTTTTACATTCGAAATATCTCAGTTGTCATCTCCAATTGCATTAATTAAGAAATTATCATGCACTGGTTTCATATCATCAACAACCATAGTTTGAAATGGGGCATCAGGATTATAGAAAATTTTGGCCATTGTATCATATGCTTTAGATGAAGGATTAGTAAAAGAATCTGATAATACTTTAAAAACTGAACCCGGTCTAAATTTTCCATTCTCATTTCCCAATTGTTTTGCCATATATACCTTATCAACATTATTTAAATCACCATAATTTTTATTTTTATATTTTTCTCCTAATTCTAAAATTGTTGATTTGTTATTTTCAAAAGTTTCAGCTGTTGTTCCTAACGCTGATAATAAATCTAAAATATTTAATTTCGAAACAAAGTCTTTATTGAATAAATTATTAGTTAAACTTTTTGATAGACTATTAATTGAACCACCAAGTTTGTCAACTAAATATCCGTGAGTTTTTCCACCATCATTATAACCAACAAAATCCATTTTAAACATTTCTTTTTGTTTATCATTTCATTTTTTTGCAATATTTCCAAATTCAGAAATTAACTCACTCATTTTTCCAAAAATATCATATTCCCCTGACAAAAAGGCTGGTAAAGTAACATTATCTTTAGGCATTGTCATTTCTAATTCAAGACTTAAAAAACCAATAATTTTATCAACTGATTTTTTAAATAAATCTAAATAATCTTTTACTATTTTTTGAAAATTAACATCATCTAATCCTAAACCTTTATATTTTTCTTTATCTGTAGTCCCCATTTGTTGCAATGCATAACCAACTGCTTGGGCAAATAATAAAAATAAATTAAATCCTTTGTGATTATATAAATTATTTACAATTGGGAACATTTGACTCATTAATGCTGTTCCAACAGATGAACCCATTTGCGATTCTGTAAAATTTTTAACCAATGACACATACTGACTCACAGTAGAAGCAATGTTCAATTCTCCCCCCCGTTCAGTTATAAATGATTGTAAAGAACCAAAATATTGTTTATTATTAGGTAGTTTATTTTCATCCGTTGTGGCATCTAATAGTTTCACTCCATAGTGTTCTTTATCCTGCACTAATTTTAAACCTGCAGGATTTAATTTACCATTAACATTATCTTTAATCTTACCATTTAAATTTGGTTGCGGATTAAATAAGTGGCTATCATAAAACAAATATCCATCATAATTTGTTGGAGCTTTTGCCGAAGAAGCAGGACCACGGCTAGCAGCAGTTCCACCTGGGTTTCCTCCTTGATATCCTTTTGTCAAGAAATAATTTGTTAACGCGCCAGTGTCTTGAATTCCTCATGCTAAATTACGACGAGTAATTTCATCACTTAATATTAAATTTTTTCCTGCATTATAACCTGCAGGATTAGAAGTATCATTGCTATCTTCTGCATCAGTAAAATCATTAAAACGTTTATTTTTAAAGAAATCTTGGTAAAACTTATCACCATACATACCCATGACATAACTAGCATAAGTTGCCCCATAGCCATTATAACCTGTTGAGACTGACCCGATTGGCGACATATTATTTAAAAATCCATTAACATATTTCCCTAAATCTACTGAATAATTTTGATCTTTTTTAGTCCCATGTTGACCGTTACCCTTAACACTATAAGAAAATGGAATCCATTCAGCAATTGAGACTGGTGAAAGATACATTGATAAAATTTCGTTGATATTATAGTTTAAATTTTCATGGCGACCTAATAAAATTAATTTTGTAATAAAATCAGTATTGGTAACCATTTTACGAATTTGATAAGGTAACTCATTTAGTTCTTTATCACCAAATGGTCCCTCTTCAAATACTTCAGGATCATAAAAATTATCTCCTGATGTTTTAGCTTTACAGCTAACAATTGATGTTATTGGAGCACTGACTAAAGTAGCAGCTCCTAGTACACTTAATAACTTTCTCATAATTAATATACATTCCCTTCAAAATTTTAATAATTTTTTATAAACATCATAAATTGTTTAAATTAGTAAATAAGTAAAAAAATAAGCACAATAAAATAAACCTCATATCTCAATCAGGATATACAAAAGATTATTTAATTGTTATTCATTGCATTCCTGTTTTCAACCATTAATTACAATAAACTTATCTTTAATAGTTTTGTTGTTTAAAATATTATGAACTAAGAAGAAATGACTAGGGAAAGTTGTTATTAAGTTATCATTATTTTCTAAGTTATTTTCTTCATCGCGCATACTAATAAAATTATTTAAAAAGAAAATAATTAAGTTATGCAAATTATTTAAAATCAGTTCAAAAACAATAACGATACTAATAATGTGTTTTAAAATAGCTCATGTTAAATAATTACTATCAATTTTTGGATGGTTAAAATAACTTAGTTGGTTAAATTTGTTTAATAGCGGTAAAATAAAAAATTTATTAAATAGTTTCTTTGAAGATTTTAAGCGATAATCAGAAACACCTACTACTACAACAAACCACAGACTTAAAATTAATAAGTTAGTTAAAACATATAAATTATCACCAATTTGACTATTAATTAATAAGATAAAGTTAAAAAATACATAACCAATTCCTAAATACAAAATTATAAAATTGATATTATTAACAAGCTTTCAAATCTTTTTATTAACAAACAGCGAAATTACGGTTGAAATCAATTGGAGGAACAATACTCCTTCTAGAATTAAAGCAAACCGAATTGGTAAAACTCAAAAATTACTAAAATTAATTTTAATGGATAAAATTCCTCAGGCAATTAACTGAATCATTAAAATAAAAATTTGAATAATAATACTATTATAACGTTGTAAAAAAGTCATTTTAAAAACATAAGATACTAATTTAAAAGCAATAAACGATCCAATAATTCATAGCGCAAAAACTAAAATTAATTTTTCATGTTGAAAAAGACTATTTATTCTAAAAATGCCAGCATTTTGTGCTATTAAATCCATTTTTAACTTCCTCACTTTTAACAATATGTTTTTGTTCGCTTAAATACTTATTTCATTATTATTTTATATACTTTTTTTATTTATAGCAATTCTTTTTACAACAATTTTGTTTCTTAAAGATAATAAAAAAACTAATCTTTATTAATTACAATAAAGATTAGTTAAAACTTAAGACATCTTTTAATAGATATTATAGAATTGTTCTGGTTTACCACTCGCTAAATCAAAGTTATTAATACCAACAATTACCCAATAAGGGTTATCGGGACTATCCGAAATATTTTTTCAGGTTACTTCATAACGATGATGAACTTTTTGATAATCTTGGAAGTTACCTAATCCATCATATTTAATGTAATCTTCATTACTCCCGGCGACTAATGGTTTCGCAGTTGATCCTTGTTGATAAGGGTTAAAATCATCACCAATTTTAGGTTGTGCTTTTTTATATAATGAAACTGTTGGATCACCTAAACCAGTGTAGTCCATTGTATAACTCATTGTTGAGCCAATCGCACTACTGTCACCCTTAACTTTGACATTTGAAATATTTCAATTATCGTTAGCAATGGCATTGACTAAGAATTTATCATGCACATCTTTCATTTGATCCCCCACCATTGTTTGAAAGGGCGCATTAGAATTATAAAAGATTTTCGCCATTGCATCATAGGCATCTGCTTGGGGATTAGTAAATGAATCTGATAATACTTTAAAAAGCGATCCTGGTTGATATTTCCCATTATCATTTCCAAGTTGACTAGCAATATACATGCGGTCAGTATTGCTTAATTGCCCATATTGTTGACCATCAAATTTTTTCCCTAAAGCTAAAATTTGGTCTTTACTATCACTAAGCGCTTTGGCTGTTGTTCCTAATCCCGAAAGTAATTTTAAAACATTCAAGGATGCTACAAAGTCTTTATTAAAGAATGAACTAGCTAAGGTTGGTTGAACTAAAGAAATTAAATTATAAAATTTAGTAGCTAAAAAGCCTTTTGGTGTGCCATTTTCTTGATAGCCAATTAAATCTAAACTAAATTTATCTTGTTGTGTTTGGTTTCAACCTTGGGAAATTGTTTTTAATTGGTTAATAAGAAGATTTAATTTCCCAAAAACATCCGCATTATTATCCATAAACTTTGGAATTGTAATTCCAACTGATGGACTTAATAATTGGGTTACTCAACTTGTACTATCATTATAACTTCCCATCATTTTTGTCCCGGCTGTTTTCATTGCATCAAGATAATTTTGCACAGTTGTTTGAAAACTACTATCACTTAGGCCCAAATCTTTATATTGAGGATATTTATTAATATCGCCCATTTCTTTTAAGACTTCACCAACAGCAGCGGCAAACATTCCAAATAGTAAGAACCCTTCATGAGATTGGGTATTTTCAACCATCGGAAACATTTGACTAATTAAAGTAGTACCATAAGTAGCTCCAGTTACAGACTCTGTAAAGTTTTTAACTAATGAAAGGTATTGGTTAATCTTTGAAGCACGGTTTAGTGATCCACCTTGTTGAGTAATAAATGATTGCATAGAACCAAAATATGGTTGGTTTTCTGGCAGGACATAATTCCCACTCAGATCAGTTAAAGTGACACCATAGTTTTTGCTATCTTGGGCAACTTTTAAATTTTGTGGTTTTAAAATATCATTAATTTTTTGACCATCACCAATTGTTGCTGAATTTTTATCTGGATTAAAGAGATGACTATTGTAAAATAAATAACCATCATAATTGGTAGTTCCTTTTGGTGCAGAACTTGGTCCAGGTGATGCCCCAATTCCCTGGGGATTTCCTCCGTGAAAACCATTATTTAATAAATAGTTTGTTAAAGCACCAGTATCTTGAATTCCTCAAGCCAAGTTCCGACGATTAATGTCATCACTTAATTGTAAACCAGCTCCAGCATTATAACCAAGTGGTTTTGTAACATCACCATTCTTATCAGAAAAATCACTAAACATTTTATTTTTAATAAAATTACGGTAAAAATCATCACCATACATTCCCATGACATAACTAGCATAGGTTCCCCCATAGCCATTGTAACTAGCATCAATTGCTCGTAAGTTAGTCATGTTATCTAAAAATCCATTAATATATTTTCCTAAATCAATAGCATACTGTTTCCCTTTAACCGTACCATGGGTTCCATCACCAGTAACACTATAAGAAAATGGTAATCATTGGGCTGTTGAGACGGGGGTAATATACATTGATAAAATTTCGTTGATATTATAATTTAAATTTTCATGGCGGCCTAATAATATCAGTTTGGTAATAAAATCAGTATTGGTAACCATTCTTCTAATTTGGACTGGTAAGTTATTTAATTCATTATCCTCAAAAGGATCATTATTATTTGTTGAATTTGCTTTTGGCTTACAACTAATAATTGTTGTTACCGGAGTACTTGCTAAGCTTAATACTCCTAATGCACTTAATAATTTTCGCATTTTATCGACTCCTATCTTTTTGAATTATGTTGTCAAAATAGTTAATAATAACTACACCTAATTATTCTAAAACTTCCTGTTTTCAACCATTAATAATTACAAACTGTTCTTTAATTGTTTTATTATTTAAGATATTTTTTAATAATAAAAATTGGCGTAAAAATCATTGTTCAAAATTTATTGTAGCTTTGTTATGGTGTTCGCCATTTTTTTGATAGTGCGCATTAAAGTGAGCAATTAAAAAATTAATAAACTGGTAAAGATTATTTAAAATTATTTTAAAAACTACAAATAACTTAATAATTTGAATTAAAACAAGTCAAGAAATATACTGAAAATTAAATTTATGATGATGATACGAAGTAATCATTTTTGCATTTTTAACTAATGGTAAGATTAAAAATTTAATTAATAATCCTTTGGAATATTGAAAACGATAATCAATAATTTGGATAATTATAAATGCCCAGATTAAGAACACCATTAAGTTTAGTCCCGTTACTAATGGACGGTCTAATTGTCCGCCGACTAAAATAATAAATTTAAAGAACAGGTAAATAACGCCTAATAATAAAATTACGAAATTAATAATTCGAATTGTTTTTCATAGATTATTATTAGTAACCATCAAACTAAGCATTAAAATTAGTTCACAAAAAGTTATTCCTGTTAAAAGAATAAAGATATTAATTGGTAACGTATTTGCTGGTGAATAGTCAAAGCTAATTGCTAAAAACCCATAGATAAATAACTGTCCTAAAATGGCACTACTACGGGTTAATAATTTATACTGTTGTTTAATATTTTTTAAATTAAAACTATAAAAGATTAACTTTCCACTAATAATAAAAGTTAGTATTCAAATGGTCGATAATAAAAGAACTTGTTCAGAATAAAAAAGATGCTTTAAATCATTTGTAAAAAAAATATAGCCAAGATTATTACTCATTTAATGAGCCCCCTTAGTAAAACACCTTCATAGATTTTTTCATAAGTATATTGTTATTATATCAAAGATTAATTATTTAGTTTTTGCTGGTCAATAATATTTTTAATTTTTAAACTAATATTTCCAAAGGGCAAAACAATAGTATTCTTAATAATTTCCGGATTTTTTAGTTTAAACTTTGTTTTTAGCAATGTTAAATCAACATCATCTAAATTTTTAACGGTTACTTTTAATCTGGTTAAGGTTGCTCTCACTTCTTCAATATTATTAATTGAACCTAAGATACTAATTAAATCATTTACAGAAAACGGAATTTTTGTACTGGGGGTAAATGCCTTACGATAATTAAAAATTTTTTTTCAAAAAATCATCATTAAAATAAATAAAATCATAATTATCATTGCAACAACAATTAAAATAATTTTTAGCGGATCCATCAAATTCCTCTTTTCTTATATTACGCAATGCGCAAATAATGATTTCATTTTTTCTGTCATTGATAAATCATTATCTTCATCATAAACAATATTTAAAGTTTTTTCACTAATTTTAATTTCTAATTCATTGGCACTTAGTTCAAATTCAAAAGTGTCAATAATTAACCGTTTGTCAATTAATTCACCTTCTAACACAATAACTTGGCTATCATCTAAAATTAATGAGGCATTAATAGTAATAAAACGAACATTTGCCACCGGAGCAATTTCTTTCAATTGTCACAGTTTATATTTGTTAGTCGCAATAATTGAACCATTAATAGCACGCATATAACCAGTTGAACCAGTACTTGTGGCAAAAACTAACCCACTACCGCGAAAATATTCGAGTAACTCATCGTTAATAAATATTTTTGTGCGCAAAGTTTTAACATGGTCAACAACTTTAACTTCATTTAAGGCATAGTTAATCTGATTTTTATTATAAGTAACTTCTAGTAATGGTAATTGTTTTAGATGACAGCGATCATTGACAATATCGGCAATTACTTTGGGATAGGTTTCTTTGGTATAGTTTGCATAAAAACCTAACGAACCAGATTTAATAATAACAAAACAAACTTCATCAATAATATCTTGAAATTCATTAACTGCTTTTAGTAATGTCCCATCCCCACCAATCACAAAGACATAATCTGGGTTAATCACATCTTCAACTAAACCATGACTTGTTAATTGTTGGTTAATTTCGTACGCTAAGGCTTGTGATTCTTCATACTCATTAACAATAATTGAAAATTTAAACATTTTAACAACTCCCAGTCTTTATATGTGATTATTATATAACAAAAGTTAAAATAAAAAATATTAGTTATTCACTAATATTTTTAACATCTGTTGGGAACGCTAATTGTTGCTAATTCTTTGTTTCTAAGACATTTGAAACATAATAACGCTCAAATTCATACTGGCGAATTGCTTCTTGAATTTTATTATTTGGTAAGAAAACAAATTTAAAAGTTAAGGTAATAAATTTAAACCCATGTTTTGATTTAAATAATTGTTTCTCCGCTTTTGAAACTTCCTGAAAAGTTTTTGTTTTGCGATCATAATGGTATGATTGGGCAAAATAGAACAACATAATATGTGTCAATGAAATAATTGACAACCCCAAAAAGAACATTGGAATTCATGAGAATGGTCATAAATATTTACCACCCAAATAATTAGTATTTCAAGGCCCAACATTAAAACCACCTTTATTTCATTCTTCACTACCATTTGGGCCAACATATAACATGTTAGTTTGGAAAACACCATCTCAAATTACCGCGACAAATGAAAACATCGTTAGCCATAATAATTGTCAACGTAACATTAACCCACTATAGCGGTGTTCTACTAGACCATATTTATAAACATAAATATAAGCAAAAATAATTAATGAATGTAAGATAAAATAATTATAAAAGAAGAAATTATCTGGTGTTCAATAACCATTAACTGGGGTTATAATTGCTAAGATTGGTAAGATTAATGCTGAAGGTGCACAAATTTCAAAAAAGCGTGCCGAAGGAAAAATTAAAATTAAGCCTGATAAAATTTGGTGAATACTACATAAATGTAATGGCATCATTTCACTTAAACTGCGAACTTGGGAAGGATCCATTGGACCAGTTAACCAGTTGGTATGCAGCACTGTTGCTAAATAAATTGCCATCATAATATAATAAGCAAAATATGAAGCGATTTGATATATTCCAATTGAAATTCGAAACCATTTAAAATTAACAGTCTTTTGATAATATCTTTTAAAAATAAATAAGGAACCAATTAGCAACAAAAAAATTGCAATCCCAATCAACTGGTAAACATAGCTGTGACCTTTTACAAATCACTGTTCACCTCAGGGAACATTTGGCATATAATTACCCGCGGGGTCAAAAAAACCTCATGGTCCTTTGCTTGACGGTATAAAGCGCATTGACATCTCTCCTTATTTATTACTTTTAGTTGATAAGCAATCTTATTTTACTAAAAAATAACATTGATGTAAATAACAAAAAAATCACTCTTCAAGGTGATTTTTTATTTAACAACCAAGTTAACAATTTTATTTTTAACAACAATTTCTTTAATAATCTGGCGATTTTCTAAATATGGTTGTACATTAGAATGTTGTTTGGCAAGAATTAATAGTTGATCTTCACTAGTATCTTTTTTCACTTCTAATTTTGCCCGTAATTTTCCATTAACTTGAGCGGCAACTACGATTGTATCTAAAACTAAGAATTTATCTTCATAGTTTGGTCATTGACTTAAACTAACACTGTACGAATGCCCTAACATGAATCATAATTCTTCTGCTAAATGGGGTGCAAAACAACTTAATAATTTAAGGAACCCTTCCCAATATGGTTGGTAAATTTGTTCTTCATTTTTATAGCAAGCATTAATAAAAACCATTAACTGTGAAATTGCGGTATTAAAGTTTAAATTTTCTAACATCTCAGTAACTTTTTTGACCATTGTATGGTAAGCATAATCTAAAGTTCCATCATTGACCGGGGTAAAATTAGTATTTTTTGCTAAGCGATAAACACGATCTAATCATTTTCGAGCGGAATCTAACCCTTTGGTACTTCATGGTAGTGATGCCTCTAATGGTCCCATAAACATTTCATATAGTCGGAGCGCATCAGCACCATGTGATTGAATAATATTATCCGGATTAATAATATTACCTTTTGATTTACTCATTTTTGTGCCATCTTCACCAAGAATCATCCCCTGGTTAACCAGTTTATAAAAAGGTTCAGAAGTCGGAACTACTTTAATATCATATAAAAACTTATGCCAAAAACGAGCATACAATAAATGTAAAACGGCATGTTCTTGACCCCCAATATATAAATCGACTGGTAATCATTTTTTAAATAACGCGTGAGCTTCCGAACTTTGAATGTCTAACATTGTCCCATCCGCTTGTTTTAGAAGGTATCCTAAATAATATCAGCAACTTCCTGCTCACTGCGGCATAGTATTAGTTTCCCGACGTCCTTTTTTCCCGGTACTATCAACGACTGTTAATCATTCTGAAACATTTGCTAGGGGTGACTCACCAGTTTGGGAAGGTTTAATATTATCAACTTTTGGTAATGTTAATGGTAAATCTTTTTCATCCACTAAACTAATTGAACCATCTTCCCAATGGATCACCGGAAATGGTTCTCCCCAATAGCGTTGGCGAGAAAATAGTCAATCACGTAATTTATAGCTAACCTTTGGACTAGCAACATTTTCTTTTTCTAATACTTCCAGTGCTTTCGTAATCGCAGATTTCGTGTCAAGCCCGTTAAGGAATTCCGAATTAATATGTTCACCATCCTTGACATAAACATTATTATGATGTTCTCCGGCAATTACATAGCTAATTGGCAAATGATATTTTACTGCAAAAGCAAAATCCCGTTCATCATGTCCAGGAACTGCCATCACAGCACCCGTCCCGTAAAATGGGAGCACATAATCCGCAATTCAAATTGGGAGCTTTTTATTATTAACAGGATTTATCGCATAAGTGCCAAGAAATACCCCACTTTTTTCTTTGCTAGTATCTTGGCGATCAAGTTCGGTTTTATTTTTAACATTTTTAATAAATTCACTAACCATTGGTTTATTATCAGTAGTCGTTAAAATAGCAACTAACGGGTGCTCAGGAGCTAATACAATATATTCAACCCCAAAGATTGTATCTATTCTTGTTGTGAAAACATTAATAATTTCTGGGCGATTTTCAACTGCAAATTTAATTTCAGCTCCCACTGATTTTCCAATTCAATTGCGTTGTAATTCTTTAACTGAATCTGGTCAATCTAATTCATCTAAACCCGCTAATAATTTTTCAGCATAGTTAGTAATTTTCAACACCCATTGCTTCATTGGTTTTTTAACCACCGGAAAATGACCGCGTTCAGAAACCATCTTGCCATCAATTACAAGGACCTCTTCATTTGCTAGGACGGTCCCTAAATCAGCTGATCAGTTAACATCAACTTCACGCATCTCTGCTAAATCATGTTTATATAATTGTTCAAAAATTCATTGGGTTGTTTTGAAATAACTTGGATCAGAAGTATTAACTTCTTTCGCATAATCATAAGAAAATCCCAATGCTTTTAGTTGACTGCGAAAATGATCAATATTTTTTAAAGTAAAAATTGCGGGATCATTTCCCGTTTGAATAGCATATTGTTCAGCTGGTAATCCAAAAGCATCCCAACCAATTGGATGTAATACATCATAACCTTGCATACGGCGCATACGACTAATAATATCAGTTGCCGTATAACCTTTGGGGTGACCAACATGTAGCCCCGCTCCCGACGGATAAGGAAACATATCTAAAATATACGCTTTTTTACTACTATTATTTGTTGTCTTGAATACTTCATTCTCTTCTCAATATTTTTGCCATTTTTGTTCAATTGCTTTGTGTGAAAATTCCATTAATTCTAGTCCTCTCTAATCATTGTTTCACTAATCTTATTTAAGATTATAACATTTAAACCTTGAATTTCGGTGGGAAAAATAATTTAATCCGAATTTTCCGCTTAAATTTATCTTTCGCTGCTTTCCCTGATAATCAAACTACAATCTCTTAATAATTCTAAGATTCCTAAATTTTATTTAATTTGATAATGCTATAATAAAAACAGTACTGAAAAGTTATAAGGAGGAACATAGGTAAAATGAGTGTAAAAAGTGCAATTGAATTTCGAAAATCAGTGCGGGTATATGATCCCAATAAAGAAATTAGTGCTAGCGATTTTCAAATGATTATTGAAGCGGGGAGATTAGCTCCAACTTCAAATGGTTTAGAACCCGTAAAAGTTGTTTTCTTAAAAGATAAAACATTAAAAGCAAAAGCGGCCGAACAATGTTTTATGGGACCAAATATTAACCGGGTGAAAGAAGCCCCAATTGCGGCCCTAATTTTAGTTGCCAATGGGAATTATTTAGCATCCCCAGAATTTTTAACTAACCGCTTAGGGAGAATTTTTCAAGGGGATGCTTTAAAACAACGCGTGGAGGGGATGAGTAAATATGTGAAAGGGCAAAAAAATATGGATATGTATAGTGAAGAACAAGCCCATATTATTGCTAGTTTCATGAGTTTACAAGCCGCTGACTTACAAATTGGAACTTCAATTATGGGGGGAGTAATTGAAAGTAGTACCGCCCAGTTCTTAGCGGATAATAATCTTGTTGATCCCCAAAAATATCACATTGCCTTAGGAATGGTCTTTGGATATTTTGATGAAACAAAACCCGGGACTTGTTATCCCCGCGTACGCATCCCCCAAGAAGAATTTGCAATTATTAAATAAAAATGATAAAAATTATGTAAATCTGCATAATTTTTTTTCATAAAATTAAAAATTATTATTACGTTAAATTACTAATCTAAAAATTATTTTATGTTAAAATCAAAAAGTATAATTTTAAAAAAAGAAAGAGGTGTTTGATAAGTGAAACAAGCAGCATATATTATGTTAATTTTATCATGCTGTACCATTGGATTATTATTAATTCCGTTGGCCTGACTAATTCCAATGACCTTGGCAGCAAAAAGAAGAATTGGAAACTCAGAGTCAGCAGTTGGGTTGGGAGTTTGTTCAATTTTATTTGCCGGATTTTTTGGTCTTGTGGCCGGAATTTTACTATTAATTCCCGGTGAATAAATGTTCACCCCAAAAAAAGAATTTACCGACCATGTAAATTCTTTTTTTGATTATTAAGATAATTGATAATAATATGTTAGAATTAACTTATGAAAAAAGAAATGCGTAAATACTTAACAATTTATTGAATTGCCAATGGTATTTTCTTATTATTACAAGTTATTTTAACAATTATCTTGTTAACACTGCAAGATAAGATTAAATTAGCCCACGATACTATTTCAAACATTTTTTTTGGAATCCTTGTCTTTGTTGTTTTATGTGTTGTTTTATACAATTACTTTGGGATCAACCGTCCGAATAAGAAGATTGCCAAAAAAGAAGTTTTGTCAGATTATGAAGAAGAAATTGGATTTGAGGTGATGAAACTACATCCCAAAATATTAGATGAAAAAAGTGGTTATATTAACTTTAATAATCGTCGGGGTTATCTTTTCCTCCTAATTAGTAGTCTTAATATTTTTTACAGTTTAATCCTAGCAATTATTTTACAAGTAATATAAAAAAATGGTAATTAAGATAATTACCATTTTTTATTATTTTAATTTAATTGTTGTTCCTGATTTACCATTTAAAGCATCTTTTGCTAATGAAAGTTCAGCAATTACCGCTGCTTTTTTAGCATCAAGTTGCGCAAATTTCATGGCAGCTTGTACTTTTGGTAGCATACTTCCGGGAGCAAATTGGTTTTCTCCAATGTATTTTTCGGCTTCCGCAATTGTTAAAGTATCTAATGTTGTTTGGTTTGGTTTTCCGTAGTTAATGGCTACTTTAGGAACCGCTGTTAAGATCATTAATTGATCAGCATCCACTAGTTCAGCTAATTTCGCACTAGCAAAGTCTTTATCAATAACAGCATCAACACCTTGATAACCATCTTTACCTTTCACAACAGGGATTCCCCCCCCACCCACGGTAATTACAACATGACCTTGTTTAATTAGATCTTTAATAATATCTTTTTCAACAATATCAACTGGTTGGGGTGAAGCAATAACTCTTCGTCATCCCCGCCCGGCATCTTCTTTTACAGTAAAGCCGTTTTTACTTGCTAAATCTTTTGCTTCTTGTTCAGTATAAAATGAACCAATTGGTTTCGTTGGGTTTTCAAATGCTTTATCGTTAGCAGCAACTTCAACTTGGGTTACAATTGTTACCACATTTTTTTTGATATTTCTGTTGTTTAACTCATTTAAAATCGCATTTTGTAAATGGTAGCCAATATAAGCTTGTGACATTGCCCCACATTCCGGGAATGGCATCATTGGAATTTTACTATTTACTTTAGATGCTTCCGCAAAAGCATTATTAATCATTCCCACTTGTGGACCATTTCCATGGGCAATCACAAGTTCTTTACCATCCGCAATAATATCCACCATTGCTTTGGCTGTTACTTTCACTATTTCATGTTGCTCAGCGGGAGAATTTCCTAAGGCGTTTCCTCCCAGAGCGACAACAATTCTTGACATATAATCGTTCCTTTCTGATATTAATTAACATCATTTGATTTGCTATTAATTTAAGCTTTTAAAATTAGGAAAAGAAAAGATATTACCATATCTTTTCTTTCAATTTTATTAAATATTAATCTGTTGTCCAAATTAGAATCACATTCCACCGCGTTCAATTGGTAATTGTGCTCCAATTACCAGCAAGACAATTGCTAAGGCAGTTAATCCGATTAAGTATGGCCACGCCACTTTTAGATATTTATCTAATGAGACTTTACTAATACTTAACGCTGCCATTAAAATAAAGCTGGTTGGACTGACAAGGTTAATAATTCCGTTTGCAAACGAGAATGCCGTAATTGAACCTGACCATAATCCTGGTTGAATTCCTTCCGCGACTGGCCCAATAATTGGGAATACTGCGGCGGCAAATCCCGATGTTGATGGAATAATAATTGAAATAATTAAGAAGAAGAAGAATCCAACAATAATGAACCCTGTTGTTCCTAATTTTTTCATTGGCGAAGCAAGCGCATTAACTAAGTTAATCTGCATTCCAGTTTTGTCTAGAATTCATCCAATTCCAGCAGCAGTTGCAATAACTAAACACACTGATAGGATATCGCTTGACCCCGCGATAAATGTTTTAACATATTCTTCTTCTCCTTTTCAGTCAATTGCCGCAATAACAATTGAAGAAATTAAGAAGATAACCGCCACTTGTAATAACGAGAAGTCCCCAAATGGACTAAAGAATCTCGCAATATAAGGAGCATGTTCTTTAATTCAATCATTAGCATTGGTTGTCGCATTATAACCAAATGAACTCCATGATACTAATGAGAAGATCATGACGATAAACGTCAACATAAAGACAATCATAATTGCTTTACGTTTTTTAGTGAATTCTGGAATACTATCTGGCATTCCAAATTCTTTTAAGTAAAATTCACGTTCAGCATACACCGGTGATTTTTCAGGATTTTTTCTAACACGCATCGCATATCACATTACAAAGGCAATTGTGCCAGCTGTTAGTACTAATCACGCAATGATCCGTCATACAATCCCCGCTGAGTTAGTAATTCCAAAACTTGCAGTATCGGCTGGTGTAAATGAAACCCCAATTACGAATGGGTTTAAGAATGAACCAACACACCCTACTCCAGCTCCTAGTAAGATTGTCATAACTGATGTTACAACATCAAATCGAGCTGCTAGCATTACGGGAATTAAAACAGGATATAACGCAATTGTTTCTTCTCCCATTCCGTAAGTTGTTCCTCCAATTGAGAATAAGAACATTAAAGCGGGAATAATTCAAATTTCTTTCCCTTTCATTCTTATAATTAAACGACCAATCCCCGCGTCTAACGCTTCGGATTTAATAATAACGTTTAAGAATCCCCCTAGGACAAGAACAAATAAGATGGTGTCTAATTTACCTCCAAAACCTTCTAAGGGTGCTAAGAATAGGTCAAAAACCCCGGCCTTCCCATATTCACCAGTTGCTGGATCATATGGTTTGGCTGTCCCTGGAATTCATGACACAATAATTACAATAGCAATAATGAAGAATAAGATGGTAATTGCCGCAGGCAATTTAAATTTTCTTCGTTTGCCACTTTTAAGAGCAGGCATTTAATCCCCCTCCTTTCATTAAATTAATTTTTCAAATCAAAATAATAACAATAAGCAAATGTTTAAAAATTCACCATTAACCTCTTAAAGTTGCTAACATAATTGCTTTAATAGTATGTAATCTATTTTCCGCTTCTTCAAATACTTTTGAGTATTTTGAGGTAAATACTTCGTTAGTTACTTCTAATTCACCATTTCCCCCAAATTCTTTAATAATATCTTGGGCAGTATCAGTATTTTCATCATGGAAACTTGGTAAACAGTGTAAGAAAATTACATCTTCTTTCGCTTGTTTAATTTTTTCCATATTAACTTGGTAAGGTGTTAAATCAGCAATTCTTTGTTTTCAAACTGATTTATCTTCTCCCATTGATACTCAAACATCAGTTGCAATAACATCAGCGTCTTTGGCAGCTGTTTTGTGATCTTCTGTTAAAGTAATTGATCCCCCATTTTCTTTCGCAATGTCTTGACATTGTTTTAATAGTTTAGCATCTGGTCATAAATCTTTTGGGGCACATGCAGTAAAATGCATTCCTAATTTTGCACTAATAATCATGTAACTGTTTGCCATGTTGAATCTTGAGTCACCAAAGTAAACAAATTTAATTCCTTTAACATTTGGTCCTTTAACTTCTTGGATTGTTAAAACATCAGCTAACATTTGCGTTGGGTGGTATAAGTCTGTTAACCCATTTCACACTGGTACTCCTGAATATTTTGCTAAATCTTCAACATCACTTTGTTTGTAACCTCTAAATTCAATTCCGTCAAACATTCTTCCTAAAACTTTTGCAGTATCTTCAATTGATTCTTTTTTCCCCATTTGGCTTCCTGAAGGCCCTAGGTATACTGCGTTCATTCCTAAATCAGCAGCGGCAACTTCAAAAGCACAACGAGTTCTGGTTGAATCTTTTTGGAATAATAGCACAACATTTTTTCCTTTTAAAGGTTGTTGTTCAGTTCCTGCATATTTAGCTTCTTTTAGCATTCTTGATAAATCTAATAAATAGTTGATTTCTCTTGGTGTGAAATCTAATAATGTTAAAAAACTTCTTCCTTTTAAATTTACGGCCATATTTTTATGACTTCCTTCCTTTTCTTCGTTATTAATTAAATATCTTCTCTTCAAATTGGCATTGTCATACAACGTGGTCCTCCACGACCTCTTGATAATTCAGCACTGTGAATTACGTGTACTTTAACACCTAATTTTTTTAATTCGGCGATTGTAATGTGGTTACGGTTGTAAGCAATAACTTCCCCTGGTTTAATTGTAATCACATTAGTTCCATCGTTTCATTGTTCTCTGGCTTGGGCAATTGGATCTTCCCCTCCACATTTTACAATGTGAATTTTTTTGCCAACAACATCTGATAAGTATTCATCTAGTTGTTTGTTAATTTCTGTCATCCCGTCTTTTGAAATTTCATAAAGTTTAAATTCACTCATGTTATCAAAGATTAATGGGTGTGCAATAAATTTATCATAGTCAATATTTGTAAAGACTGTATCTAAGTGCATAAATGCTCTGTTTTTAGTTTTTAAGTCAAAAACAATAACTTTTTCATAAGAAATTTCAGGACTTTCGATAACCCTTTTAGCAACTTTTTTAATTGCATCAATACTTGTTCTTTGTGAAGCCCCAATAATTAATGTTTTGTGGTTTAATACTAAAACGTCCCCTCCTTCGATACTTCCTTCTTCGTTACGATCGTATCAGAAGTTTACTTTATCTTTAAATCTTGGGTGGTGGTGTAGTACTAAGTCCGCAAAAATTGTTTCACGTCTTCTTGTTACTGTGAACATTTGGTGGACAGTAGCTCCGTTTCCAACTGAGGCAAATGGGTCACGTTGAAATAATAGGTTTGGTAATGGGTCCATTGCTAATGGGTAACCATCAGTATTTTCAACACCTAATTCATATTTTGTTACTCCTGCGATCATTTTATTTACCATATCTTGGTCTGAAAGTTTATCTAAATATTTTCTTAATGGTTCAATGTGTTCTGGTTTTGCTCCTGATTCTTTTAGGAACCTATCTAACAAGTCAGTTCTTAAATTTTTGTCTTGGGCAATTGTTTCAGCAACCATTTTTTCAATGTATAATACTTCCACACCATTATCTCTCAACACTTTTGCTAGTTCATCGTGTTCTTGTTGTGCGATAGGCAAATCTGGTGTATCATCAAATAACAATCTTTCTAATAAATCTGGTGTTAAATTTGATAATTCGTCTCCGGGACGGTGTAACATAACACTTTTTAATGTCCCAATTTCAGAATAGACATTAATTGCATACTTATCTTTCATTTTAATTACCTCCTAAATAGAAAAATCTAAGTATTAGATTTTGAATAATCTAAATATCCCTGAAGGCTAATAAAAACATACGCGAAAAATAATCTAGAAAAATAATAATTTCCTACAAAATGTTTTTTATAATTTGATGATTCCCTAAAAGTTTTTATCATTAAGTTTTTGTCACTACCTTGTAACATATGTTTTGATTTCCTTCTATTTGTATTTAACCACTTTTAGATTTATTTGCAACCATTTTACCGAAAAGTATCTTCATTTTTATAATATTTTTATTGGGAAAAAGAAAAATTTTGGTAAATTGGCGACAAAATAAGAACCAAAATTAATGAAATAAAAAAGTTAGCCTCGTGCTAACTTGTTTTATTTACTAACTTGTGCTTGTGAATTTTTCTTGGCTGCTTCCTTACGAGCTTTTGCTTTCGCTGCTTTTTTTGCTTCCATTAGTTTCACTCTTTTTTTCATTGACATTGCCATAATTTAATATTCACCTACTTACTTATTTAAATTTTAATCGTAATTTATTTTAATAATTCTTTAATTTGATCTTTGGTTGCAAATCCAACATGACGATTCATTTCTTTTCCGCCTTGGAAAATCAATAATGTTGGGATTGATGCGATACCATATTCTTGAGCAATATCCTGTAAATTATCAACATCAACTTTTGCAAAATGAACATTAGAAACTTCACCAGCTAGTTCTTCATAAATTGGCGCAAGCATTTTACATGGGCCACATCAATCAGCATAAAAGTCAATAATAGTTTTTTCATTTTTATTTATTAAATCATTAAATTCTTGCATATTTTCTAAATGCTTAATTGCCATAAATTTCTCTCCTTTGCATTATATTTATAATATAGTATCATTATATCTCATTTTTTAAAATTTTATCTCTTAAATATAGGGCTGGTCCGTTTTCTTTATTTGATAATGAAATTTCTTGGGCTAAAGCCTTAATTTCATCAATTGCATTATTAACCGCTACGCCAGTACCAGCCTGTTTAATTAACTCAATATCATTGTAGGAATCTCCAAATGAAAAGGTATTTTCAATTGGAACTCCTAAATGATGGGATAAAAATTTTAAGGCACTCCCCTTTGAAATTCCTTTTGCTGAAATTTCAAAAACACGATTATTATACTGGGTAACATCTAATAATGGTAATAATGCCTTTAACTCATCGACTAGATGGGCTGCCGCACTATCACTTAATGGTTCATGGGCAATCACACTAGCGTGGGTAATGTCCTCGGTAATCTGGTCGGGGGCATTAATAATTTTATAGCTGGTTTTCATAACCTTTGCCCAGTAAAATGAATTTTCACCCTTTTCATAAACATAAGTTCCGTTGTTACTAAAAAAATGAACTTTATATTTATTGTAAGTAAATTCAAATAATTTTTTAATTTCTTCATCTGTAAAAATCATCATTCATAAAAATGAGTTGGTAGCAAATGAATAAGCAGCAGAACCATTATTTGCTAGGACATAGCCATTATATTTATGAACTTTTAGTTTTTTTGCTTGGCGAATAGCATCACTCGCCAGACGGCCCGTTGTAACTACAAAGGGAATTCCTTTGTCCTGGATTTGTTTAATTGTTTTCTTAGTAATCTTGCTAAACTTATGATTGTCTTGTAATAAAGTCCCATCTAAGTCAGCAAAAATGGCACGTTTCATATGATTCCTCCTTAATTGATTGTAAAGGCTCCTATCTTTATTCCTATATCTTAATTTTACTATAATTGTTGTTAGAAATGATAAAGTTATGATGTTTTCTATCATAATTTTGCGATAAAAAAAATCACTCCATAGTGATTAAACATTTATTAATTTTAAATAATGGTCCGGGTTAAGGGACTTGAACCCCCACGAGTTGCCTCGCCAGATCCTAAGTCTGGTGCGTCTGCCAATTCCGCCAAACCCGGATTTCCTCTGGTATTAATATTTTATTAAAAAATTGGTCTCCTGTAAAGGACTTGAACCTTTGACCCACTGGTTAAAAGCCAGTTGCTCTACCAACTGAGCTAACAGGAGAGAACAATGGTGCTGGCTAGAAGAATCGAACTCCCAACCTACTGATTACAAGTCAGTTGCTCTACCAGATTGAGCTAAGCCAGCGTATTTAAAAAAATGGTCGAGTGTAACGGACTTGAACCGCTGACCACCTGCTTGTAAGGCAGGCGCTCTCCCAACTGAGCTAACACTCGACAATGGTGACCTGTACGGGAATTGAACCCGTGAATGCATGCGTGAAAGGCATGTGTGTTAACCGCTTCACCAACAGGCCAAAGATGATTTTTAAATATACTTCCTTAAAATAAAATGGCGCCTAGTGCAGGGCTCGAACCTGCGACCTGTCGGTTAACAGCCGAATGCTCTACCAACTGAGCTAACTAGGCATTGTTGAATAATCAACCTTATTCATTATATATAAATTAATAAAATCGTGCAACTATTTTTCTTGTTTTTTTAATCTTTTATAGTTTATTTAAAAAGCGAACTAATTTTATGTAAAGAAGATGACATTTTCGGAAAAAGGGAAAAAGGCTTTAAAAGCTGTTAATAATTTTATTTTTTTCGTAGTTTGGTCATCTAAATATTCACCTGCTAAATCTATTAAATCCTTACGGTATTTTTCAACAATATTAGTTCATGAGAACCAACTAATAATTAACAAAATTAAACCAACAATCGCAAGAACTTGAATTGCGGTGGTGATGCTATCAATATCTAAGTTATTATTGTTAATCACATTACATAAAATTATTAAAATTGTTGTTGTAATAAAAATTACAAAGACAAAACATAGTAAATACGAAACAAATTTTAGTCAAAAAAATGAACGGTTTTTTTTAGTTTTAATTTGAAATAAATAATAAAAGTGAAATAACATATCATAAATTTTTAAAACACTGGGGTCATTTAAATCACGAGTTCTAATTTTAATAGTATTACTAATGTAGTTAAAATTCTGGGCCTTGCCAATAAATTTAAAAATTCCAATATTAACATCTTTCAAATCATTATCATCTAACATTTTTCGTAAAATTTCTTTAGGATAATATTTTGTTCTTTGCCGTTTATAAGATATATCTACTAAACCAATAATTATCATCCCTAATATTAAAAGACCTAAAATTATTAAAAAGACAAAATACCCTAAGCCCGCCATATTATTTTCTAGTCCAAACATGTTATTCTCCTTTTATTTATCCTTCAATTATTCTCGTATTAATTATATACATTTCTCAGCGGAAGTGGGCAAGAAATCACTAAAATAAAAACATTATTTTATTAAATAATGTTTATTTTGAATTAGTAGTAATAACTTCATCAGTAATTAATTTACCATCTTTATCAAATGATTTAGCACAAAATCCAATGCCATCAATCATATTTGGTGTACAAGCAAAATTCTCTTGAATTTCTTGCATTTTTTTTAAAATCTCTTCTTCAGTTAGGTTTGAACCTTTTAATGCTTCCCCCATGGTCGTCATCTCCTTATTCATAAATATTATATCACTATTCTTGAACAATGAAACTAGCACTTATTAACTAATAATTTATTAAAAAAATCAATAAGGGCTTTGGCAGTAAAAAAATATAAAATAAAAAGCTTGAAAACCTCATTACTCGTTTGATAATCTAGCACTTGGGTTCGTAATGTTGTTCAAAATCTTTCTTGAATTGTCAAAAATTGGTGAAGGGTTTCACAACTTAAAATTTCATTAAAAATATTCGTTAAGATATTTACCGGAAAATCTTGGTATTTTGTTAACTCTAAAATAATTCCTACATTTAATTCTTTAACAGTGTCAATGAAGGCTTGGATAATTTCTTGTTGCTTAAGTAATACCTGGTCTAATTTTTCACAAAACAAGGTGATCCCATGGCAATATGACATCACCATTCCAATTTGAATCATCATTTCATCTGACAAATCTTGGTTATCTTCTTCTACAATTAGCACTAATAAATTGATAAAGTGCTGACTATATTCTTCAATGGTAGCACTGTGTTCAAGCGTTTCATTTAATAATTTTGTTAATTTAACATTCCGATAACTTTGCTGTTGATAAAATTCATTAAACTGATGGTGTTTTTCTTTTAACAAAGCTAACCCATTAAAATTAACCTCACTAATTGTTCTTACCCACATTATGTTCCCTCCTTTATCAACTAAAATATAGCATAATGTTATTTTGATCATTAAAAAATATCCCTAACATGCATAAAAAAACATAAACAAAATTTGTTTATGTTCTAATTTCAGTTCATTGTTTTTAACATTGGATATCGCCGGTCCATAAAAACTTTATTTAAGACAAACGCGGTAATAAACATTGCAACTAAACCAAAGAAACTAATTAAGTAGTCTCCCACATTAACAGTTGCGGAAACATAGGCGAGCATATTTCAGATAATTTGCTGGCGAATCATATCAATGACATATGTCCCAATTGGAATCGAAATAACTCAACTAATAATAATGATTGGTAAATAAACCAAGAACATTCGGTTGAAAATTCACAAGTTTGAATATCCTAAGGCTTTAAAACTGTTTAGCACTTTTAAGTTATCTTTTACAATAATATTCGTAATAATAAAGATTTGGAAAATACAGGCGACAACTGAGGCAACTAAGATTAACAAATAAATTAAGAATAAAAGAATTTGTAAATTAACTGTTTTCTCAAACATATTAGTTAAGTTTTGGGTTCCATTATAAATAGGAGCGGCATCATATGTTTGGGGATTAGACGGATCAATTGCATAATTATTATTCCGCTCATAAAAGCCAATATAGCGGTAAGTTTCATTTTGACTAAGTGATGAATAAAGTTGGTTTAAATCTTTTTGACCCAATCCCTTTGTAGCATAGTCATTAATTAAAATCATATTTTTCATTCCGTTGTTAAATTCATCCATTACAATATAAAACGTAACTGATTTTTCGTTAAAATTGCTGGTAAGGATATCTCCAATATTAACTCCCCTTAAAAATTGGAAACCTTTATTGACAATAATGGGATAAACATTGACTTTAAAATCAGATGGTTTTCAACCGGGGGTATGGGCATAGAACCAATCCCCATTCTGAATTAGCGATTTAATTTCATTTATTAATAAAATTGCTTCCTTAACATGACTATTCATTGTGTACTGGTTTGGGTGAAGGGCATAATATAATAAACTTTTCTGGGAATCACGATCATCAAAACTAGTAATCTCATTAAAGAATCATTCCATATTGGTTTTGTTTTCTAAACGGGGAACAAACAATAAATTATCATTTTCATATTGATAAAATTGTGTCGCATTACCCCCAATCCAACTAAAGTTTCAGGGTTGAATATAATTTTGATAAAAACTACGAATTGAAATATCAATTGGTGAATTTTCATTAGCTTTTTTATAACTTTTTAAGAAGTTTTCAGTATCACCATAATTTAACGCAAAATTAGTTGATAAATAACTATTTAGAGCAAATAATTCTTGTTGTTGCTTACCATAAATAATTGGTTGATAACCTAAAGTTAAAATTCCATTATTACGGCTTAGTTCTTCAATAAAATAATAATAGGCGCTTGAATTAATAAAAGAAGTAATTTGATCGTAATGGCTTGTCCCCTTACAATTATCCACATATCATCCATAACTATTTGCATTTAACCATAAATATTTTAGACTTTTGAAATCCGTACTACCATCAACAAATGGCCCACAAACAGCTTTGCCATTTAGTTGATATTTTTTCAAGACTAATTCCGAAGTAGTTATTTTTTGTGAGGGATCAAGGATATTATACCCCGCAACACCACTAGTAATCACATCTTGGGGACTATCATAAACTAAATAATCATAGGGAGCTTTGTTATTTAAATAACGATAACTATTATCATACTGATAAGCATATTTTCAATTCATGTTGTAACGTAAATTAAGATTAACTTGTGAAAAGTTAATAATTGTTGTTAAACCAGTAAAAAGCATTGCCCCCGTTAAGGTGGTTACGATAATTGTTAATAATAATTTTCATTTCGCATCATAGGCAAATTTTAAACTGATTTTTTGCTTAAAGTTTAGCTTAATAAATCCTAAAAACTTCGTTGAGTAGCCTTTTTTTGGGATTGGAGCTTTCACCACTTTTGGTTTCATTAGAACCAGGGGTTTTTTCTGAACTTCTAAGAAGATGAAGATAAAAGCATACCCACAAACAATGGCTGTTGGAATGACAAAATCATACAGCACAATTCTTCAGTTTGGAACTGAAAAATAAGTTGTTAGTTCTAAAAAGCCACTATATGTGATGTTAAGAATAAAGGAAAAAATCCAACTAGTTCCCATCGCAATCGTGGAAATAATAAGCATTAAAACAAAGAAACATAATAATAAAAGTGTTGTAATAACCGTTGTTGAATAACCCTGGGCTTTTAAGTTTCCAATAATTTCACGATTAACTAATAATAATTTATTAACAATCATACTAATCATAATAAAAGATGAAACAATTAACAGAATTGAAATCGCCATTAAAATTGATCAAATAATTTCTTCTTTATTAATAATTAATAATAGCATTGAATTTATTTCATTATTAGGTTTACTTCTTAAATTAATATTCCCATTCTGATAAATATTGGCAAAGTTATTCCAACTTCCTTGTTTATTATCCTTAAAACCAGGATTTAACTGATCATCAGCAAAAGCACCTTTAATTGTTCACTGGTCTTCCACTAACCGGGTAATATTTGGTAAATATGATTTCAATTTAAGAAAATCTTGGTTTCGCATCCATAAATAGGGATTATAAACAAAATTACCATTGTTGACATCTTGGTTGACAAATAAACTAGTTCCAAATCCTAAAATTCGATAATAATTATTATAAATATTAATAACATCACCAACTTTTAAATCATTTTTCCGTGCGTAACTCGGATTAATAATAATAGGAGCAATCCCATCCGGTGCATTATAATTTAAAAATTCTTGATAATTCCCCTTCACCATAATTGGGGTTGACCAATAACCCGTTTTAATATTTTGAATATAATAGTACTGCGCTTTAAAAATATCATAAACATCTAAGGTTTCATAAATAAAACCCTTATTAATGACCGAACCTAAAATAACAGTATTCATTAATTTTATTTCTAACTCATGAATACGATCTTGGTTATTTTTAAAATCTTGATACTGGTCAGTGAAAAGTGTATAACCTGATAGATCTTTTGTTTTGGCATCCGTACTAACAAAGGGCATTCAGTCCCCATTTGTTTTACTATAACTAATTAATTCATTATATTCAGCATTAGTTAAAATAAAATCACTATTTGGTAAAATATCATTACGAAAATTAATGGCTAGGGTATCACTCTTTTTTAATTGCTGTTGAAAATATTCATTATTACTATTTGATGCTAACCATTGGCCAGGATGGGCTGTTTTGGAATCTAAAATAATTTGGTAATAATCATTGATTTTTTTAAGACTAAAATTAGCTTTTTGCATTTGATTAAGATTAGGATTGTTTTTATCATCCAAATAATTAATATTAACTAAACTATATGATAAGTTATTGGCACGGGATTTAATTTTTAATTTATCATTAATGGTAAAAGTTACATTAGTATCATATGAGCCCTGCCCAATTTTATCTAGTTGGCTATAAGCTAAATTATGCGATAAGATTAAACCACAAAAAATTGTGATAATAACAATCAGCATCATAAATAACCCTAATACTTGTAAAGTATTTTTAGTAAAGCTCTTTCAAAAATTTTTAAATAAGTGTCTAATCAAAATCATAGTTTACTCCATTTATTTTTATTAAATTAATATTTTTTTTATTTGCAAAGGTGTAAAACTTCACCATAGTTTATTTTTAATAAACTACCACAAAGTTTTACTCAATTGTATTTTTTGCTAATTTATTTAGGGCATTTCGAGCGGCAATTTGTTCAGCTTCCTTATGAGTGTAACCTTGGCCTTCGCCATAACGCACCCCATCAATTTCAGCTACAATCCGGTAAAGAATTTTGTTTCCTTCCGGGGGCATAATTTCTTCAATTAATTTATATTCTAATGCCCGCGAATCACTAGCTTGTAAGAATTCTTGTAACTCTGTTTTGTAGTCCCGAATCTTATCTAGGAAGGCTGGTGAACCAGCAAAGTCAATTAAGGTGTCGGAAATAAAATGACGAGTTGTTTCTTCACCGGTATCTAAATATAAAGCGGCAATCATTGATTCATAAATATCAGCAAGAATGCGGTCTTTTTCATACCCTTTGGTTTTAATTTCTCCCTTTCCTAACAAGATAAATTGTGCTAAATTCATTTTTCGCACTAATTCCGCTAAGGTTGATTCACGTACAACTTTACTTCTTAAGTTAGTAATCTCCCCCTCATTTTTATTAGGATATTTCCGAAATAAGTATAACGAAATTTCTTTGGCAAGAATAGCGTCTCCTAAAAATTCTAACCGTTGGTATGTGTATGATAAGTTGTTTTCATTTGCATAAGAATTATGAGTTAAGGCTTCTAAATAGTATTTTCCATTTTTAATTTCAATGTTATATTTTCGAAAAAAATCTTTTAATTCACGCACCAAATTTTCTGGTGTTTTATTTTCAAATGACATCTAATCACTCCTTTAAACTAGTTTGTTTCCTTAATTGCTTCTCTAATTTTATTGGCAACATCATTATTAATAGCAGTTCTAGTCATTTCTAAGGTACTAATCCATGATTTTTGATCACTACTACCATGGGTTTTAATAGCAATTTGGTTAAGCCCCAACATTAAAGCGGAAGCATTATTTCGATAATCAAAGGTTTCCTTAACGCCTTTAAATGCTTTTCTTAACATCAGTGCTTTAATTTTACGAATAATATTTTTTGTTAATTCTTTTTTTAAAACTGTCATTAAATTTTTGGCCATTCCTTCAATTGCTTTCAAAGCAATATTGCCGGTAAAACCATCAGTTACTATAATATCAACAAGATCACTCGTAATGTGACGAGATTCAATATTTCCATAAAAATTTAATTTATTATTAGATTTTAATATTTGGTAAGCTTCCTTATGGTATTCTTTACCCTTGCTTGCTTCTTCCCCAATATTTAATAAACCAATTTTAGGATTCGACAAGTTTAAAATTACCCGGGCATAAACATCGGCCATAATTGCAAAGTTTACTAAATCTTGGGCATCATTTTCTAAATTAGCGCCCACATCGAGCATCATAACATACTTGCCCTTCGTAACGGTTGGAATAAAAGGCATAAAAGCAGGGCGAGAAATTCCTTCAATTTCTCCAATAATAAAATGACACGCTGCTAAATAAGCAGCAGTTGAACCACCCGAAACAAAAGCGTTAACTTTTTGTTCCTTTAGTAATTCTGCACTCCGCACCATTGAACTATCTTTTTTCCGCCTAATTTCTAGGGGTCCTTCAGTCATCGCAATCACTTCTGAAGCATGGAAAATTTCATAACGTGCTGGATCTAATTTGTAAATTTTTAATTCATGTTTAATTTCTTCTTCGTTTCCTACAAAGACAAAATTAATATCATGATATTTTTTAAGAAAAATTTTAACCGCCCCAAGGATTGGTCTGATCCCCAAATCAGTCCCCATCATATCAATTGCAATTTTATTCATGATATTATCTACTCCTTATTTCTTTTTAATTATAACAAAAGAAGTATCACATTGGTAATTTATCAAGGAAAAATGATTATTCTCTTATTTGCTAATAATTTTCACTAATCCTAATTTAATTTTTCCTTTGGGATCAATTTCTAACACTTTTACCCGCACTAAATCATTTAAATTAACAATATCTTCTGTTTTGCCAACGTGTTTATCAGAAAGTTTTGAAATATGAATTAAACCATCAACACCTTCTTTCAAGTTAACAAAAGCACCAAATTTTTCAATTTTAACAACTTTTCCTTCGTATTCTTCGCCAACCGCTGCTGGTCACACAATATCTTTAATAAATTGGTATGCTTTTTCAATTGATTCATAATTTTTATGATAAATCGTAACTTGCCCATCATCTTCAATGTCAATTTTAACATCATCAGATTTTTCAATTAAGGCACTAATAACTTTTCCTCCGGTTCCAATAACTTCTCTAATTTTATCAATAGGAATCATAAAGGTTTTCATTTTCGGAGCAGTTGGTGCTAACTGGTTACGCGGAGTGGCAATTGTTGCTAGCATATTGGCCAGTACTATTTTCCGGGCTTTTTTCGCAGCTAATAACGCTTCTTGTAAAATTTCTGCACTAATTCCCGTAATTTTAATGTCCATTTGTAAAGCACAAATTCCCTTTTCACTCCCAGCAACCTTAAAATCCATGTCACCTAAGTGATCTTCCATCCCTTGAATATCAGTTAAAATCGTGTACTGATCATTTTCCATTACTAAACCCATCGCAATACCGGCAATTGGGGCACTAATTGGAACACCGGCTGCCATTAACGCTAAGGTTGATGCACAAATTGATGCTTGCGAAGTACTACCATTTGATTCCAGAACTTCAGAAACTAAGCGAATTGTATAAGGAAAGACTTTTTCACTAGGAATAATTTGGGCTAAGGCCTTTTCCCCTAACGCACCATGACCAATTTCTCGACGCGAAGGTGGCCCCATTCTTCTGGTTTCACCGACTGAAAATGGGGGAAAGTTATAATGGTGCATAAAGCGTTTTCCCTCTTCATCAGTAATACCATCAATAATTTGGTTTTCTCCTAACGCGCCTAATGTGACAATCGTCATGACCTGTGTTTCACCACGGGTAAATAAGGCACTACCATGAACAACAGGTAATAAATCAATTTCACTTGTTAATTGGCGAATTTCATCAACTTTGCGACCATCCAAGCGCTTTTTATCAATTGTAATTTGACGACGCACTTCATCACGAACAACATTGTGTAAACAAGTATTTAATTCTAACATTACTCGTTTTTTTTCTTTTTCATTTTTATATTGTTTTTCTTCATATACCATTAATGCAGAATTATTAATATTTTCAATTTGATGATAACGTTCTTGTTTACTTGCAATATTTGCTGCGGCAATTAAAGCCGACTGATAATTAGTTGCCACAAAATCTTGAATTTCTGGACGAATACTAAATAATTCAACTTGCATTTTTTCTTTACCAACTGCTTTGACAATTTGGTCTTGAAATGATATTAATTCTTTTACAACATTGTGACCTTTTAAAATGACTGCTAATACTAAATCTTCACTAATTTCTTGGCAACCTGCTTCAACCATATTAATGGCATCCCTAGTTCCCGCGACAATTAGTTCCATTTTGCCATTGTTTAATTCATCTAAAGTAGGATTAATTATTATTTGGTCATTATTATCAATTGTTACTAAAGCGCCTGCAATTGGACCATTAAATGGAATTGGAGAAATTGAAATTGCTAAAGAAGCAGCAAATAATGCTGCAATTCGCACATCATTATCATTATCAACGGCCAAAACATTAATAACAACTTGGACTTCGTTCCGAAAATCTTCAGAAAATAATGGGCGTAACGCACGATCGATTACCCGTGCTGATAAAGTTGCATATTCACTTGGTTTTCCTTCCCGTTTTAAAAAACCGCCAGGAATTTTTCCCACCGAATATAGCTTTTCTTGAAAAACAACTGTTAACGGAAAAAAATTGTTTTCACTAGCCTGGTCACTTACGGTAACCGCTACTAAAACAACTGTATCTCCATATCTTACTAGAACACTACCAGCTGCTTGTTTTGCTAATTGGCCATATTCAACGATTAATTTCCGACCGTTTAAAATTGTTTCATAAACTTTTTTATCCATACAAAAATATTATTCCCTCTCTGTTACTGCACACAATTCAATCTTAAATATTTAAAAATATTAAAACCATATTTATTTTAACATACAATTATTTTATTATTTGGTTATTTCATCAAATATTATATTAAAATATAAGAGAGATAGATTGAGGCGGTGAACAAAATGAACAATCAAAATAGTATTTATATGGATAATCAAACTTTCGAAGAGTTAAAAGATAAAGCATTGTTAGTAGATGTGCGAACAGAAGTTGAATTTAAATCATTGCAAGGAATACCAGGCGCACAAAACATTTATATTTATGATTTATTACAAGATCCAAGTTTATATTTAAAAGATAAAGAGCAATTAATTATAACCCTTTGTAATGGTGGAAATCGCAGCAGTGATGCGGCGGCACAATTACGAGAACTTGGCTATAAAAATGCTTTTGTATTAACCCATGGTATTTATGGATATTATCGGTGAAAAAATAAACAAGAAAAATAATAAAATTAAAATAAAAGTGCAAAAATTCTTGCATTTTTTTTTTTTTTTTAGAATAAGAGTAGGAATTTTTGAAAAATTTCAAGAATTCATCAAGCAAAGGAGGAACACAATAGATTTACAAAATAACCAGTACAAAGCATACCAACTTTTAGTAGCCATTTGCTGAGTTACTGGTATTCTAACATTTTTAACAAGTTTATTTATTTGAGTCCCAATTACAGTCTCAGTGAAAAGAAAACTTCAGCAAAATGAAAAAACTCGTAGCGAAGGAATTATGGTCTTAGCATTTACTTTGTCATACTTCTGACTATTATTTATTTTTATACCAATGGGAATTTTAGCGGCGATTTGATTAATGGATAATTATAAATAAGGATAAATAAAAAATGGTTTTGCAACCATTTTTTATTATAAGTCTTTCATAAAATCAATATCCATTTTATAAGTACTAATTTCTTTTAATTCATTTAGTTTTTGGCGTTCTTCAGTTGATAATTTAGTTGGTACCGAAACAATAACATTAACAATTAAGTCCCCTCTTTTATTTGAACTTGGTGATTTAAAGAAACCATAGTTAGGAATGTTAAAGACACTGTTTGTTTTGGTATTGCTTGGTAGTTTTAACCGAACTTCCCCATCAAAAGTAGGAACAATAATTTCACCACCTAATAAGGCATCTAAATAATTAACTGGTAAATCTAAAAATAAATCATATTCATTAACTCGTTTAAAGTATTTATTTGGTTTTACCGAGACATCTAAGTAAATATCCCCACGCGGTCCGCCATTATAACCATAATTCCCTTTTTCCCGAACTCGTAATTGTTGGCCTGGCATAATTGATTTTGGGATTTCCAAGTCAATTTTTTCTTTGGCTTGGTATCTTCCTTTCCCGCGACATTTTGGACATTTATTAGTGATTACTTTTCCGGTTCCTTTACAATCGGGACAGGTTTGTTGAGTTTGAATAATTCCAAATAAACTACGTTGTTCAACATTCACATAACCATAACCATCACAAGTCGTACATGTGTGAATATCTGTTTTAGGGTTTTTAGCCCCCGTTCCGTTACATACTTCACAAGTTTTATCTAAGGTCAGATCTAAATTAACAGTTGTTCCAAACATCATTTCTTTTAAAGAAATGGTTACATGGGCCCCAATATCTTGGCCTTTCATGGGACGCGTATCTTGTTTTTGCTGTTTACGATGGGAACTACCACCGCCAAAGAAATTTTCAAAAATATCGCCAAAACCACCAAAGCTACTAAATCCACCTGAAAAAATATCTTCAAAACCACTCGCATCAAATCCTTGCCCAAACCCTTGCTGTTGGGCTCCGGCATGACCAAACTGATCATACATTTTCCGCTTATTTGGGTCTGATAAAACTTCGTAAGCTTCATTAACTTCTTTAAATTTTGCTTCCGCATCTTTTTCTTTTGAAACATCAGGGTGATATTTTTTCGCTAATGCTCGAAAAGCTTTTTTAATCTCATCGTCACTAGCATTCTTGCTGACTCCTAACACCTCATAATAGTCTCTTTTATTATTCATTGTTATTGTAACCTCCTATAATTATTAACTACAAAATGAATTAAAAGATAACTAATAGCTAGTTATCTTAATTAGTAATTAGTCTTTGTTATCTTCATCTTTGTTATCATCGTTATCTGGCTTATCTTCAATTTCATCACTACCACTTTGACCTTGTTGGTCTTGCATAAATTGAGCAGCTTGCGCCATTGCTTGTTCTAATTCATTCATTTTATTTTGCAATGTTGCATAATCTTCTTTTTCAACTAATTCTTTGATTTCATTTACCATTGTTTCCATTTGAGTTTTTTGTTCATCACTCATTTTATCTTTGCTTTCACTTAACGCATTTTGGATTGTTGTAATATATGCTTCAGCTTTATTACGCAATTCAATATTTTTTAATCTTTCTTCATCACGAGCTTTGTTTTCTTCGGCTTCGTTAATCATTTTTTGGATTTCTTCTTCACTTAATCCTTCATTATTAGTAATGGTAATTGTTTGTTCTTTATTAGTTTTTAAGTCTTTCGCTGAAACAGATACAATTCCGTTGGCATCAATTGAGAATTTAACTTCAATTTGAGGAATTCCTTTTGGCGCTGGTTCAATTCCTGATAATTGGAAACGACCTAAAGTTTTATTATCAACAGCCATTGAACGTTCACCTTGTAAAACATGGATGTCAACAGCTGGTTGATTATCAGCAGCAGTTGAGAAAATTTGTGATTTACTTGTTGGAATTGTTGTATTTCTTGGGATTAACACGGTGCTTACTCCCCCTAAAGTTTCAATTCCTAATGATAATGGTGTCACATCTAATAATAGAACATCTTTAACATCCCCAGCTAGGACTCCCCCTTGAATTGCGGCCCCAATGGCAACGACTTCATCTGGGTTAATAGTACGGTTCGGTTCTTTTCCTAATTCTTTTTTAATGGCTTCTTGTACCGCAGGAATACGAGTACTTCCCCCCACTAATAATACTTGGTCAAGATCACTTGGTTTCATTTTTGCATCAGCTAATGCTTTTTTAACTGGTTCAATTGTTCTAGCAACTAAGTGTTTTGTCATATCATCAAATTTGGCTCTTGTTAATGATAAGTTTAAGTGTAAAGGGTTACCATCACGAGCAGTAATAAATGGTGCAGCAATTTCAACTTGTAATTGTGAAGATAGATTTTTTTTGGCTTTTTCGGCTTCTTCTTTTAATCTTTGCATTGCCATTTTATCTGTTTTTAAATCAATTCCGTTGTCTTTTTTAAATTCCTCAACCATTCATTCAATGATAACTTGGTCAAAGTCATCTCCTCCTAAATGGTTATCTCCGTTTGTTGATAATACTTCAAATGTTCCATCAGCTAAGTCTAAGATTGAAACGTCAAATGTTCCTCCACCTAGGTCATAAACTAATACTTTTTGTTCTTTATCAGTTTTATCAATTCCATAAGCTAATGCAGCAGCGGTTGGTTCATTAATAATTCTTTCAACTTCTAAACCTGCAATTTTTCCAGCATTTTTAGTTGCTTGACGTTGAGCGTCATTAAAGTACGCAGGTACTGTAATAACTGCTTTTGTAATTTTTTCACCTAGTTTTTTTTCAGCATAAGTTTTTAAATATCTTAAAATTTCTGCTGAAATTGTTTCGGGTGTTCATTCTTTCCCGTTAATTTCAATTTTTTCGCTAGTTCCCATTTTTCTTTTAATTGAACTAACTGTATTAGGATTAGTTACTGCTTGGCGTTTCGCTGAATCTCCAACAATAATTTCATCATTTTTAAATGAAACTACAGAAGGTGTTGTTCTTTGTCCTTCTGGATTTTCTAAAACTTTAACATCTTTTCCGTCCATTACAGCGACACAAGAGTTTGTAGTTCCTAAATCAATTCCAATAATTTTTGCCATAATATCAATCTCCTTTGTTATGTTTCTATCTTATGTATACCTATTTTTTAATTCTTTTTCTATATTATTTTTCTACGTTAACAGCGGCATGTCGTAAAACCCGATCATGAATTAAATATCCTTTTTGTAGGACTTTTGCAATTTGGCCTGACTTAACTTCGCCAGTTTCAACAATTTCAATTGCATGATGGATTTTTGAATCAAATTCATCACCCACGTTAACTTCAATTTCTGTAATACCTTCTTCACCAAAACTTAGTTTTATTAATTTGTAAATCATTTCAAATCCCATTAAGAAATTTTTAACTTCGGGAGTTACATTTTCAACCTGTAGTGCTCGTTCAAAATTATCAAGAGCGGGTAATAATTTTTCCCCAATCCCCGCTGCTCGATACTTACGAATATTTGCTTGTTCTTCTTGAACTCTACGTTTCAAGTTTTCACTATCTGCTAATACTACTAATTTTTCTTCACGAAGACGGGCATTATCTCTTAATAATAAATCAATTTCTCTTTCTAACTCTTCAATCACAACCATTGGACTAACTTTTTCTTCTTTAACTGATGGTTGTTGCTCTGCTGATGGTTCTTGTTCAGAACTAACATCTTGTGATTGTTGTTTTAGTTGCTCTTGAAAAGTTTCATTAACCTTTGCTAATTCTTCTTTTAAATGGGCAATCTTTTCTTTTAATTGATTTGGTGATGAGTTTTCTCTCTTCTCATTTGACATTTCACTTCTCACCTTTCTTTTCTATTTGTTATAAACCTCTTTTATTTTATCTGATAATCATTCTAAAATTTCATAAACCTTATCGTATTCTAATCTTTTGGGCCCAACCAAAGCAATCCCACCTTCTTGGATATTATCAACACTATAAGTAGTTGATAATAATGCAACATCATCATTGTTAAATCCTGTTTCTTTCCCAATTTGGACACTTACTTTGTTTTCTTTTTCCTTTGACTGCTGTTTTTGGAAATAATCAAAGGGGGAAATATTTTCAATAAATTTAACAATTTGTTTAATCCGCTCGGGATTATTATATTCCGGGTTTTGCAACATATATTGCATCCCATGGGTTGTATAGGTTGGTTTCACAATACTTGTTAAAGCATTGGCAAATTGTTTTAAAATCATTTCATAATGCTTAACTTGTTGTTCTAAGATTGGACGAATAAGATCAAATTTCTTTTCGATTTCATTAATCTTGGTATTTTCCAAGCGATCATTAAATAATTCAATTGATATTTTAAGATCACTAATTGAAAAATCTTCGTTGGTAACAAACATTTTGTTTTCAACATGACCGTTGGATAACACAAAGACCACAACAGCGCGATCATTACTAATTGGCAATAATTCAATTTTTTTCAGTGATTCTTGTTCAATATTAGGACCAACCACAACTGTTGTTAAGTTTGTCATTTCACTTAGAATCTTACCAGTTTGATCTAATACATCATTGATTGACATATTACGGTTAGCAAATAATCCTTCAATCCGATTTTTAATATCATCAATATTTTTGCTATCCATTAAGTTATCAACATAATAACGATAACCCATTGTTGAAGGAATTCTTCCTGAGGAAGTGTGTTCTTTTTCTAAATAGCCCTCTTTTTCTAAGATAACACACTCATTTCTAATTGTTGCTGATGAAGCATCAATTAATGGTGATTCCATAATAAATTTACTTCCTACAGGCTGTGCTGTTTTAGTGTATTCTTCAACAATACATTTTAAAATATTTTCTTGTCTTGTTGTTAACATGCTAACACCTCCTATAGTTCAATAAAATTAATTTTGGCAATTAGCACAGTTTAGTGCTAACAATTAATATTATAAATTATCATTCTAATATTACAAGTGCTAATTTAATTTTGAACTATTTTTAATGACAATTTCTTTATTTTCAACAGCCATTGTATACGACTTTCCTTCTTGGATTTCTTCACTAATAATTGCTTTGGCAATTACTGTTTCAATATTTTTCTGAATATAGCGTTTAATTGGACGGGCTCCAAATTCCCGATCATAACCTTCATCAATAATTTTTTGATAAATATCATCCGAAAAACTAATTCGAATATTTTTTGTATTTTCAATTCGAGTTGTTAATTCAGTTAATTCTTTATCAACAATTTCTTTAATAACCTCTTTTGATAAGGCATTAAAGATAATAACATTATCAATCCGGTTTAATAATTCTGGTTTAAATTTACGAGCTAATTCTTTCTGAATTAATTGGCCAACTCCTTCATTGTTTTCTGACAATAAGTATTCAGAACCAATATTTGAAGTCATGATAATAATTGTGTTTCGAAAGTCCACAGTTTTACCAAGACTATCTGTAATTCGTCCTTCATCTAAAATTTGTAACAAAATATTAAAGACATCAGGATGAGCTTTTTCAATTTCATCAAATAAGACAATTGAGTATGGACTACGACGAACAGCTTCCGTTAATTGTCCACCTTGTTCATAACCGACATAACCTGGTGGAGCTCCAATTAATTTACTTACTGAATGTTTTTCCATATATTCTGACATGTCTAAACGAACCATTTGTTTTTCTGAGTTAAATAAAACATATGCTAAACTTCTAGCAACTTCGGTTTTCCCAACTCCGGTTGGTCCTAAAAATAAGAAACTACCAATTGGTTTATTAGGATCTTTAATACCACTCCGGCTTCTTAAAATCGCATCACTAACCGCATCAATTGCTTCATTTTGTCCTTTAACTCTTCTTCGTAAAATTTTATTTAAATTTAATAATTTTGTTTTTTCAGATTCAACTAGACGGTCAACTGGAATTCCCGTTCATTTTGCCACAATTGAAGCAATTTCCCGTTCAGTGACGTCTTCTTTTAGAAGGTGTGACTCAGAAGCTTTTTTCTCTTGTTCTTCTAGCTGTTTTTCTAAAGCTGGTAATAATGAGTAACGAATTTCCCCCGCACGGTTAAAATCACCACGTAATTGGGCTTGTTCTAATTCTGTTTTCAACTGTTCAACTGTTGATTTTACTTGCTTTAATTGCGTAATGCTTTCTTTTTCTTTTGTTCATTGTTTATGTAAGACTTCTTGTTTTGATTGCAAAATTTTTAATTCATTATTAACATCTACTAATCTTTCATTTGAAGCCTTATCTGTTTCTTTTTTTAAAGCGGCATTTTCAATTTGCAATTGTAAAATTTTCCGGTTTAAATTATCAAGTTCTGTCGGAACTGAAGCAATTTCCGTTTTAATAGTTGCTGATGCTTCATCAATTAAGTCAATTGCTTTATCTGGTAAAAAACGATCAGTAATATAGCGTGATGATAAATTTACAGCGGCCACTAAGGCATTATCATGGATTTTAACCCCATGGTATGACTCAAAACGTTCTTTTAATCCCCGTAAAATTGAAATACTTTCTTCAATTGATGGTTCATTAACCATTACTTTTTGAAACCGACGTTCTAAAGCAGCATCTTTTTCAATGTACTGGCGGTGTTCATCTAAAGTTGTGGCCCCAATACAGTGAAGTTCACCGCGGGCTAGTAATGGTTTTAGTAAATTACCAGCATCCATACTTCCTTGCGTTTTTCCAGCCCCTACTATTAAATGCAATTCATCAATAAATAAAATAATGTCACCATTTGATTCTTTTACTTTATTCATTACTGCTTTTAATCTTTCTTCAAACTCTCCTTGATATTTAGCACCGGCAATTAGAGCTCCCATGTCCAGTTCATAAATAATTTTGTTTTTTAAGTTACTTGGAATATCACCTTTGACAATTCTCTGGGCTAGTCCTTCAACAATGGCAGTTTTTCCAACCCCTGGTTCACCAATTAACACAGGATTATTTTTTGTTTTTCTTGATAAAATTCTAATTACCCGATTAATTTCATCATCACGACCAATAATAGGATCCATTTTCCCTTCGTGGGCTAATTTATTTAAATTTTTAGCATACTTATCAAGGACTTTCGGATCTTTCCCCGGCTCATATTGCTGTGTAAATTCCATAATAAATACCTCCTTTATCACTAATAAACATGACAATTGTCAATTAGCAATTAACTATTCTAAGTGCTAATAACACTTATATCATACCAATCCTCATTAGCATTGTCAATTATTAAGTGCTAAATTTTTATCTTTTTTTAGCAAAAATATTCCCTTATTATATAATAAGTATTGTAGCAAGCGAATAATAGAGGAGGTAACAATGAAATTACAACACTTAAATAAAAAACGCTTAATTTTAATTGATTTAGACGGAACAACCTTAATGGATGATGGTACATCAATTCATCCCAAAACAATTGAAGTATTAAAAAAGGCAACTAATGATGGTCACCATATTTGTATTATTACTGGGCGACCACACCGCGCTAGTATCCGATTTTATCGAGAATTAGGTTTAACAACCTTATTGACTAACTTTGACGGTGGACATATTCATGATCCATTAAAACGGGAATTTAAACGAATTGTTTTTTCAATTTCATATGATGTAATTATGGATATTATTAATAATCCCCAAATTAAGAATTCCTTAGATAACATTTTGATTGAACATTATGATAAAGCAATTTGTTGAAAAAAAGATGAAGCAGTTGAAAACTACTTCCATTTAGATGACGTGGCTGATGATGAATACTTCATCACAGATCCCTTTGATAATTGAAAAGGGCCAGCTAGTAATATGGCCTTATATCTAAAAAACGATAATGATAAAGACCAAGTTTTAAGAATGTTTGATAATTATAAAAATTCAGTCCGAATTAATATTGGAAAAAAACTAAACAGTAATACTATTATGTTAAACATTAATAATAAATTAGTTTCCAAAGGATTTACAGCTAATATCTTAGCCCAATATTATAATGTTGACATCCGTGATGTCATTGCTTTTGGCGACGAAATGAATGACCGTGAAATGCTACAAACAGTCGGTTATGGAATTGCAATGAAAAATGGTAATGATAACTTAAAAGCACTGGCGCGGGGAATTACCCATTTAACAAATAATGAGGGTGGTGTTGGTGATTATCTTGAAAAACTATTAAATGGTGAAGAAGTATAAAAAAGTTTGAATCTGAGATTCAAACTTTTTTTTATTACAAAGCATATTCTTGTTTTAACGCATTGGTATAAAAATCATTTAATACTTGCCAATTTAATCCTTTTTGGTTATCTGGTGTTAAAAGTCATTGGGCAAAAGCTTCAGCAAATAATTCACCATTCCCACCAGTGTCACTACCTCCACGACCATAACCAGATTGTACAAAAGACCACGCAGCCAATTTTTGTTGCAAAGGATAACCATTTCCGATCCCGGCGCGTTGGCCTAAATAACGAACTAAATAATCATTTGGGCTTTCATTATAAATTCTAACTCTTGTTGGTTTACCATAATTAAGACTTTGACAAGTAGGAATACCCCCAAGGTTTTTATTAAAATACTGGCGATCAGACGCATAAGTTCATGAATAATTTGATAATGCATGGCCCATTTCATGCACTAATGTATTAATATCCATTTTTGTTGACCAATAACCAATATCATATTGTTGTCTTGCTAAATTAACATCAGCGGCCCGGGGCCCTAACACCATACACTGATAAACCCCATATGAACTTCAACCCCCAAACTTTGTTACCGCAACAACTTGGGGATCAACCATTGAACCTGTTTCAAGATTATATAAAATTGATTTTAACATCTTGTTTCCGTATAAGTTATTAAGTTTATTAAAAAAATCAAGGGTATTATTAGCAAAAGCAATTTTATCACCAGTTGTTGAATTAACTAAACTAGTAAAATCTAAATCATAATTATTTTTCAATTCACGTTCTAAATCACTAACACTATTGAAAACAATTGGAACTGATAAATCTTGGAAAGTATTAATTGCGGTTTGGCTAGCTTTATAGACCATATTACTTTCACAAGCTTTAATTAAATTAAAATCATCTGTTGTAAAATCATTATAATTTAACTTTTGTTTTTGCAAGATTTTAAAATTTGGGTCTTGTAACTGGCGAATCAATTCTGCTTTTTGACCACGATCAGAACTAACTTTGTCTGGAGAATGCTCTTCGTACAACAAACAAGCACTATATTTATTGCCGGTATCTTCTGTTTTAACTTTTAAAACATACCAAACGACAACTCCTAATACTACTACTAGCACAATCCCAATTATTAAAGTAATTATCATTGATCAATTAACTGCTTTTTTGGCCATAACATTCCTCCACTTACTTAGTTTTTTCTTTTAATTTACTTAATTATAACATTTGTTGAAGTTAAGGCAATATTGGCGGTTCAACCAATTACATAAACTAACATAATAACCACACTAATTGTGACTAACATTATTTTATTATTACTAATTTTTTTCCGCGTATTTAAAATTAGTAATCCTGTTAATAACGCTTCAATACAAATTATTAAGAAATATTCATAGCGAAGATTAGTTGTGGCAATGGTTTTATACTCTCCTTCGTTAAAATAGGCAATATCGGAAAAGAAATTAAAGAAATAATGAAATAAATTGGCACCAACCGTCGCACTGATGGCAATTGTTCCTTGCCCTAATTTTGCTAAAAAGAATAAGGATGTTAATTCTGGTAAACCTGTAACATATCCTAATAACACACCTCCAGCCGAAGTTGAGGGGATATTATAAACACTGGGTGCTTGCATAATTTTAACGGTAAAAGTTAATAAAAAGGCAGAGATAATAATTAATCCTGTTCCTAAACCAAAAATAGTATAAATCCGTTTTAACTTTAGATGACTCATAGCTACTTTTTCAGTATCTAAATCAATTTCGGTTGTTTGTTCTTTACTAGCATGTTTAGTAAATAAAACAAAAAAGATAATATAACTAATAAAAATTACTAAGTTAACTCACGACAAGCGGATACCTGGAATCGTAACTCGCATAAACGCAAATTCCTTAATTGGAATTAAGGTAATTACTAATAATAAATCAAACCCTAGTAATAACCACATCATAATGTTATTTCATTTGGTTGTATTAGCAAATAATTTTTTTCTTAAAAAAATAATATTTGCTAATGCTAAACAAAAAGTAATTACTGAATTTGAACCAATTACATCTGATACCGATAACTCTGGGTGACCAATAATTCCCGAAACTAAGGCAGCGGTTAATTCCGGGCTTGCACTAATAAAAGATAAAATAATCCCCCCAGCAACAGCGGTTCCTAACCGCGTTCGTTGGGTAAGAGCCGATAAATATGTTGAGGACAATTTTGCGCCAAAAAAGGTCCCTGTGGCAACTAATAAAAAAATAAATCAAATAAAATACTTAATTGGATGCCAATTTTCTATTTGATTTAAAATGCTTAAACTATCATTTGCTAAAAATACTATATGATTAACCATAATAATACCTCTAATAAATTTCTCTCTTAATTTTATTTAAAACTAACCCTCATCTCCTGAGTTTTAGTTTCACTAATTATAGACCTTTATCTTAAAATAGCAATTCAATTTTAATTAAAAATGAATAAGATCATTCTTATTCATTTTCATCATCTTCAGATAAATTTTTGATATCTTTTTTATCAATTTTTTGTCAATTTCCCGTTTTTTCCTTACTTAGTTGTAATCAGATTTGATAATTTGGATCCGCAGGATTATTTGCTGCTTTCCGCAATTTTAATTTTTGTTCTAAGGTTAAATTTGCCAAATCAAAAGTTTCACCATCAGCAATTTCAATTTTTTCACTATCTACTACTGTTTTAGCTTTTTTAGCGGCAGCTAAAATTTCTGCCATTGTTTTTTCGGCCATCTGACTCTCACCTCATTATTTAATTACATATTATAATTATATCTAAGAATTAAAATTAAAACAATTTTAAAATGATGGTCAAAAAACAATATTATAGAAGATTATTAACTAATTAATTATTAACTAATTATTTGCAAAAACTATATTCAGTTAATAAGTGCTGAATATCCTTAACAATTGGATATTTTGATACAATCTGATGATAAATATTATTATACCCTATAAAAGAATTAACAATAAATTCATTGTTTTCAACTGTTAACGGTTTTAATAATGCTCCCCCAGTTAAACTAGCGGCAAAGAACATCGTATTATCATCTTTTACTAAATCATTTTCTCGTAAAATTAAACCGTAACTTAATTTTTTTAGTTGCATTCCCTTTGCTTCAATTTTCATTCTTTCAGCAGTTTCTTTCTCCGATGGTCAAATTTGTTGATATGGTACCAACCGATTAAACATAATATGATTAGTAGCAATTGCCAAAGAAGCCATTAAGACTCCCTCAGGCGCACCACCAATCCCATATAATAAATCTGCGCGCCCTAAAACAACATCAATGGCTCCTAAGACATCTCCTTCTTTAATCCGAATAACTTCGATTTTATTCGCTTCCATATATTGAATAATTTCTTGGTGGCGAGGTTTATCTAAAATAATAACTTTTAAAGTTTTCTTAATTTTTAATAAATTATCTAAATTTCACTTAATATCTTTTGTAAAATCAATATGCCCTTCATCTTTTTTAGCAATAAATAGTTTTTCCATATACATTTCCGGAATTTGTAACATTGAATCATTTTTAGCGATTGCAATACAAGAAATTGATCCCTCTTCATTTTTACTAGCCGGAGCAGTTCCTTCAATGGGATCAACTGCAATATCAATTGTAATGGGATGATTATTAGTAAAAGTTTGGCCTTGATAAAGCATCGGTGCTTCGTCTAATTCCCCCTCCCCAATTGCAATTTTAGCTTTGGCATTATGGTTAGTTAATAATAAATTAATAATATCAACAGCTTTTTTATCCAGATTATTTTTATCTTGTTTTCCAACTAATTCATAAGAAGCAATCACTGCTAATTCAACTGCTCTTAAAAAAAGTAAACTATTGGTTTCCATGTTTTTTTCAATCCTTACTATCTTTTTTTATTGATACTCTTTTTAATTAAAACATTTTTTTAGATAAATATTAATAAATTATGAAAATTTTTAAGAACAAAAATAATAAAAAGGGATATAATAACTTTGTTATTGTATTAATAAAAGAGTGAGTGTGATTAAATTGAAAGAAACGAAAAAGCAAAAGCTAGCAGATGAAGAGCTCTACGAAAATATTAAGAAAAATATTCGGCAAACGGAACGAATGATGAAAGAATATATTAATGAAACCACCGAATATAAAAATCAACTAGAGCAAAAATTATTAAAATTAAGTAAGAACCCTGATCAGTCAAAAGAATTTAAATTAAAATTACAATTAGAACAATTTGACTACAAAGAAAAACAAATTATTAATAAATTTGTTAATAAAATAGTTGCTTATGAAAAACAACTTGTTGAACTTGAAAATAAATTAGGTGTTAAAGAAAAAATCAGTGCTCTTCGGAGCGAATATAATGAAGAGCAAATCAAAAAAGATGAATTATCACTCGAAGCAAAAAACTATCTTAAAAAAACACAAAATAAAGGTTATATCTATCTTGTTTTAGCTGGTTTAATTTGTACCATTGCTTTTGATTATTTCTTAACTCCTTCAAAAGTTCTCCCCCCAGGGTTAGGAGCGGTCGGGAAAATCTTTGCCCAATATATTTTCCCACCCTTAAATGATTCAAATATTAACAATGCTAACTTAATGTATTATGTTTTTTACATTGTTAATAATATCCCTTTAATTATTTTCAGTTGAATAATGGTTGGTCGGAGATTTACCATAAATACGTTAATTTTTATGGTCTGTCAAACGGCTTTCCATATTATTATTAACGGGATTGGAGATTACCATGGAATCCCTGTCATTAATTCAACAGACTTCCATTTTTTACAAAATTTAAATGATATTGACAAGTCTAGTGTTCGAGATTTATGAATTTTCTTCTTTGGATTAATTGGAGCGATTTTAAACGGAATTGGATATGGTTTCTTATACATTGGTGATGCTTGTCCAGGGGGAACAGACTTTGTAAATAACTATATTTCAAGAACAAAGAAAAAACCAGTTGGGAATGTGTCAATCCTAGTTAATACCTTGGTAATGTTAATAACATGAGCAATGAGTTATGCAGTTAAAACACCAACTCCTAACCCTGATTTTATTACCTTCTATTTCTCAGCACCGTTCTTTGCGGCCTTTATGGTTATTATTGTCTGTGGAATTGTCTCAAATAAAATTTTCCCCAAATACCGCAACACAACTTTGATGGTGATTACAAGCAATCCCCAAGTGATTATTGACCGTTTACGAGAAAATGGTTATCGCAATAATACCATTTGAAAAGTTTCTAAAAATCTTAATAACGAATTTTCGGATAATAATTATATTGTAATGATTACTATTTCGTTAATTAGTTTTAAACGAGTGCGCGAAACTATTTTATTAGCTGATCCTGATGCAATTATCCGTGCTCAAACCACTTATAAAACTTATCAAATGCCCCACAAAATAAAAGATTAAATAATCCTCCTTGGATTATTTTTTTATTCTATAATATATCTAAGAAAAGGTGGTTTAGTAAAATGCAAAAAAAAGGTTATACTCATATATATTATGGTGATGGTAAAGGAAAAACTTCTATTTTAAACGGAATGACAATTCGTGCCCTTGGTTATAATTGAAATGTTAAATATTTACGATTTTTAAAAAATCGTCAATCCGGAGAAATGTTATTTTTTGAACAAATTAATCATCCCCACTTGGAAATTTACGATTTCTATTCTTCTAGTCAAAAATTCTTTTGGGAAATGAATGACCAAGAAAAAGCAATCTTAAAAGAAGAGATGCGCGCGGGGTTTGCTACTTTGCAAAAATTAGTTCAGAGTGATAATGTTGATTTAATTATTGTGGATGAATTATTAGGATGCATTGTTAATGGTTTGATAACTGAAGAAGAATTAATTGCGGTTATCAAAACAAAAAAGCCAAATATTGAATTGGCTTTTTCTGGGCATCATATTACCCAAAACTTAATTGATAATGTTGATCTAGTAACTAATGTTAAATTAATTAAACATTACTTTTATGAAAAGATCCCTGCCCGAAAAGGAATTGAATTTTAATTTCCTTTTTTATTTAATAATGCTTCTAAGTCGTCAATTAAAGAAGTTAATTTATTAATTAAACCATCATAAACTTTTTCATCCGTATAATCAATTCCGATATCTTTTAAAATCAATAATGGTTCTTTACGACCCCCTTGTTTTAAAAAGTTAATTAATGTCTCAGGGTTATTATTTAAAACATCATTATATAGTTTGAATGAGGCAACAATACATGTTGCATATTTATAAACATAATATGGTGAATTAAAGAAATGCAAGATTCTTGTTCACCCATAAGGTTTTGAATTTTCTTCATACTTATCAAAGACTGAACTTCCAAAATCATTACTAATTTTTTCAAATAAATCTGCTAACTTATCAGCATCTAGCGGCTCATTATTTTCAACCATTTTATGGGCAGTTCATTCAAAATCAGCAAATTGAATTTGACGGAAGAAAGTCCCAGTAATTTCTTCAATGCGATTTTGCAATAAATAAATTTTTTCATCATCACTTTGCGCATTTTTATATAAATAATCAAATAATAAGTGCTCATTAACAGTTGAAGCTACTTCCGCTAAAATAATTGGATAGTTTGATAAGGGGCGAGGATTATTTGCATCTGCTAGTAAGGTGTGCACCGAGTGACCAGCTTCGTGGGCCAATGTATTGACTGATGAGATTGTATTATCTCAGTTCATCAAAATAATTGGTTCAACACCATTACCCCCGGATGAATATGCACCGGCTCTTTTATTAGTATCCTCAAAATAATCAATTCGATTGTCACTTCATGCAATTTCTAGTTGACTCAAATATTCTGGCCCTAACATTTTTAATGATTCACGAATAATGTTTTTTGCTTCTTCAACTGAATATTTTTTATTAACACTAGGCACATTTTTTACTAATTTTAAGCGACTATCTGAGGCATAGTATTTATTAAATTTAAAATATTTTTTCAAAATTTTATTATAACGAACATTTAAATGACTTGTTTCTCGACCATACTTAATTAAACTTTCATAAATATCTTCCGTAACATCATCACTTGATAATGCTGCTTGTAAAGTATTTTTATAACCTCTTAATTTTACTGACTCAACACTTCCTTGTAAAATTGCTTCATAAACTCTTGCAAAGGAATGTTTTTTATCTGTTAAATGTTGGACAAATAATTTTGCGGTTTCTGCTCTTAATTTTTGATCATTCAGCGGGTCTGTCTCTTCAGTAATTTCACTATATAATGCTTGAGTTAATTCTTGTTCTTTCCCTTGATAATTTACATAAGCTGGTTTTTTGTCAGCATATGCTAATAAATCATAAATATCATAAGCTGCCCCGCGACTACGGGATACTAATGATAGAATTTCTTCATCTCGTTCAGATAATATATGTTGCGCTTCACGAAAGAATTTACGATATCCATATTCATATTTCTGTAAATCAGAATCAGATTTAATTCATCCCATAATAGTTTCTTCACCAATTGCTTTTAATTCCGGAGAAATAAAAGCTAATTGACTTGAAAGTTCATTAATAGTATTGGCAAAGACTCCGGATAATTCCTGATAAACCAAATTAGTTGTATCAATATCACCCATATGTAGATACTGTCCTAATTTACTGGCAATTAAATCAATTTCATCATCTAATTGGAGATATTTCTTAAAAATATCTTTATTATTTAATTTTCCTTTAAATGTTATAATTTCTGTTAACTTTTCAACAATAATCTTCAGATCTTTTTTTCAATCATCAATTGTGGGATATAAATTTGTAAAATCTCATTTATATTGGGCTGGTGCTTCATTTCTTTTCATTTCCTATCTTCTCCTTTATCTGCATAAAATATTATTCTAAGTCTTATTATATCTCAAATAATTTGATTATATAGTAAATAGTGCTTTGTTTTAATGCTATAATTTTATATATTAGATTATTTAGAAAGAAGGATGAGTAAATAATGATTGTATTAAATGATAAAAAACAAGATCTAACATTAAAAGCTATTTTTGAAAATGATCAAGTAAACGATTTAGTAATTAAAGAAAATGAAAGAACAACTTTAATTTCAGAAGATAAAACTATTTATGTTTATTTTGAAAAACCATTAACTTTCAAAGCAGCATATAAGTTTATTACTAATTTTACTAAAACTAATAAATACAATATTAATATTGATGTTGATAGTTTTAAAAAAAATGCTGAACCCAATAGTCACTTATTTAGAGCATTAGCAGAAGGTTTATATTATGGTTTAAATAAAAACTATAGTTTAAAAACAACAAATAAAAAGGAAGAACAAGATGTAATTTATAATTTAGTTCATAATTGCCCTAACGCAAATGATAAATTTATGGAAATTACAACAAAAATGGAATATGTTAATTTTGCAAGAATCTTACAAGATACTCCCCCAAATTTAATGTATCCTGAAATCTTTGCAAAAAAAGTTGAAGAAGAGGCTAAAAAAATCCCAAATTTAAAAATTGCAATTTTAGATAAAAAAGAAATTGAAAAAGAAAAAATGGGATTATTATTGGCTGTTAACGCTGGGAGTTATTTAGAACCTCGAGTTGTAGTTCTTGAATACCATGGTAATCCAGATAGTAAAGAAAAAGTAGGTCTAGTAGGAAAAGGAATTACTTTTGACAGTGGAGGATATAACCTAAAACCATCAAATGCGTTAGTTGGAATGAAGTTTGACATGTCAGGAGCTGCTATTATGTGTGCGACAGTTTTAGCTTTAGCAAAAGCAAAAGCAAAAGTTAATATTTCAGCTGTTGCTTGTTTAACAGAAAACCGCATTGGAGGCAAAGCTACTTTAACAGAATCAGTAATAACTTCAATGAACGGTAAAACAGTTCAAATTGATAACACCGATGCTGAAGGGAGACTGGTTTTAGCCGATGGAATTACTTATTCAATTCGTAAATTAAATGTTAATAAATTAATTGAAGCATCAACTTTAACTGGAGCAATGTTAGTTGCTTTGGGAAGATTTATGACCGGAGTTTTTGCTAATAATGATGAATGATATGAAGAATTTAAAAAAGCTAGTGAAAATTCACACGAAGAAATTTGAAGAATGCCAATTCATGAGGATAATATTGCAGTAATGCGTCAAACACCTATTGCTGATTTAACAAATGCTGAACCATCAAGAATGGGAGGAAGTTCAACAGCAGCTGCCTTTCTATGTGAATTTGTAGAAGACAAACCATATATTCATTTAGACATTGCCGGAACAGCTGATACCGGAAACGGTCATGGTACAGGGGTAATGATTAAAACAATCTTTGAAATGTTTAAATAAATAAAAAACTAAGTTTAATGAATATGTCAAGAAAAGTAGACATATTAAAAATAAGTTATAGGAATGATTTTCTGTATTCAACAGGACTCAT
>NZ_JASTWG010000004.1:0-194037 GCF_040940205.1 Spiroplasma sp. DGKH1 | reverse complement strand
AGGAATGAGTCCTGTTGAATACAGAAAATCATTCCTATAACTTATTTTTAATATGTCTACTTTTCTTGACATATTCAACTTACTATTTTTTTTAATTTATTCGCCACGTGAAGGCTCTGAATTTTTATTTGAAGGTTTATTATTTGCAAGTCCTTTTAATTTTTTTATAATGCCAATTTTTTTGGCTTTAATATTTAAAACTTTCTCCCTATTTTTGTCGTTCATTGTATAGGAAGAATTATTATATAATCTTAAGTAAGTTTTACTTTCATAAAGTGGACCCAAGATATTTTCCACAGAAAAAAGTGAATGTTTTTTGTTTTCAAATTGTTTTAATTTTCTTTCAACATCCCTATAAAAACGCTGAATATCAAGTGTTAATTTATGTTTTATATTTTTAAGTTTTTGATTATATTCTTCTTTTTTTTGAACATCAATTACATCATTTTTTGTTTTTCTGTTTCATTTATCATTTTTATTTATTAAAATTGAATTTTCTATCTTTTCGGCCATTTTTTTAATTTCTTTATCAAGTTTATTCAACTCTTTTTGTTCCAAGGCTTTAATTGATTTTCGCATTATCCCATATTCTTCTAATGATGCATATTTAAAATCTAACAAATTATCCGCTGCTACCTTTTGCAAAACTTCTGCAATAGTTTCAACATGATTATATTTTCGTTGCTTATCCATTAAAAATTTTTTGGTAGCTATTGCAAATTCTTCTGAATCAAATCCAGCATAATATTCTAAATAAATTCTATTTATCTTTCTTTTAATAGCTTCCCTTGCTACTTCAAGATTGTCTTTACCTTTAGCTTCATAATTTTCATTCTCGTAGATTTTCCGAAGCTGTTTTTCAATTTGACTAATAGATTTATCCATTAACCAAATTAACTGATTTTCAATATATTCGCGCTCTGCTAATATCGTCTTGCCTTCTGATTTTTCATTAATTTTATTTGTTATATTGTTAATAACTGTCTCTTTTAAATTTTCAAATGGATTTTCTAGTTGACCGTCAAAATCAGGGGGAGTATTTTCTTTTATAAAAGCTTCATAGCACTTAGATAAATACTTATTAATGTCTTTTTTTATTATAGCATTTCGTGTTGTGTAAAAAGATTGTACATCAGGATTTATTTCATAATATTGTAAGTTTTTTAAGTCAAAATCTAAAGCTCATTTTAAAGTAAGCTCGTGTCTAAAATCCATATATGCTGCTTGCAAATCTTTTTGGTTAATTGGCATAGTTGTGTGTTCTCCTTTTATGTTTTCGTTTCAAATAGTATAAAACCTTAATAAATATAAAAAACACCACCAATACTAATAATATTGCTGGTGTTATCTACACTCAAAATAGCGTTTTTCTAATTCATTTAGTTATTTTATACCACCTAAATAATAGCAAATAAGTTGGTGGTTTTCCAAAAATTATCTTGTGATTTTTAAACAAAAAAAGTGTTAATAAAAATTCAACCTTCTCTTAGTATTTTTCCCAGGTAATATTAAGATAAGATTGAATTTGTTAATGGTGGTTCGGGACGGAATTGAACCGCCGACACTTTGAGCTTCAGTCAAATGCTCTACCAACTGAGCTACCGAACCGTTAAAATGGCGGTCTTGACGGGACTCGAACCCGCGATCTCCTCTGTGACAGAGAGGCATGATAACCACTTCACTACAAGACCATTTGGTTGCGGGGGCAGGATTTGAACCTACGACCTTCGGGTTATGAGCCCGACGAGCTACCAGACTGCTCCACCCCGCGATAAATTCTCCAAGAATAATACTATCATAATTTGGAGGCTAATTTCAAGTAATTTTTAAAATGGCGGAGAATGAGGGATTCGAACCCCCGCGTGGCTTTCACCACCTGGCGGTTTTCAAGACCGCTCCCTTCAACCAGACTTGGGTAATTCTCCACATATTTTTAATAAACAGATGGTGGACCCTACTGGACTTGAACCAGTGACCATCCGGTTATGAGCCGGATGCTCTAACCAACTGAGCTAAGGGTCCATGGTAGCGGGAAAGAGACTTGAACTCTTGACCTCCCGGGTATGAGCCGAGCGCTCTAACCAGCTGAGCTATCCCGCCACATGGATTTGTTGTTATTGTTATTTATTTTGGTGGACCCGAACGGGATCGAACCGTCGACCCCCTGCGTGCAAGGCAGGTGCTCTCCCAGCTGAGCTACGGGCCCAATTTTGACAATAAATGGTCGGAAAGACAGGATTCGAACCTGCGACCCCTCGGTCCCAAACCGAGTGCTCTACCAAGCTAAGCTACTTTCCGATAATTAAGTTATTTAATTTAAAAAAAATGGCACGCCCAGTAGGATTCGAACCCACAACCTTTTGATCCGTAGTCAAACGATCTATCCAATTGATCTATGGGCGCATGTCAAACATATTTATTATATAATAATATTTTATTATTAACAATATTTTCTGATAATTTTGTGGTTAAAATGGAGGCACTAGTCGGACTCGAACCGACGGTCGGGGAGTTGCAGTCCCATGCCTTGGCCAACTTGGCTATAGTGCCGTGTATTATTTAAACCTTTTTTATATTATCATATTATTAAATGTTTTCAAGAAATTATGAAGAAAAAATAGGATTTTAAATAATTTATTATTAAATTATTTAAAATCCTGCATTAGCAAGTTATTCAACAGCAATTAAATATGGATATAACTGTTGTTCACCATTTACAATTTCATATTCAACGTCAAAGTTTTCATCTAAATATTTCTTAATCATATTAATATCTTTGGCTTCGGCATTTTCACCAATAAAAATTGTGACAATTTCAGTTGATTTGGTAATTGTTTTATCAAACAAGTTTTTAATAACTTCACCAATGTTTGGCTTTGAAAACATAATTTTTTTATTAACAATTCCCATATAATCGTTTTTATTAATTTTAACTCCATCAATTGAAGTATTTTTTGCTGATTGCGAAATTGATAAACTAGTAACATTTTTAATGGCATTTTTTAAAGTTGAAAAGTTCTTTTTGGCATGTTCACCATGTTCAAATGATAACGCGGCAACCATTCCCTCCTGAACTGAAGTTGTCGGAACAACATAGACATTTGATTTTTTTTCTAACTTCGCTGCTTGTTGTGCGGCTAAAATAGCATTACTATTATTTGGTAAAATAAAGACATCAACCGCATCAACATCTTCAATTGCTTTTAAATAATCATCTGTTGAGGGGTTCATTGACTGTCCCCCATTAACAACTGCTTGAACATTTAATTCGTTTTTAAAAAACTTAGAAATTCCACTAGCGGGAGAAACAACAATAATTGCTTCTTTATTTTTTAATTTACGTTCAACTTTAATTGTTTTAACATGTTTTTTAGCTTGTAAAGTCATATTGTCAACTTTAATATTACGAAATTCCCCAAATTGTTGCAAGAAAGTAATCACAGTTCCGGGCATTAAAGTATGGACATGGGTTTTTAAAATATCTTGATCCACAACCGCGACAATTGATTTACCCCCTTGTTCCGCTAAGGTTTGTCGAATTTTGGTAACATCAATTTTATTAATATAACTATCATTTAACATTACAATAGTTTCGGTACAATAACCAAACTCTTCTTCTAAATTATCCATAATAATGTTATTTTCTGAACTATCATGTTTCTTTTTCAACTGCGGAACTACTTTTCCAGTTGAAAAATATTCGGTCATTCCTTCAAAGATTTTTACCAAACCAAAACCACCAGAATCAACTACCCCAACTTCTTTTAAAACTGGCAATAATTCCGGGGTATTATTTAAGGAAGCTGTGGAAAATTCAACAATTTTTCCAAAAATATTCGGAACATTCATATCATCGGATACTGAATTAATATTTTCAGCAGTTTCCCGAATAACGGTTAAAATTGTTCCTTCCACGGGTTTCATCACTGCCTTATAAGCAACTTCTTTAGCTTGCATCATTGCGGCTTTAATAGCATCGGATGTTAATAAATCAACACCTTTTAAGCCATTGGCAAATCCTCTAAAAATTTGCGAAAGAATAACTCCGGAATTTCCACGAGCCCCCATAATTAATCCTCTCGCAAATACATCGGCAATTTTACTAATTGAAGTTGAATCAACTTCATTAATTTCTTTGACCGCGTTGGTCATTGTTAGATTCATGTTGGTTCCGGTATCCCCATCCGGGACTGGGAACACATTTAATTTATCAATTTCAGGATAAAAATTATATAAATTATTATATCCACTAATTAATGCCTCTTTAAAAGACTTTGCGTTAAATTCCATTTTTTTCATCACCTTACAAACTTATTTATAACCGCTTATCTTAAGTATAATAATTTGCAATCTAGTTTTTTAAATATCTCTTTTGCTTTAATACATTTTTAGATTAATAAATCTAACACATTGACATTGACAGTAAAGTTACCCGGAAAAATATCCAGTTTTTCTAATTCATACTTAATACGAATTTGAACTTCTTGACTAACATCGCGAATATTAACTTCTTCTAATAAAATTAAGTAAATTTCAATAACATAATCTTTACCATCTTGTTTTAACGTGATTGACTCTGAGTAATTTTTTGTTAACATTGTCACATTTTCTTTTTCACTACTAAAATCACCAATCTTTGCAAAACCAGCGACTCCTGGCACTGTAATAACTGATGCGTAAGCAATATCTGCAATTTGTTCAATACTAACTTTTCCCATAATTAAATCACCTACAAAATTAATCAACATTATTAATTATATCGCGAAAAAATATTAAAGCAATATCTAAATTAATATGTTTCGACAAGGGCTACGATATATCTGCCCCAAAATCTTGCTACTATTTTATCAAATAATTCATTAGTTTTATATTAAAATTTTAACTTTTTTAAAATGTAATTTCATAGTACATTATTTGGTACTAGTAAAAGTATATCATAAAAATAAAAGACTATATAATATAGTCTTTTATAATTAAGTTTAGTTTATTAATGATTTTAAAAATTGGAAGTAATTAATTGAAAGTTTAATAAGTTAATTAGCAGCAAAGAATTTTTAATTATTTTTAAATTAGTTAACAGTTGGTGCAACTGTTGTTAATTTGAGTTCAAAATTACCAGTTGATGTTTGCAAATATTTTTGGTTGGTTCCGGTATAACTAGCACTAACATAGATGGTTGTATTATCCCCTAGTTGTTTTGCGGCAAAGGTTAAATCTTGCGCGGTTAATTCGTGGTGACGATCTTGATCACGGTACAGTTTAATAGTAAATTCTGGTGGATAGGTTTGACCTAATTCATTAATCATTGGAACCAATTGTTGTTGGACACTAGTAACTAAACTAGCAATTTTAGTATCATCATAGACTTGTCCATATAATAAAGTATCACTTAAAGAGACTGTAGTGTTCGCCAAGTCAATTGCTTTGACACTGGGGGTAATTTGTAAAAAGGGTGTTTCCCCTGTTACTAAATCGGATAATAAATGGGCTTTATCACTATTAACACGTAATTTGGTATAAAAACTTGTGCCATTATCAATATTTTTTAAAATAGCTGGCTTATCAAGTAAGTTTTCATAATCCGTAGTTCCCTTATTACTACTATAAAATAAAGTTTCCACTCATTTTTCATCCCGGATTTTTTTATTTAATTTATTATTGGAAATTACATCTCATAAAAAATCCACTAAGTTATTAAATGAGACTACGCTAAATTTATCGGTTGGGTGTTGCGAGTTAATTTTTTGTTCAAACATTGCTTGGGTGTACGATGATAAATCAACGGCACTACTTTTTTCATTACAAGCAATAATACTACTAGTTGTGGTTGCTGTTAAAGTTAACGCACTAAATAAAGCTAAAAGTCGTTTCATTATGAATCTTCCTTCCTATTAATGCATTTTAATTAAAGCAATGATGGCACTAAAAAGACCACATGCTCAAATTGTTGCAAAAATCGCAAAAACATTTATTTTTAGAAAGCGGAATATTGATTCATGACCAACATATTCTAATTTTTTCTTTTGTTTACGATTTCACCAAATATGTAATCCCACAAAAAGCATTAACATGGCGCCAAAAACACCAATTCCAATATATGAATATTCTAAAACTTGGTTTGTTAAATTAGTTTCACTAAATAATAATAGGCTCTGAATCATTGTCTCGTTCCTCTCTAAATTTTATCCTATAATGGTCCGACTAAATCCCGAACCCGATTAGCAACATGTTCCACATCAGTTCCAATAACTAGTTGTAATCCTTCATTCCCAATCCGAATAATTCCAAAAATTCCTGATGCTTTTAATTTTGCATCATCAATATTAGTTTTATTATCCTTTACAATTAACCGCAATCGTGTGGCACAGTTCTCAATGATTTTAAAATTATCTTTTCCAACAACATCAACAATTGTTTGTGCCATTTGTTGATATTTATTCGCCAATTCAGTTCGTTTAGCTTTTCCTTTTAATTTAACCCCAGTTTGCGCTTGGGTTTGGGCAATCATTTGTAAATCTGCTTGGTTTTCAGCTTGGACTGTTGTTGCTTGGCTAGCATTGATATTATCACCACTAGTTCCGGTTGGCTGACCAGTTGTATTGTCATTCAATTCTCGACCAGGGGTAGGAATATTCATTTTTTTAATTAATCAATATCAAATAAAATAATAAATAACTCCCATTACCATTGAAATTGGAAAGACTCATAACGGGTTAGCGGCAATCCGTGCTCCCACACTATCATGTTGGAGTGACATAATTCATGATTTCGGAACTGAAATTAAGTAATCAATTAACCCCGCACTAAAACCAAATCCTAACCGAATTCCCATTCCCACGACAACCGCCGCGAAAATAGCTGTTAAGACCGCATGAATTACCAATAATAATGGTGATAAAAAGATCCAGATAAACACTAGTGGTTCATCAATTCCAGTTAAGAACGAAACAAGAGCCACCCCTCCAATAAAGGTAGCAACTTCTCGGCGTCGTGATTTATGCGCAGTCATAATCATTGCTAACCCAGTGGCGGGAATTCCACCAAAGAATACTGGAAAGAATCCCGATTGGAAAATTCCCGATGTTTCAATTCCAGCACTATAGGCATTAATATCACCAAAAACAATATAATTGCCATTACCTAAATTAATAATATTAGCAATATTATCAGGATTAATTCCCGGTAATAATGGACCTTCAATTGGTAATTGGAACCATAAGAAAGTGTTAATAATATGATGGGCACCAAATGGTTGTAATAACCGGTTAATAAAGGCATAAACAAATGCTCCCCCGGCGGAAGCCGCATTTCCTGAGGAAATTGCTTTCCCAATAATAATTAAGACATATTGGATTCATGGTCAAACTGCCGCAAAAATAAAGGCTAAAAAGAATGAAGACACGACCGCTACCATCGGTACAAATCTTCGACCTCCAAAGAACGCTAACGCTTGGGGTAATTGAATATCTTTAAAGCGATTATATCAAAAAGCAGCTAATGCCCCACAAGTAATTCCTCCCACAACTCCTGTATCAAGAACATAACTACCACTGTTAACCAAATCACCAGGATTTGAAGAACGGGGATCTTGAAAGGGTGAGGGAATATATAATAACTGACTAAAATTATGGGGCACCAGGGCATTGGGATCAGCAGTCGGGCTGGCAAAACCATGAAATGTTAACACATTTTGGTAAAATAGGGATGGAATCATATTTTCCCCCGTCATCATGACTAAGATAAAATAAGAAATCCCGCCACATAATGCCGCTTCACCCCGGTAATCTTTGGCAAGGCCAAAGGCAACCCCAATTCCAAAAATAATCGCAATATTATTAAAAACAGCCGCTCCGGGTGCCATGATGAATTGACCAATTCATCAAATTCAGGAATCTTTAACGATTCCAATTGTTGGATCAGATAATAACGTTCCAATCCGATTCATCAATGCAGCAATCGGCAATACAGCAATCGGAAACATTAAAGATTTTCCTAGTCGTTGCAATGCCACTCCTGATTGTTTAATTTTAGAATTGAACCTTGTCTTGAAGCCATTTTTTGACTTCGCGGATGGTCCAGTTCCTTGTTTTGAAAGTATCGAAGGCATTTTACTACCCTCCTTCCCATTAGTTTAGTGGCAAATAATCTTACATAAATAAACTTATATACCCTTAACATTAAGATACTTAATCTTGCTAATTAACCTATTTGCTTAAACAAGAATGGAAAACTTCTCATTAAACTTCTGTTGGTGAGATTTTATAATCTCACTTTATTTATACTACTTTTTTATATAATTATCTATATAAAAGTATAATTTTATATATATTTAATATATTTTCATACATTTTTTCTAGAATGTGCGATAATAATCTTGAGATAATAAAATGAGGTTTTTAAAATGAAAAAGAAAAAAATCATTGAATATAGTTTCCTAGCGTTCTTTATCGCCATGTTTATTAGTGGCGTGGTGGTTTATTTAGTATGCGGCCGAGAACGCGTTGATATTTTTGCCCTCTTTGTGGGAATAAGTTCATTATATTTTGTCTTTTATTTAACTTATTTATTCTTAAAAATTAAGAAAAATGATTTAAAAAAAGAACTCTACACTGGTTTAATTGAACCTTACCAAAAAAGATTTGGCCAAGTGAAAAGAAAAAAACATTCGCAGCAGAAAGATGATGATAATAAAAAATAACAGGGAAAAAATCTTTTCCCTGTTATTTATTTTGGTATGGATAGATTGTGACTCCTTTAACAACCCGGTTAACCTCACCAGTGGGACACGGATTATCTGGGGATTTGTTTAACCAAATTGCTTTATAAACAGCATAAATTTGGGCACGGACGATATAGCTTAATCCCGCAACAATATCTTTCGTTTCGGATGAACTATCATTTGTTAAATAGTAATGACAATATTTAGTAACATTATTATCATTTAAATGATCAATCACCACAATTGTTTTGGCAACCTGATCATGGGCAATTTCTTTTAATAAATCTAAATCATATTGACGAGTATAAGGATTTTGACTTAAAAAAAAGACAATTAAACTCTCGTTATTAACAACTGATTTAGGACCATGGCGAAAACCGAGACTTGAATTAAAAAAGGTTGTAACTTCCCCAGCAGATAACTCCAAAACTTTTAAGTGGGCTTCTTGGGCATATCCTTTTAAAATATTTGACCCTAAAAAGATAATCCGTTGGTGATCTTCCTGAGCAATTTTTTTAATTATTTGATAATCATTATTAATAACATTGTCGACAATATTGATGATGTTATTAATTTCTTGCGCAAGGTGGTCGCTATTATCATCTTTAGTTAATGCTACTAAACAATATAATAACATTGAAGTGAAACTTGAAGTCATCGCAAACGATTTATCATTTGTCGCCTCTGGTAATAAGAGCACCAAAGATTTGTGATCATCATGATTTTTAACTGCCAATTGGCCTTCTTTGTTACAGATAATAATAATTTGCACTAAATCACTGATTAATTGTTTAGCATATTCAACGGTAGCTTGCGATTCTGGTGAATTACCCGATCGTGCAAATGAAATTAATACTGTTGGTTGGTCATTTTTAAAATATAACCCGGGATTCGAAACAATATCGGTAGTTGCAATACTAACCGCATCCAACCCCTGGGTTTTTAAATATTCAAATAAAACATTCCCCACAAATTCACTTGTTCCAGCCCCCACTAAAATATACTTATATGGTTTATTTTGTAATTGGGTTTGGAAAGTTTTAATTTGATCAGCTAAACCATTGTATAACTTTAAAACTTCCCGCCACATTTTGGGTTGTTGGGCAATTTCATTAATCGTAAATTCTGCTTTTAAATTATTAATTTCATCTCTTGAAAAACCTAACATAATAATCCCTCCTTATAACTAATAAATATTATATATCAAAATATATATTTTTGTATATTTTTTTATAATTTATAATAATTTATAATAAAATTATTAGGTAATAAATTATGATTAATATCACATATTAATTAATTTATAAAATATCAATATTAACAATAAATCTTAATTTGATATATTATATAATGACATTAGAAGAAAAAAAGAGGGATTACAATGTATAAAGTCGAGCGTCAAAAACTATTATTAAATTTTTTACAAACAAAAGAGATGTTTAATATGAATGAAATTATGGAATTTGTAAAACCTTACCATATTAAATATGTTTTATTACGACGAGATTTACAAGAATTGGCAGCCAAAAATTATATTACATTATCATACGGAGTTGTGAAATGAAATAATAAAGTTAGCGTTGAAGATACTTCCCGCTTGGAAAAATTAAATATTAATTATGAAGCAAAGAAAATAATTGCAAAAACTGCCCAACAATTAATTGATGATAAAGATGTTATTTTTGTTGGTGCTGGTACTACTTGTGAAGAGTTTGTCCGCCAAATTACTAAATATGTTAAAATTATTACTAATTCTAAATTTGTATATGAAGAAGCCCTTAAAAATGAGCACATTGCAGATGCTGTTTTACTGGGTGGACGTTTACGTGAACGGTCAGGTGCTTTTATTGGTACTTTTACTGAAAAAGCTTTAGAAATTGAGACTTTTTATAAAGCTTTCATTTCGGTAACAAATGTTGATATGGAGGGAAAATTATATAATAACAACGAAACCGAAGCTAGTTTAGAAACAAAAGTACTAGATATGGCTAGTATTTCTTATATTATTTCAGATAGTAGTAAATTTAATTCAATTGGTTTTTTTGATTTTTATCATGCGAAAGACATTGACTATTTTGTCTGTGAAAAACTTCCCGAGATTAGTGCGGAATTTAAAAATAAGTTTATTATTTAAATTTAATAGAAGAAATAAAAGTAAACTAGTTAAATCACTTAAAAGTTCCTAAAATATACTTGCTTTTATTTTCATTTTTGTTTATTATTTTATAGTATGAAGAGGTGATAAAATGTCAAGAAAATGTGATATCTCAGGAACAAGAGCATTATCAGGAAATAAAAGATCACACGCAATGAATGCTTCTCGTCGTAAATGAAATGTAAACTTACAAAAAGTAAGAATTGTTGTTGATGGAGAATTAAAAACATTACGTGTCTCAGCAAGAACTTTAAAAACATTAAAACGTAAAGGGCAAATTGCACAATAATTATAATTCTCTTAATTAAATTAAGAGTTTTTTTGTGTTAATTATTTTTTTTATCTTAAAAATAAGGTAAAATAACTATGGTAACTTGCCCATGTGGCGGAATTGGCAGACGCAGTAGACTCAAAATCTACCGAAGAAATTCGTATCGGTTCGACCCCGATCATGGGTACCATTAAAAATTTAATTTGTTAACAACAAAAGGTTATTTATTAAAATAATAAATAACCTTTTTATTTAGTATAAATAACAATTACAGTTCCGGATAATACTTCAATTTCTCCTGGTTGATCATAAATGAATTCATTACTAATTGCATTAGCGGATAATGCTGTCATTTCAAAGTCTTGGACATTATATTTCATCTTGGCAATATTTACTTTCGCAGGAGTTAAACTAATGAAAGATAAGTAACGATACCCTGGTTGGGGGATTACCACATTTACTTGATGGGGTTTTAATAAATAACAATAATTATCGTCGTTTAACCATTTAACATTATATTGAGCAATAAAACCAAAAGAAGCTAATTGCATATCAACGCGAGGTCCCTGGGTAATTAAAATAATTTCGGCTGGTTGTAACTTTAAGGCTTCAGTAATTGCTAATTCAGCATCAATTTCATTCTTAATAGCTGACACTTTGACTAATTTATTAGTATTTTTGATAACTGTTTGGTATTCTGCCGGGGACAATGAATCAAAGTCCCCACAAGCTAAATCAATGGTTAACTTATGATTTAAGAGGGCCAAACAACCCCGTTCCACCCCAATGTGGTAATAATCAGCATACTGGGTTAAATCAAGGTTGGTTTGTGAACAAACAATTAGAACTTTAACTTGCTGGTCACTCATTATTTTAATAGTCCTTGTAATCTTGTTTGTAAATCAGAATGACCAAATAAATAACTACCTGCTACTAGCACATCAACCCCATAATCTTTACAAATTTTGGCAGTTTGTTCATTAATCCCCCCATCAACTTCAATTAAAGTTGATAAATGATGAGCATCAAGATAATCACGTAATTCTTTAATTTTATAAGCACTATCCGCCATAAATGATTGTCCACCAAACCCGGGTTCAACTGTCATTACTAAAATAACATCAAGATTGGGTAAAAATTTTAAAATCTCAGCACTTGGAGTGCCTGGTTTAATGGCTAACCCTATCTTAATTGGATATTTATTTTTTAAACTTAAAAATTCGGTTAATTGTTGAGCAGTTAATGCTTCATAATGTAATGTTATTGAATTAGCTTTTGCTTTGATGAATGGTAGTAAATATTCTTCCACCGATGAATTTTTAATCTTGACCATTAAATGGCAATCAATAAATAAATCACTATAACTAGTAATATCACTTAAGATTTTGGGACCAAATGTTAAATTAGGTACAAAATCACCATCCATTACATCAAAATGGATTCATTTGGCTCCCGCCCTCGCAATTGCGGTTAAATCACTTTTCAAATCTAGATAATTAGCACTCAAAACACTTGGGGCAATAATATATTCTTTTGGCATTCTGTTAACCTCTTTCTAATTCTCCTAAAATTTTTAAATAATCTTGGTAAAAAAACATTGGAATCTGGTGGTTTTCAACTAGTTCTTTAATTTTACAACCAGGTTCTTGGTCATGTAAACATCCCCGAAATTTACATTCACTACTATACTTAGCAAAGTTTTGATAGGAAATTGCTAAATCTTTTTTGGTAAAACCTTTAATATCAAACGAAGAAAAACCGGGACTATCAGCAATCATTCCTCCTAACACATCATATAATTCCGTGGTGGTAGTGGTATGTTTTCCCCGACCCAAAGCTTTCGAAATTGATTGGGTCTTGATAATATCCTCATTTAACAAACTATTTAAAGTAGAAGATTTCCCACTTCCGGTTTGACCAGTAAAAACCGAAATTTTATTAGCCAGTAACTTTTCAAAGTTAGCTCATGCAACGGGGTCAAGAACTTTATTACTAATAAAACAAGTTTGGTAACCTAATTTGGCATAGCAATTAAGGTATGATTCATAAATGGGATCAGTTGGCACCACCAAATCTTTTTTGGTAAAAACAATAATTGGGGTTAAATCCTTATATTCAATTAAGGCTAAATATTTATCTAATAAATAAGAATTGAAATCAGGTTCTTTAATTGCACAAATAATAATAACCTGGTCAATATTAGCAATTTTTGGCCGGTACAATTCATTTTTCCGGGCAGTAATTTCAATAATAATTCCCTTTTCATTTGGCTGGACTTCAATTTTAACCTTATCACCAACAATCGGAACTAACTTTTGGTGACGAAAAATCCCCTTAGCTTTACACTCATAAATTACACTATCATTTTTAACCTTTACATAACAAAATTCACTAATTAATTTAACAATAATACCTTGTTTTTGCATTGTAACTATAACAGAAATGATAGTAATAACCCAATAATTAGTAATAATAACCCAATAATGGCAAAAGTAATAATTAAGTTAGTATTTAAAACTTTGGGAATCGCTAGATAACGGTCGCGAACCCTAACTCGTTTTCCTTTAATTTCAATGACATTTCGAAAATGTAATGGTTTATCTGCTTGGTGGGCAGGAGTTAAAATTGCGGTTAAGTCGTGGTTAAACTGCTCAACTGTTTGGTAGCGTTCAAGAGGATCTTTAGCAATGGCTTTTAAAATAACATTTTCTAAGCTTTGGGGCATTTGCGGATCAATTAATCGCGGTGGTAAGGGTAACTCTTTGACATGTTTAACTGCTACTAACGTCGGACTTTTCCCCACAAACGGTGCCGTACCAATTGCTAGTTCATATAACATAATCCCCAAGGCATAAATATCACTTTTTTTGGTGGCTGGTTTGGACTGGACAATTTCGGGAGCCATATATTTTGAGGTCCCAATAATTTTATTATTTTCTAAATCTTCACTATTATTATCTAAAATAGCCACCCCAAAATCAGCAACTTTAATCTTTCCATCATAAGAAATTAAAATATTTTCGGGTTTAATATCACGATGAATAATATCATTGCGGTGAGCCTCGATGATTGCTAAATTAATATCCTGAAAAAAATAAATTAATTCGTGTAAAGTACAAGGTCCTAAGGTTAATAAGCGGTCTTTCAGGGTGTAACCCTTGACTAGTTCTAAAACAATACACTGACGATCATAAACTTCAAATGTTCCATAAACCTTCACCACATTATTATGCGAAAACTGCGCAATAGAATTATATTCTTTGTTAAAACGATAAACAGCTTCCTTATTTTTTGACAAACTAACTGACATTATTTTAATTGCCACGTTACGTTTTAAAATATTATCATAGGCTTCAAAAACTTCGGCCATTCCCCCATCGGCAATCTTGCCAATAATTTCATAACGATTATGTAAAATTGTTCCACTTGTAATTTGTTCCATTACCTCACCCTTTAAATTAATAATTTAAACTCATAAATATCATAACATATAATAAAAATAAGAAAAATAAAGTTTTAATTAACAACTAATTAAAACTTTATTTTTTATTTAGCATAATCAATTTTAACAAGATTAAATACTAATGAATTTAAAAGGACAGTTAGGTTACTTGCCCCCATTGTAATTGCACTAATCATGGGGGGAATAATACCGGCCATTGCTAAGGGTAACATAATAATATTATAACCAAAGGCTCAGGCAAAGTTTGACCAAATTATTTTACGGGTTACTTTGGTACTAGTAAATGCTTTATAAATATTTAGAATATCTGGTTTAATAATGGTAATATCACTAGCCTGAATTGCTACTTCACTACCCTGACTCATTGAAATGGCAAAATCCGATTGTTTTAAAGCAACAACATCATTAATTCCATCCCCCACATAAGCAACCACTTTATTTTGGTGTTGAATTTCTTCAATAATTTTTGCTTTGTCGAGTGGACTAACATTGGCATGATAATTTTCAATTCCCACTTCATCAGCAATTCTTTTGGTTGCCACAATGTCATCCCCACTGATCATATAAACGGCAATGTTCATTTTTTTAAACTTCGCAATTGTTGATTTAGCATTTAAACGAATTGTATCAGTTAAAATAATAATATTTTCAATGTTATTATTAATCACTAAGGCAATTAATGTTGCTGATTCATGGGGATACGTTGCTAGTTCATTTTTTAATTCATCAGCAATTTTAAATTTTTGGATTGCTTTTTGATAGGAAATTAAAGTTAATTCTTTATTTTCAAAATTAGCACTAACTCCTTTCCCTGGTTGTTCTGAAAAATTAGTCAATTTTAAATTTGGTTGCTGATCTGAAATTGCTTTAATAATACTTTTGGCAATTGGGTGGTTTGATAATAATTCTAAATTATAAATATAGGGATAATTTTTACGATCCCCTAAAATCTTACTTACTGTTAATTCACCAGTGGTAATTGTCCCAGTTTTATCAAAAGCAATGGCATCAATTTTTGTAATTTTTTCAAACACCTGGGCATTATTAAAGATAATCCCCTCTTTGACTGCTTTACTAGTTCCGATTGCCGTTGCTAAAGGGGTCGCAATTCCTAACGCACAGGGACAAGCAATAATAATTACCGCAATCGCAATATTAATGGCGTGTGAAACATTATTAACATCTACATAAAAATACTGAATTAAGAAGGCAATGGCGGCTAAAATAAAAACTGAGGGGGTGAATCATTGCGAAATTTTATCCGCAATTTTTTGTACCCGGGGTTTTTGAGCTTGGATTGCTGCTACTTTATCTAAAATATTAGCTAAGACAGTATCATTTCCTACTTTCAATGCTTCCATGTAAAAGGGGTTCCCTTCATTAATAGTTCCCCCAATTACAGGATCATTAACCGTTTTTTCAATAATATTGCTTTCGCCGGTTAACATAACTTCATTAATATAAGCAACTCCTTGGTTAACCTTCCCATCAACAGGAATCTTATCTCCTTTTTTAACAAGAAGGAGATCACCAATATTAATATCTTTAATATTAACTTCTTTAACAGTTTGATAATTATTAGTTACTAAATTAGCTGTCATTACTTGTAATGATAAAATATCTTTCATTCCCGATGTTACTTTATGTTGAACCGAAGCATTAATGGTGTCACCAATTAATAAAATTGTAATAATGGCCGCGGCGGTTTCAAAAAACAAGTGATAATGGTTGGGATTATCAAAAACTAAATAAATACTATAAGCATAAGCAATTAATGAACCAATTCCAATTAACGTATACATTCCGATTGTTCTTCATCGAAATAATTCATTAAACATACTTTTATAATAGTAAAAACCTGGATAAACTAGCACCACTGTTGTTCCTACTCATTGAAACCATTTATTACTTAAATAAGTTAACGGATAAACATTGATCATCCCCAACATTAGCGCACAGGTAATTACACAGCCAACTAACAATTTAATTAAATTAGCTACTGATCTTTTATTTCAATCTTTAACTTTGGCAGGAATATAAAAATCTTGCATGTGCATTAAATGATTGTGATGTTCGTGGTGACCATGGTGATGATGTTCACCATCAGAATTAGCCATCATCATATGTCCTGAATGCGAACCAGACATTGGATCCTCATGGTGATGATCAGGCCCATGATGTTCTTCATGTTGATGCTGGTGCTCTGGTTCTGTTTTATCCATCATCATATGTTCTGAATGAGCATTTGCCATCTGGCTGTCATGTTGGTGATCCATATTGTGGTGATGTTCTTCTGAATTATGATGAAGATGCTGATGCTCTTCTGTTGGTGAATGGTGATGACTGTGGTCATCTGCGATTAAAGGATCATCATTCAACTTATTCATCATATTTTTATGCTCTAAAGGAGGATGCTCTTCTTTAGGAAGATGGTTAGTTTGCTCTTTTTTGTTTTTCATATTAATCTCCTCTTACTAATTATTATTAAAAATATTTTAAATTTTTAATAAAAAAATCATATATTTTTATTATATGAGAAATTGGAAAGTTTAGCAATATAACATTATTTAACTACATTTGATTATATTAAAATTAAAATATTTTAAAATGCTTACTCTTATTATTTCACAAAAAAAGGCATACAATAAATAATTTTATCTACCTTTGTATGTCTTTTAAACCATATCGAAAACTATATCTTGCAATTATTTACATTAAATTTATTACTTATTAATTACATAAATGTAATACTTTTAATGTTAACAACAGATATAACTTGTGATCAATAATATGATTCTCCACCAGCTTTAACCCATGCTACAACTTGAAAATGAAGACCATCAATAGCAGCTTGGGTATATATGTAAGTTTCTCCTGCTGTGTCTCCAACACTTGTTGGACCAAAATCTTCATATAAAAATTGAGTTTTTATTTTCTCACTTGTTGGTTTAAAACCTGAACTCAAATTTATTGTATATGACTGAAGATCTTGTCTTATATATGAACTGTCATCAGATCCGTATTTAAAATATAAATAGCAGTCTTGAAAATTTAATTTTACCTTTGAATAATTTTTAATAAATTCTTCATATTTCATCCCTAACTGATTTCATGAAACTACAAATACTTCTGACGCCATATCCTTAGAATCTATTGTTAAACTAAAAGCTCACATGCTTTCTTCTGCTTTTAGTATACCATTAGGAGAAAAAGTTAACTCACTATGATCAATATTTTCTTGCTGACTTAGCAAATTTGTTGATACTGCTGCGGGAGTTACTCCTAGACCTACTGCTCCCATAATGCTTAATAACGTTTTCATAAAATTTCCTCTCGTTTCTACTTCCCACCGTAAAAACCCTTAACACAATAAAATAAATATAAATGTTCCCGTATAATTAATAGTTTTTAAATTATTTTCTAAAAACTATCCAATTTCATTTCACACCAAATGAATAAAAAAATTAAAAATTTTTAAAAATTTTTTCCATTTTAAGATATAAAATTTAGGCAACAAAGTAAGGATAAAAACTAACTAATTTCAAAAATCAACCCCGTTAAATTATCGGTTGACAAATTTTCTAAAGCCCGATCAATTAAAATTTTAACTTTATCATTTAGTTTATTATTTGAAGTTAAGGCATCAATAAAATCATATTCATCAACATAGTCATGAATACCATCAGTTGTTAAGATATAGGTTCCCATAATGTCTTCAATAACATATGTATCAATTTTTAAAGTTTTGGTTGGTCCTAAGGCACTGGTTAAAACTTTTCAAAAAGTATTAGTATTATATTGTTTTTTATATTGACCTTGAAATTCTAATTCTTGTTTATCTTTTAATTCGGTTGAATTTCACATATTTTGGTCGGTTGTAATTTGATAAATTTTATTATGATGTAATTTATATAAACGTGAATCACCAACATTAACCACATAGACCTTTTGGTTGGCAATTAAGGCCGCTACTAAAGTAGTCCCCATATCACTAGTATCGGGATTAATTTTAGCATAGTTAACCATCTCTTCTTGAATACTAATGACAGTTTTTCGCAACCACTGGTTAACTTCTTCATCATTTCAGCCAGAAAAATTAACATTTTGGAAATGATTAACTAAACTATTAACCACCAGTTGACTGGCAACTTCGCCATGCAAGTGACCACCCATCCCATCACAAACAACTGCTAAATAATTATTATAATTATTTGTGGCAAATTCAAAATAATCCTGGTTGTTGCTTCGATAAGAACCAACATCTGTTTTATAACCAAATCTAATATTCATAATAATTACCGTCTTATAATCCCTTCGTTTTTAGCACGTAATTGTCCACAGGCCGCATCAATATCGTGACCAAATTCCCGACGAACAATACAATTAATTTTATGTTTTTGTAAAGTATCAAAAAATTCATTAATATGCGTACTACGTTCATAAGGATTTTCTTCAACTTTATTATAAGGAATTAAATTAACATAGGCGTTCATTCCCTTGATTAAGTTAGCTAACTCTTTAGCATTTTCTATACTGTCATTAACATCATTTATTAAAATATATTCAAAAGTAACCCGGCGGTTAGTTTTTGCTAAATAATATTTAACAGCTTCCATTAATTTGGCAATCGGAAACGCTTTATTAATTGGCATTAATTGATTACGAATTTCATCATTTGGAGCATGTAATGAAATTGCTAAATTAACTTGGGTTTGTAAATTTGCAAACGCAATAATTTTAGGAACTAACCCACAGGTCGAAATTGTAATGTGGCGGGCTCCAATTTGATAACCTTTTGGTTCATTCACAATATTGACAAAATTAATCACATTTTCAAAATTATCAAAGGGTTCACCAATCCCCATTACTACTAAGTGGCTTACCCGTTCATGCGAAGCTTGTAAATAATTATTAACCATCACCACTTGGGTCACAATTTCTGCGGTAGTTAAATTACGAGTTTTTTTCAATAAACCCGAAGCACAAAAACCACATCCCATATTACATCCAACTTGGGTTGTGACACAAACCGAATTTCCATAACTTTGGCGCATTAAAACGGTTTCAATTTTAAAACCATCCGGTAATTTAAATAAAAACTTCACGGTTCCATCTTTTGAAACTTGTTGGGTTACAATTTCAAAAAAGTTAATTTGATAAATTGTTTTTAATTTATCCCGGTCACTTTTTGAAATATTTGTCATTTCGTCAAAAGAATAAATATTTTTGCCATATATTCAATCATACAACTGTCGCGCTAAATATTTTTTAAAACCCTTTGCCACTAAATCATCTTGTAACTGCTGCTCTGTAAAATTAAAAATTGATTCCATTAATGCCACTCCAATTATCTTTCTTTTATTTTATCATATTTTAACCTATTATTTAATGTGAAGGTTCCACAAATAGTTTTTCAGCTCTTTTATTTTAACAAAAAAATATTCATTCTTCCAAAACAGAATGAATATTTGTTGTTATTTACAGAAATTATTTAGGTTGTGGTTTTTGTTCACGCATCTCTTTTAATAATTCTTGCATATATGGTTTAATAACTTCTTGTTCCCCCCCATATACACATTGAACTGAGGTTCCGCGAATTAAAACGCCAGCACAACCACCTAAGGCTTTGATTCCTTCGGGATCAACTTTTGTATTATCAACAACTGTTAATCGTAATCGTGAAGCACATGAATCAACACCAGTGATATTAGCTTCGCCCCCTAAAAATTCAATAATTTTGCGGGCTTTTTCACGTTTAGCATCATCACCTTTGCCAGCGGCGGCTAACACAACTTGGGCATCTTTATCTTTTCCGGCTTGTTTTGCTTTAAAGTCTGCTTTGGTATATAATTTATCAACTGCTCCTTCACGACCTGGCAAGGCAATTTTTCCATATTTAATTGCAAAGTAGAAGGCAAAGAAGTAAACGGGGATAAAGATGGCTCCTACTCATAATATATGGTAGAAGTTAGTTCCTTTTCCACTAATAAATGGAATAATACCAAAGACAATAAAGTCAATGAATCCTCCTGACACCGTCATTGAAGTGTGGACATGTAGTAATCCCATTAGCATAAATGAGATTGCACATAATGGCATGTGGACACCATAGAATAACCATGGCGCTACAAATAAGAAGGTAAATTCAATTGGTTCTGTAATTCCGGTTAAGAAACATGTAAAGGCTGCTGAGAAATAAATCCCCATCACTTTTTTACGGTTTTCTTTGGGAACCGCAAACCACATTGCTGCAGCAGCGGCTGGTAATCCAAACATCATGAATGGGAATTTACCAGATTGGAAACGTCCAAGGTTTAATCCTAAATCTTGAATTTGGGTAAAAGTTACCCAGGGATCAGCAATAATTTTATACATAATTGTTTGATCTCCAACTGCCGCAATGGTATTTGGATTTAAGTGTGATACTCAAGCGGCAACTAAAACTTGTGCTTGATCACTTGTAATGGTACTCATGTCAAATTTAGGAAGTGTGACCCCCCCCACTGTTAACCCATTGATTTGGGCTAAGAAATCTTTATAATCCAATGGATTATTCATAACACTATTAATTAAATCTGGCATTGAACCACCAGCTTGAGTTCATCATAATGGTGAATAGAACACATGGTGTAGTCCAAAAGGTACTAATGAACGTTCAAAAATCTCAAAAATTAATGAGTCTAACCCCACTGGTAATTTTCCAGAGTTGTTACCAAACCAAGCTAAGGCTGTTCCAATTAACGGCCAGATAAACATAAAAATAAAGGCCAACGGGATAACCGCCATAAAAGTAATAATTGGAACTAATTTTGATCCACTAAAGAAACTTAAAGCGGAAGGTAATTGGGTTTTGTGGAAATGATTATATGCTCAGGCGGCAACCGCCCCCACAAAAATTCCTCCAAACACCCCAGTGTTTAATGAATTAATCCCTAAATTAGCGGTTGTTAATTTATTTTGAACCGCTCAGGTTGAACCATAATAGAATAATAATCCGTATGAATCAACTTGGGTACTACTTGCATGAATAACTAAATGATCAGCATTTTTAACTAATTGACTATAAGAATCACTGCTCCGCATTCAGTCTAATAACTGGGTAGGATCCATTAAGGATGGATTGCGCAAGGAATCGGTATTAACAATCAATCCCGAGAAAATTGCTTTGCCATCAGCCCCAATGATATCAACAGTATATTGATAATGTGAATATTCATTGTGCAAGAAGGCAAATTGAATTGCATTGAAAACTAAAAATCCAATCACCGCTGTTAAGGCGGCAACTCCGGCGTCTTCAGTATATGCCATCGCTACTGAAATCGCAAATAAGACTGGTAAGTTACCAAAAGCAATGTTACCCATTTGGTTTAAAAAGTTACCAAAATATCATGCCCCACTATTAGCATCAACTTTTGAAGTAATAGTTGCTCCGACACCAAGAAAAATCCCGGCAATTGGCAAGAGCGCAATCGGTAGTAAAAAGGCTTTACTTAATTTACTTAGGGTCCCCATTGTCCGCTGGTTTGATTGTTTCCACCAAGCACGCGAGACAAATGGTTTTAACTTTTTTTGTTTGACTTCACTCATCGTCAAGTTTTCCTTTCTGCTAATTAATACATATAAATAAATTAATTATTATGTTATTCAAATAAACAGGGCTGATAAGGCAATAACAAAGAAAAACATTGCGGCAAATAATGAGATATTGCGCTTAAAATAATCTCATAAATTTAAATTCCGCTTACTATAGTAATCTTCGGTTTTTGCTAACCGGTGGCGAATGAAAAATCATAACCACAAGAAAAAACAGCCAACTACTAATCCGACAATAAAAATTGATAAATAAGTAATATTTTGACTAGTCATCTTAATTTAACTGGATTCTATTTGCATTATTAATTTACCAAACCTATCTATTAAAATTTATTTCTAATTAATTTTATTTACACTAAAATATTTATAACCCCTAAACTTAAATAGTGCAAGGATAATTCCTAAAAATTTTTAAACTTTTTAGAAATATGAAAAAAGTTAGTACTTTTAGGAATTTTCCTGAACCGTAGAACAATAAGAAATTTTCTTGTTATTCTACTGATATTTTACTATAAAAAAAAAAAAAATTTACCTTTTATTGTTAAAATTTTCATAAATAAATTTGAAATAAAATAAAAAATTATATAATTCCCTAGAATTATTCGGTATTTTCATTTGAAATTTTATAAAAGTTTAATGTAAAATTATTACAAGGATTCAGCAAATTATTTTCACAATAGAAGAGGGTATACAAGGTTATGTTAAAAGTACTTGAGTATGATAAAGCAAATTTGACTGATACAGAAATTTCAATTATTGAAAAAATCATTGAAGATCCAAAGTTTTTTACTAATAAAACAATTACCGAATTAGCCAAAAATTACTATGTTTCCGAGTCAACAATCACCAGAATGGCGAAACACTTAGGGTATGAAAATATCAAAAGACTCCAAATGCATGTTTATGAACGTTTAAATTTTTTATCCAAAAATTATTATATTAATGACACAGTGGCCTTAGAAGACATTGTTAATAATATTCGCGTTTATTATTCTTATAGTATTCACGAAACAATTGACAATTTAGATTTACCAGCTTTAGATGGTTTGATTAATGATTTAGTTATTAAAAAAAGGATTTTTACGTTTGGAATCGGGACCAGTTTCTTACCCTGCCGTGTCTTAAGTAGTAATCTGAATATGATTGGTCATAATTGTTTTGCCACTGAAGATGTTCATAGTTTAATAGTTATGATGCAAAATATGGGACCAGAAGATTTATTAATTATCTTCAGCAAATCTGGTGTAACAAAAGAAATTGTTTCAATCATCAATTTAGCTAACAAGTTTAATATTGAGGTTGCGTTAATTACCAATAACAAAGAACTTAATAAATTGTATCAAATAAAACACTTATTATTATTTGAATTACATTCCCAAGAAAACGAAGGATTTTCATCCTTATCGGCGAAGGTTGTTCAAATTTTAATTGCCGATATTATTTTTCGTGCGTTAATTAAAATTAAACAACCTGATTTAGAAGATAAAATTATTCGGGCTAATAACTTAACTAAAAATTGAAATGATGAAAATTTTTAAGTAAACGGGAAGAACAATTATTAACTATAAACAATTATCAATACAACAGATCAATTGTGATCTTATATTAACCATTAATTACTTATTAACTTGAACATTTTAACCACACTATTATTAGCGTTTAAGATGTTCTTTTAATTTGGGATGGTTGATTGTCGTTAGCAGCTGACTCGTGGCTTTTATAATAATCAAACATTGCCTTGGTATAATTAAAAACACTACCATAGTCCTTAACAACATCTTTTACTGGCAAATCGGCTTTAAGTTCTCCGGCGTGTAAATATAAAATCCGCTCACAAAAGCGTTCGATTTCTTCCATATTATGAGATACCAATAACATTGCCCGGTGATTGGCAATAATATTGGTTTCTAAAAAAGTAAAAATAATTTCTTTTACTTCAATATCTAGCCCGGATGAAACTTCATCTAAAATAACTAAATCTGGTTGGTGAATCACTGCTAATAAAATATTTAAGCGCTGTTGTTGACCACCCGACAAACTATTAATATTTTTTTTGGCTAAATTAGCCAATTGATAAGTTGCTAATAAATTCAACAGTTCATCCTTATCGTATTTAATCTTAAAAGTATCACAATAATAGCGAATCATATCCATCACGGTAATTCCCATTGGATATTTGGAATCTTGGAACTGAATACCAATTCGCAACCCGGGGCTTTTAAATACTTCCCCACGGGTGGGAGGACGAATTCCCGCAATAATTTCGCTTAGCGTTGATTTCCCGCTCCCATTAGCCCCAATAATTCCGATTCGTTCACCAGCATGGATTACAAAAGAAAGATCGTTAAGAACGACTTTGTTTTGGTACTTCTTGGTTAAATTTTGAACTTTGACAATTTCTGTTGACATTAACCTTACATTCTCCTTATTTATTCTTTGTAATAAGTATACCTATTTTTTCACTTCTTGAAAACTGAAAAGTTTACAAAGGAAACTCTTTACAAAAATGGTAAAAGATAAATGAAGCAAAAGAAAAACCCAAGATTATTCTTAGGTTTTAATTAGTTTTTAACAATTTTCTCTTCGTAAGCTTCCACAATATCGCCTTCTTTAAGATCATTATAGTTTTTAACAGTTAGCCCACAATCACTGCCTTCTTTTGCTTCTTTAATATCATCTTTTAAGTGTTTTAACGAAGATAATTCACCTTGGTAAACAACAACCCCATCTCTTAAAATCCGTACCTTTGATTTACGAGGGATAACCCCATCAATAACATGACAGCCAGCAATTGTTCCGATTGCCGAATGTTTAAATAATTGCCGAACTTCCGCTTGGCCAGTTACTACTTCTTCAATTACTGGATCAAGCATTCCTTTGGCGGCTGCTTCAATATCTTCGGTAACTTTATAAATAACATTGTATAAACGAATTTCAACGCCATCTTCATCCGCTTTTTTTCGCACTTGGGCTGTTGGTCGCACATTGAAACCAATAATTAATGCTTGACTGGCTAGTCCTAAGGTTACATCACTATTGGAAATTCCCCCGACTGTGGCACGAATAATGTTAACTTTAACACCCGGGATTTTAATTTTTTGTAAACTTGCTTGTAAAGCTTCAACTGTCCCCTGTGTGTCAGCTTTTAATATTAAATTAATTTGTTTTAACTGTCCATCTTTAATTTGATCAGATAATGCTTCTAATGAAAAGGCTTGTGATTTATGACGTTTTTTAATAATATCATTAGTTTTTCGTTTTAAGGCAACTTCCCGCGCTAATTTTTCATCCCGGAACACCATAAATTTATCACCAGCATTCGGTACTTCATTTAACCCATGCATAATAACTGGGGTTGAGGGACCAGCTTGCTTAATTTTTTTACCGGTTTCATCAGTTAAATCACGAACATAACCAAAAGTATAACCAGCAACCAGCGCATCTTTTAATTTTAATGTTCCTGATTGAACTAATAAAGTGGCAACCGGACCGACACCCTTATCTAAATGTGATTCAATTACAGTTCCAATCGCAAACCGGTTTGGATTTGTTTTTAATTCATTTAACTCTGCAATTAGTAAAATCGTTTCTAATAATTCGTCAATTCCAAGGCGCGATTTGGCACTCCCTTTTACAAATGGAGTTTGCCCCCCTCATTCTTCACTTGTTAAGTCTTCTTGCGCTAGTTGCATCATAACATTGTCAATATTCGCTTCTGGTTTATCCATTTTATTGACAAAAACAATTATTGGCACCTGGGCTGCTTTGGCATGGTCAATCGCTTCTTTAGTTTGGGGCATTACCCCATCATCAGCAGCGACAACTAAAACAACAATGTCGGTTACTGCACTCCCACGGGCACGCATTTGGGTAAAGGCTTCATGCCCCGGCGTATCAACAAAAGTAATTTTTTGATTTGTCTTTGTTAAAATTTGATAAGCTCCAATATGCTGGGTAATTCCCCCATATTCACCACCAACAATATTTGAATTACGAATTGTATCTAATAAGGTCGTTTTCCCATGGTCAACATGACCCATAATTGTAACAATTGGGGGACGTTGTTCTAACGTGTCAGGATTATCATTAACCTCAAAATTTTCTAATAAATTCTCGTGCGTAACTGAACGCTCTTTTTTAAAATCTAATCCAAATTCTAAACTTAACTCACCCAATTGCTCTTCAGTTAAAATAGTATTTTGATTTAACATAATTCCTTTCATAAAGAAATATTTAATCACTTCGCTGACTGGTTTATTGATTTTATTAGCAAATTCGGCAATTGAAATTGCTTCGGAATAAACAAAAACCCCTTTTTCGACATGTGCTTCCACTGTTTTTAATTGTGACTGAATCCGATTTCTTTGGTTTTTCGCCAATGTTTTTTTCATTGGTTTATTTTTACGATTTTCCATACAGCATCCTCCTTTTCTTTCTTAATTAGTCAATAACTCAATAATTCTTGTTGCTAATTGTTGGTCAGATATCCCAATTGCTTTACAATTTTGTTTTCCAATGGCGGTTGATAACGCTTCCGTATCTAACCGGTTAAAATACGGAATCTTATAATAATAACATTTCTGATTAAACATTTTTTCTTGGCTAGTTCCGATTTGTCCTGTCGTAATAACCAGAAAAACTTTTTGGGCTTTAATGGCGGTTATTAACAATTGCCCAGTGATTATTTTGCGGGCTTTTTGACTGAGTCCAAGCAAACTATAAATTTGGCTTTCCACTTAATCTCATCCTTCAATAATTTCTTTTTTTAGTTCTTCATAAAACTCATCGGATAGTTTTAAATGCAAAGCACGTTCCAGAGCACGATTTTTTTTGGCCTGTTCTCAAATAGATAATGTGGGGCGAAGATATGCTCCTCTTCCATTTAATTTGCCCGTGGGATCAATTAAAACTTCATTATTTGTTGTTTTAACAACCCGAATTAGTTCTTTTTTCGGGAACATTTGGTTAGAAACAACACACTTGCGAAGGGGAATTTTCTTTTTAGTTTGCATTTTATTCACCTCATTTTATTTAACTATTTATCTGCGTAATAATCATCATATTCATCATAATTGATTTCTTCATCATCTTTATCAGGAGTATTTTCCTCAAAGAAAGATAATGTGTCTTCGATTGTCGCAATTTCTTTTTGTAATTCTTGTTGAATATCAACATCATTTTCTTCAACTAAACTTTCCACGTGGTAATTTTCTTCGTTATCTAAATACCCATTGTTATCTTCAACTAAGTGTTCCTCAATAATTTCAAAAGTTTCGACTTCTGGTAATTCTGGCGGAGCAACACGTTGTTTTTCTTCAAATTTAGTTTGTTTTTCTTTAACCTTATCTTTTAACTTAATTTGTAACTCTGCTAATTCCTCTTCATTAATATTTCCATTTCATAAAATATTAGTTTTATTAGCTAAGGCTTCTGAATAGTTAATAATATTTAATTTTCATTTTGTTAATTTAGCAACTAATTTGGCAGCACTTCCACCCTTCCCAATTGCTAATGATAATTGTTCATCGGGAACCACAACATCCGCTTCCTTATTTTTATCATTAGTTACAATTGAAATTACTTTCACTGGTGATAATGAGTTAATAATAAATTCTTTATTATTTGGACTATAAATACAAATATCAATTTTTTCATCATTTAACTCTTCAGTTACCTTATTAATACGACTTCCTTTGGTCCCCACACAAGCCCCAATTGGATCAATGTTTTCATTATGACTAAAAACAGCAATCTTACTACGACGACCTGGATCTCGAGCAATGGCTTTAATTTCAATAACTTTTTCAAAAATTTCTGGAACTTCTCGCTCCATTAATTTTGCTAAAAAATCATTGCTTGTGCGAGAAGCAGTAATTTGACCAGCATTTTTAGATTTATTAACATCTTCTGCTAAAAATAAAATTTGATCACCAACATCATAATGGTCAGAAAAAATTAAATTTTTCCGCGGCATATAAGCAAATGTTCGGTCAACTTCAATTAATAAATAACGTTCTTCAGCGGCAATCACCACCCCATTCATTAAGTTACCCTTTTCATTAATATATTCATCAAAAATTGAATCTTTTTCGGCTTCTTTAATTTGTTGTTTAATAATTTGCCCAACTTGAATAATTGCTAACCGTGAGAATTCTTCGGAATTAATTGGTTCATAAACAGTATCACCAATTGTAACATTTTCACCATATTCTTTTTTTGCTTCATTAAGACCAATTTCTAATAAATCATCTTCAACTTTTTTAACAACTTTTAATTCTTTTTGAACAGTAATTTGTCCGGTTTGGTTATCAATATTAACAATAATTGTTGCTTCAGGATCAAAATGCTTTTCATAAGCTTTTTTGATTCCTTCTTTAATTGATTCTAAAATTATTGTTCGGTTAATTTGTTTTTCTTTTACAATTTCATCAATTGTACTTAGTAACTTTGCTCCATCAATCATGGTTATAAAATTTCCTTTCTTAAAATTTAACTGCACATCTAGCAAAATTTATATTTTGATAATTTGTTTCTAATTGTTTTTTAACACCTTTAATAAAATATTGGAAGGTGATATTTTGAGTGTTGTTGTCAACTGCTTGTAAGGTTCCGGTAATTTCAGTTAAACCATTTACTGGTTGTTTTAGTTCCAGATAAAGGTACTGGTTAAGCTGGCGGGCAAGTTCGGCAAAATTCCGGAGTGGTTTTTCAGCTCCTGGGGTTGAGATTTCCAATAAGTATTCTTCTAATATCAAATCAAGCTTATCAATTAGTGGATTAATTCCTTCACTAATCTCAACTAAATAATCCAAATCAATTATTTTTCCATCTTTTCGCTCAATTAAAATTCGTAAAACATTACTATTAAATTCTTTTAAATATTCAATATCGAATAATTCTAAGTTTTGTTCTTCTAAATAAGATTTTAATTGTTCAATAATTGTCAATTTAATTTGTTCTCAATTTTTCATTAACACCCAACCTCATTTATAAATATATAATTTGATCCGCATTAAAGAAAGAGCACTATTGTGCTCTCTCCTTCAATGCATTCAATTACATTTAAATAATAATACAAAAAATTATAAATTACAAGTAAAAGTAGTAAAAAGTTTACTAATAATTAATAAAATTTAAATTTTTCTTTTAATAAGAATAATCCTTTTGCCACTAATAACTTCCTCAGCAATTTATCCAGCCTTTGAATTTTATAATTATCTTTATTAACAACTAAACATTCCCTTTTGAGTAGCACTTATATTTTAATATTGAATATTTTGAATATTAAAATATAATAAAATAAAAACTCTTTTAGTAAAAGAGCCTTATTAATTATTTATTTGTGGTTTACTTTTTTAGCAGCAATTAATAGCATCATTGGTCTTCGTAATTCATCTTCCATTCCTGAAACTGTTGCTAATAATTTACTATCTGGTTTTGGTTCAACAAGATTAGTAATTTCAAAACCATGGTTAAGCAATTCACTAATATATGTTGTTAATGTTCGATGATATTTAAAAACTTTTTCACCTAAAAAATTTGTTTCCCGAACCCCTTCACTAAAATAATTGTCCACTGGCCAGTGTAAAATTTGGCCTTGATCATTATAAAATCAATTTTCTGAACCCTCGGCGGTAAAAACTGGGTGTTCAACAGAAAAAATAAACTCCCCATTTTTTGTTAAGTAATTATTTACTTTTGCACAAATATCAGAAAATGAATTTAAATAATGAAAAGTTAGGGAACTTAACACCACATCAAAAGATTCCTGCGGAAATTCAATATCTTCAATTGGAGAGTTAATATATTTAATAATATTTGGATAGTTATTTTTCTTATTAGCTTCTGCTAACATTTTTTCCGAAATATCAACCCCAATGACACTTTTTGCCCCATGTTCAGCGGCGTATAAACTATATCATCCAAAACCACAACCTAAATCTAAAACTGTTTTATCCTTAAAGTTGGGCATCATTTTTTCAAATGCATGTCATTCGCCAGCTCCAACTAGTCCTAATTGTGATCGTTCCATCTCTTGATATTTATTAAAAAATTCAGGATTATCATATTTATTTTGTTTCATTTTTTCACCTCATAGTTATATTCCTGTGATATTTTATCACTAAAATTAAAATATTATTGATCTAAAATGATTAAAATAATAATTTTAAAACAACTTTCTTATTAAGTTTTAAATAATAAAATTATTATTCTTTTAAATAACTAAGAAAATTGCTGAGCAAACACTAGCACTAACCAGTGGGGTTAAGGTTGGAACTAAGGAATATTTTCAATCAGCTGCTGGTTTGTTCTTAATTGGTAGGCAAAAATAAACTAACCGGGGGATTAAATCCCGCACTGGATTAATTGCATAACCAGTTGTCCCCCCGAGTCCCAGACCAATCCCAAAAATTACTAATCCCATAAAAAATGGATTAATAATTGCTAAATTAGAATTACTAAAACGATTAATTGCTAATACACTGGCAACTAAAACAAAGGTTCCAATAAATTCAGCAAAAATATTCAGAAATAAAGTTCGATTTTGGGGAGTAGTAGCATGCATTGATAACACTAAATTATTAGGTTCTGTATTGATTGTTTGATAAAGGTGTTTTCAATAAATAATATCAACAAAAATTTGACCAATGAGTGCCCCGAGAATTTGGCCAAGTAAGAGCGCAGGAACTAAAAATCATCCATGTAAATTAAACCATGTTTTTTGAATAATAAAAGATAACGTAATGGCTGGATTTAAATGGGCAACCCCGTGCAGGGCAGTAGAAATCATGGCACCTAGAAGAACTCCACATCCTCAGCCAGCGGCAATTGCCATATAACCACCACCAGTACCTTTCGTATTTTTTAACACCATATTAGCTACAGCACCATTACCAATCACAATTAAAATAGCGGTGCCAAATAATTCAAGAGCAAAATGCGTAAAAAATAATTGAACATCATTCATAGCTATTCCCTTCCCAACTAGTCTTGTCTACCCATAATTGTACTATAAAGTATTGGTAAAAAACCACTAAAAAATAGTTACTTTATCAAAATTTTTAAAATAATTATTAAATGTGGATAAAATATTTAAAAAGAAGAATTGAATTTTTCTAAAAATAGGTAATAATATAAATGGGTGAAAAACTATGTATCGAAAAATTACTAAAAATCTTTATTTAGGAGATTATATGTCAAGAAATAGTGATTCATTGATTGATATTAACGCTGCTGAAGAGTTAGATCAAAGCAGTGAACTAAGCCAACAAAAACTATTTATGAATCCTATTAAAACTGAAGAAAATGTCCAATATTTTAGTTTTCCCTTTCCGGATTTTATCTTTACTGATCAAAAAATAAATATCCAGCAAATTAAGGAGATTTTAAAACTCCTTGATTATTACATTAACCTTAAAGATGAAAATGTTTATTTGCACTGTGTTCAGGGAATTAATCGAAGTGCTAGTGTTGCTTTTATGTTTTGTGTCATTAATAATATTGTTGATAATAATAACTTTGAAACAGCATTTAGGGCGTTCAAAACAATTTATCCTGAAATTGAACCAACACCCGGATGAGAATTATTTCTAAAAAAACATTTTCCATATAAAAATTTGGTAAGTTAATCATTAACTTACCAAATTTTTATTTTTTATTAAAATGTTTAATAAACCAGCGGTTTTCTACTGGTAATAACCGCGGAGTCTGACCATTTAATTCAACTTTTTCTAGTTCTTTATCAATCCGATAAATTCGGGCGTCTAAATTATCTAAAAATGATAAAATTTCAGCTTCTAAAATATGGGGTTCAACTGGCGAACCATATTCTAACCGCCCATGGCTAGCTAAAATCATATGTTCTAGCAAAATAATATTATCATTATATAAATTATGTTCTTTAGCAATTGCATGTAACTCATTAGTCATAATTGAAATATGTCCTAATAACTTACCTTCTAATGAAAAGTCACTACTTGTTCCGGTTGTAATTTCAACTACTTTTCCTAAGTCATGTAGAATAATTCCACAATATAATAAATCTAAATCAATTAAACGATCATGGTACACATTCCCAACAGCTTTTGCCATTTGTAGCATCGTTAAGCTATGCCATAGTAGTCCCGACTGAATTTCATGGTGATTGCGAATCGCGGCTGGCCAAATTTTAAAACGTTCACCATATTTTTCTAAAATTAACCGCATAATATTTTGATAATCATTGTTGGTTAAATTATTTATTGTTTCTAAAATTTCATGGTACATAAGTTCCTTATCAAGGGGGGCGATGGGAATGAAATCTTCTAAATTAACTGTTTCATTATCAACAACATCATAACTATTAATTTTTGCTTGTAAAACCTTACGGTATTCAATCACATTAATATTTACTTTATAAAAATTCCCTTTAACTCAAGTTTCCAAATCATGAGGTTTGGCATCTCATAATCGCGCTTCAATTGTTCCAGTTTTATCTTTTAGTAAAATTGTTAAATAAGTATTACCATTACTCGCCACCGCTTGTGAGACCTTATCGGCAATGGCAATTAAAGTAATATTATTAGCTTCTGTTGTTAAGTCTTTTATATTCATATTTAAGTTGGTCCTTTCTAAAAAGAAAAAGTGGTGAAACATGATCACCCTTTTATTTTATAATAATAACCCTGGATTTGATAATAAATAAGCAACATAATGAATAAATTTGCTTGCTTCAGTAATATCAATCACTGATTCATCATAACCTAAAGTAATCATCATAATATCGCGGATTGCAATGTCATTCTTTTCAACAACGACTGGTTTTTTAAAAATTATTCCCATCCCAATGCTGGCAATCTGACTTTCCGGAATGGTAACTGTCCCGCGGGTAATTCCATATTCACCAAAGTTAACAATTGAAAAGGTTGAATCTTGATATTCATTGCCGCTAGTATTTTCATTAACTGTACGGTCCATTAAATCAGATAATTTAATGGCAATTTCTTTTACCGATTCCTCGGTAATATTATGTAAAATCGGCATCTTCATCGTGTTACTATTATCAACACTAACTGCAATGTTATAAAATCATTTAAAGACCACCGCGTTGGTTTCACGATTATAACGAGCATTAAACAATGGGAATTTTTTTAACCCATCATGCACAGCTTTCACATAAAATGGCATTAAAGTTAAATCAATGTTTTGTTGTAGATATGGTTCTCGCATAATGGCTAATAAATTAACAAGTTCACTAACATCAACTTCCACATCAATAAAACCATGCGCAATGTTCCGTTTACTGTTCATAATTTGTTGTTGTTTATTAATTGATTCATCTGTTAATTTTACCGCGTTAATTTGGGAATTTTCCTCTTCCCCATGGGGTGAAGTTGGTAAGTCAAGAGCCTCATTTTCAGTAACATCTGCTAAAATTTGATTCCCTTGATCAGAATCTATATCGTCATTTAAATTAGCAGTTGATGTTATAACGTTATTATTGTCTTGGCTAATTTCAACCTTGTTTGAACCTTCGAAATGATTAGTTGGGGATAGATCATCTGCCAACTCTTGGGGTTCAAAATTAACGGTTGGGTCTTGGGCAGCTAATTCTTCATCAAAATAGATTGTTTGGTCTACATGAAGATTTTCATCGGCAGAAGTATCACCAATAATTTCTTGTTCATTACTTTCCTTATTCAATTCATTTTGAATGTTTTCATAAACACGATGAATAGTTGTATCAGAAATTTGGTCATTCAACGGATGTTTTTTTTCAACAGATGGTTCTGGTGTTAGGTTAGCAATATCATTAATAATTTCTTGTTGGCTAACTTTATTATTAAGTTCATTTTCAACATTTGATAAACTATTTTTAACATTATCTAAATTAAACTCAAATGATTCTAATTCCGCGGCCAACTCTTCGTTATCAATAATATCAGTCAATAACTCAGAAGTTAAATCTTGACTGGGAACTGGGGGCTCAGAATTTTCAAATGTCATTTTTGTCATTTCATTTTGGTTTAAATTTTCATTGCTTAACTCAACTGTTGTTCCCCATTCATCCGCACTCTTATCACTAGCAACTTCGCGAGACAATAACGTTTCAATTAATTCTTCCCGGAATAGTTCTGTTTCGGATTTTTTATTATCATTTTGTTGATATGGATTATGCTCATTATTATAGCGATTATTAGCGTTAGGTTGGTTATAACCTCCATAAGTTCCCTGGGCAGGTGCTGTTTCATTATTTGGCACGTGAGAACTATCTGCATCCTGAATTTCTAATAAAACATCGCCACTATTAATAACCTTATTTTCATACACTAAAATATTCTTAACAATTCCGGCGCTTGGTGCTTTAATTTCATAAATCTTGCTTTGCGTAACCACACTTGCTAATTTATCATTTGCCTTCACTTCTTGATCATTATTAACAAAAAGTTTATCAATAATCCCTTTGCGATTATCATCTGCTTCAAATATAATTTTTCCCATCTTGAAAAAATCCTTCCTACTATACGCATCAATCATAACATATTTTACATTTGATTTAAACTAACCTAAAAATATTAAATAAGAATTTTATTTAAAATAAAATTCTTATTTTTAAACCTAACTTAAATAATTAGCTTCTAGATCTTTAAACATGGCTTCCATTTTTGCTTTAGCTTGTGGTGTTGAGTTATCAACACAAACAAAATAGAATTTAATTTTAGGCTCGGTTCCACTTGCTCGTACGGCAAACCAACTACCATCTTCAAAATAAAATTTTAATAAATCTTGGCCCGGCATATTATACAAACCATTTAAGTAGTCTTCTTTATTAACACATTTAATGTTATTTAATTGTTTAATTTCTTCATTCCGTAATGTTTTTAACATATTTTTTATAATCTGTTTACCTTCAACACCTTTTTTAACTAAGTTTACAGTGTAGCAATAATAGTAACCAAATTGTTGGTAAATATCATTTAAAACATCATACAGACTTTTCCCTTGTTGATGATAGTATCAACAAGCTTCGGCAATAACCATTGATGATTGAATCCCATCTTTATCACGGGTAATATCTTTTAAAACATAACCATAAGCTTCTTCAAACCCAAATAAGAATTTTAAATTGCGTTCAGGCTCTAAACGCATTTGAGCACCAATTCATTTAAATCCTGTTAGTGTTTTGATAACTTTAACTCCATAACTTTCTGCCACCTTATCAGATAAATTACCAGTTACAAAAGTATTGTACATTACCCCATTGGATGGTAAGGTATTATTTTTTTTGTAGTGTGAAAATAGATATTCAATAAGAACGGGGGCAGTTTCATTTCCTGTCATTAAATAGTAATCATTAGTTGCTGTTTTCACTGCAATTCCAAGACGGTCAGCATCTGGGTCATTTAAAATAATAATATCCGCATCATGTTTTTTGGCATATTTAATTGCTAAATCATAACATTCTGGCAATTCAGGATTTGGATTAGGCGCATAAGTAAAATCAGGGTCATTTGGATATTGTTCTTCAACAATAATAACTTCATATCCACATTCACGTAAAATTTTTGGGGTCCAATCTTTACTTGTTCCGTGCAAATTAGAAAAAACAATTTTAATGTTTCGTGGTTGGTTGGGATAAAATTGCATTGCTTTTACATCGTCAATATAATTTTGTTCAATTTGGTGCGGAACATACGTAATTAAATTAGGATCTGGGTTTAATGCTAAGTCAAAAACCTCATTCTTAATATTTAAATAGTATTCTCCAATCACATCAGTTGCAACAGGTAAAAATTGACAACCAAATTCATCATAAATTTTATAACCATTGTATTCACGAGAATTATGACTAGCAGTAATAATAATTCCAGCTAAAGCCTTAATTTTACGAATTGAATAGGAAACCACGGGGGTTGGGCGTAATTCATTTTTATCAAATAAAATCGCTTTAATATTATTAGTTGCTAAAATATTAGCAACTTCTTGGGCAAATTCAGTTGAAAAATGGCGATTGTCATGGCCAATTACCACTCCTCTTGTTTTCAAATCAGTTGGTGAATGTTGCGTTTGTAAAAATTGCATAAATGCTAAAGTCGCACGACGAATTGTATAAAGGTTCATTCTCCCCGTTCCGGCCCCAATAATTCCGCGTAAACCAGCGGTTCCAAATTCAAGGTCATTCGCAAAAGCTTCTTGTAGTTCAGTTTCATTCATTTTTTCAAATTCTGCTTTTAATTTAGAATCTAAATTATGAGCATTTTTTCATAAGTTTAAATTATCTTGGTAAGACATTTCTTCCACTCCTTAATTTTTCGATAACAACACTCCTATTTTATACCATTCTCGAAATTGAGTAAATAATAAGCAATAAAATATTAAGAAATTACCAAAATAAAAATGCTTATTTAAAAGCACTTAGAAATAATTATTTTAAACTGGTTTGTCAAAATCATAAGTCCGTCCTTCAATAATATAAATTAACGATTCCGCAATATTAATAACATGGTCCCCAGCTCTTTCAATATATTTTAATTGTTGCATTGTTGAAGTAATTAATTTAATTTCATCTTTAGTTTTTGCTTCTCTAATTTTTTCAATTAATTCATCATTTTCAGAACGATAAATTTTGTCCAAATCAACATCATATTTTGGCATATTATAAGCTAATGAAATTTTTTCTTCTTCAAAAATTTTTGATATTTCAGTTAACATTTCAATTACTTTTTCAAGCAATTTTTGCAAATAACCAACTAATTTATTGGATGGTTTGTATTTTAAATAATAGCGACAAATATTTTTGGCATAGTCAGCAATTCGTTCAACATCATGGACAATAGAAATAAAACCAACAGCACGGCGTAAATCACCTGCTACCATTTGTTGTTTAGCAATTTTCCAAAGTGAAACTTCCACAAAAGCTTCTTGCATTTTGTTAATTGACTGGTCATTTTCAATTACTTGTTTTGCCATTTCTGGATCATCATTTTTTAGGCATTGAAACATATCATCATACTGATTGCGAGTCATTGAAATCATGTCAATCACCATTTGTTTTGTTTGGGCTAAATCATTTTCAATTCTTACTCCCATAAAGACTACCTCCTTCTATTCAAATCTACCAGTAATATAATTTTCAGTTCGCTTATCTTTTGGATGTGAAAAGATAATTTTTGATTTATTATACTCTATTAATTCTCCTTTTAAGAAAAATGCCGTATAATCAGCAACCCGCGCTGCTTGTTGCATCTGGTGCGTAACTAAAATAATTGTGAAATCTTTTTTTAATTCTTGGATTAATTCCTCAATTTTTGAAGTGGAAATTGGATCAAGCGCACTGGTTGGTTCATCCATTAATAAAATTTTTGGTTTCATCGCAATTGCTCGCGCAATACTTAACCGTTGTTGTTGCCCCCCGGATAAGGCTAGCGCCGAATCTTTTAAATTATCTTTAACTTCATCTCACAACGCAGCCTTTTTTAAACTATCAACAACTAAACTATTGAGGATTTTTTTATCTTTAATGCCCTGACTACGGGGTCCATAAGCAACATTATCATAAATTGACATTGGAAAAGGTGCTGGTTTTTGAAACACCATTCCAATATCGGTTCTTAATTTAACAATATCTGTTTCAGGCCCGTAAATGTTTTTTCCATTTACTAAAATTTGACCTTTAAAAACAGTTTTTGGAATTAAATCATTCATCCGGTTAAACAAACGTAATAAAGTTGATTTCCCACATCCCGATGGACCAATTAAAGCCGTTACCGCATGCTCTTTAATGTTCATTGAAATGTTGTATAATGCTTGCTTATTTGTTTTATAAAAGAAATCAACATTCACAACTTGGATTAAATCCGGATTACTATCTGATGAATCAAAGGTTGGCTTATTAATAATAATATTTGGATCCATAATTTATTCCCCCCGATCTTGGTCTTTTTTATTTTTTCTTCTGCTAAATATAGCGGTAATTTTTTTTCAATAATAATTTAAATTATCAATCTTTTTCAAGCAATATTCTTTATAATTAAAGTTTTTAATCAATTTAATTCGTAGTTTCCATTTTTCTTTCAAGGGAATTCGATGATAACCTGGCGCAAATTTTTTAGAAATTAAACTAGCACAGCCATTAATAATTAAGATTAATACCATAATAACAAAGGCTAGCTCGTACATTACCCGCATTGCATCAGCAGTTGCACCTTCTTTTCATAACATTAAAATTTCGGTTGTCATACTAGCTCCTGGTGACATAAATCCGGCAATTGGTAAGCGCACTGCGGTTCCTAATGTTAAATAAACTGGAGCCGATTCACCAATAATTCTTCCCATTGCTAAAATAATCGCGGTCATAATTCCTGGCAGCGCATTTGGAATAACAACTTTAACAGTTGTCGCTGTTTTAGAAGCTCCTAATGCTAAGGACGCTTGGCGAAGAGCATTATCAACTCCGGATAGTGAATCTTCAATACTCCTAATCATAATTGGCAGAATTACAATTGTTAAGGTTAAGCCGGCTGCTAAAATTGACAAGGGTAAATGACAAACCCCAATAAAGAATGCTAACCCAAAGGTTCCGTAAATAATACTTGGCGTTGATGCTAAAACATCAATTGCAAACCGGACTGCTTTTGTTAAAAAACTTGTGGGTTGGGCATATTCATTTAGATAGATTGCCACAAACATACTCAAGGGAATTGCAAAAATCATTGAACAAATAACTAACAACAATGTTACCAGAAATGTTGCTAAAATTCCAGCCCCTTCATTATAAGTTGATGTCGAAATTAAATCATGTCAGACCATTCCAAAGAGTCCCTTTACAATAATACTAATAATAATTGTTAAAGTAAAGGCAACGACAATAACAGTTGATGAGATCATAAAGAATATTCCAATTCCATCGCCAACTTTTGACCACCGACGTTTTTTTTCAATTTTTTCATAAAAGATACCATTAATTTTTTCTGGGCTGTACGCTTTACTTAAGACTAGTGGTTTGCCTGGTCGTTTTGTGTGACGAGTCATTTTACGTTTGCGTGATGCTTGCGAAGATACAACAATAATGTTAATTAAACAAACAATCATAAATAAAATTAACCCAATCGCATATAAAGCAGATTCATGCATTGGTCCAGAGTTTTCTAACATTTCTAATCCAATTGTAGAAGCTAAGGTAGCAATTGAAGAAAAAATAAAGTTTAAGAAGCCACTATTTAATTTTAACCCATCAGGGGCATTTCCACAAATCATCATCACGGCCATTGTTTCCCCAATAATGCGGGCCATTCCCATCATTACGGCTGTAATAATTTTGAAATATGCCGAGCGAAAAACAATTCGGTAAGTAGTATTTGTTTTACTTAACCCTAAAGCTAAAGAACCAAAGCGATAAGCTTCCGGAACATTATCAATAGCATTGATACTCAATGAAATCATGATTGGTAACCCCATAAAAGCTAACGTAATTGAAGTAACTAATAAATTAGCTTCGGCGGGAGCTCCTAATAACATAAATAGTGGACCTAAGATTGATAAAGCAAACAGTCCAAACACAACTGATGGGATCCCAGCTAATAACTGGACAATTCCAATCACACGACGTTTCCATTTTGGGGATAGATATTCACAAATAAATAGGGAAGAAAAAATGGTTAACGGAATGGCAATTGCTAAAGAAAATAATAAGACAAAGAAAGTTGAGATAATAATTTTTCAAATTCCAAAGTCATTATTATTTGCAATTCATGAGCCACCACTTAAAAATCCTCAAAAACCACCAGCATAATTTTGGAAGAAATAAACTGATTTATAAATAATGAACCCCACTAAAACTAATAAAATAATAACTGTTAAAATTCCAAAAAAGTAAATTAACAATTTTGAACCAAAATCAGTTAATTGCTTGCGACCTTTAAAGTTATTTAAAAACTTATATTTTAAGTCACTTAATCAAGTTTTAAAATTCCTTTTATTTGTTACTTCGTTATTTTTCATTAGTTACTTACCTCATCTGTTCCCGTATAAACTGGGTAATTATGATCATAATGGGGATTTTGACGAATAATATAATCCCAAATACTTAAATATTTTTTGTTCATTCCTCAACCGGGAAGGGTTCCATTCCCATTAATTGCAAAGTTAGTATTATTATTATACTTTAAAAAGTAAATATCATCATGGGTTAATGGTTGGTCTCCTTCATGGATATACCAATAGGCAGCATCATTTGGTGTTAGCGGAATGCCGCGTTTTTGATAATCATCATATGGTTTGGGATCTAGCATTCAAGCAATAAATTCTAGCGCTTTGTTAAAATGTTTCCCCTCAGTATTAACGATTCCGGTAAAGGGGCGGACCAATGAGTAATCTGGATTAAAATCATATGTTTTGGTACTATCTTCATAGACATATGGTAGTTCTGATTTGGGATCACTCGCTCCCGTAACACTAGCAACTGCTTGGATTCCTAATTCGGGGTCACTTGCCACACGTTCAATAAAAGAAAATGATAAATAACCAATTGAACCCGGCGTTGTTGCTAAGGTTTGGTACATTGCTCCGTTAGAAGAAGCAACTTGGTCAGTACTATAACTTTTTGTTTTAATAACACTACTTTCAAAGAAATCTCGTGTTCCACTGCCAGCTTCTCTAGTTAATGTATAAAAGCCACTATTGCCACCGGCTGGTGAACAAACTAACTGATCTTTAAAAGCTGCTCCTCAGGTAATATTATGGTCATAAATCTTTTGAATTAACTTAGTTCCATCCCCACCAAAAAATGCCGAAAAATTAAGCGGGATTGGTTTATTTGTTAGGGGGTCTGTTTTTAAACTACACCCATTTGGTAAATGATAGGTTAGCAAAATGTAATCACGCGCAAATACAAAACGTAAAACATGCTTATTATTTCATAAATTCTGGGCGTTCGCTCCGTTATCACCCGTTTTTGGTGTTGAATTAACATCCTTTGATAAAAATCCAAAGGCGTAACTTCCATTTTGGACCCCAACCAAAGCAGCCGCACTTCCTAAAGCATTATAAACAATATCCTCACCACGATTTTTCTTATATTGTTCGGTAATATCATTCATAATGGGAGCCACTGAGGTACTTCCCCCGGCCACAATAACGTTACTTGCTGTTGATACAGTTCAAATTACAATCGCAACAACTAGAATTAAGACAAAAACAATAATTGTCATCATTCGATGGTTAGTAATTTCTTCCCATAGTTTTTTTCATATTTCACACTTTTTGGTACTTTTATTGTGCGCGCCTTTTTTTGACATCCCGTCTATTAGTCTCCTTATATCCGATGGTCTCAATACAATATAAATGTTTGCCTTAATTGTATCAAAAAAAATAAAAAAACATATAGTTTTATGTTTTTTTATTTTTTATTTGAGCAATCATCTCTTCTGCTTGCTTTAATTTAATTCCGACAATTTTCGTAACCCCTTTTTGTTGCATAGTTGCTCCATATAAGACATCACAATGCTCCATCGTTCCTACCCGGTGGGTTACAATAATAAACTGCGTGGTATTAACAAAAGTTCGAATATATTTTGCAAATCTTTCAACATTTGCGGGGTCTAATGGCGCTTCTGCTTCATCTAAAATAACTAAGGGAATCGGACGGACTTTTAGAATCGCAAATAAAACTGACAAGGCAACTAAGGATTTTTCACCACCAGATAATAAGTTTAAATTATTAATATTTTTTCCGGGGGGAGATATTTTGATATCAATTCCCGTTTCTAAAATATTATCTGGTTCAGTATAAATAATTTTTGCGGTCCCGCCCCCAAATAATACTTCAAAAGTTGACGGTAATGCCTGGTTAACTTCTTTGATTGTTTTATCAAATTGTTCTTCCATTAAACTATCCATTTCATCAATTGAAGTTAACAGATTTCGAACAGCATTATTAATATCATCATATTCGTTTTTCATAAAACTATAGCGTTCATACTCTTCTTGATACTCTTGGATGGCATCTAGATTAACATTGCCAATTGTTGCCAATTCACTTCGTAATTCTTTAATTTCTTCTCGAATTTCATCTTCATTTTCAATTGATTTTAATGCTAATGTTTTAGCATGGTCATAGGTCATATGATATTCCTCAGTTAACCGACTTAAATCCTGTTGGATTTTTGAATTTAACATTGTAATATCGGTATTTAATTTCCCAACTTTTTCTAATAAAACTGCGGTGTAATGTCTTTTTTCCGAAATCACATTGTTTAACTCATTCAAATGGGTTAATTGTTTTTCTTTTAAACTCCGAGCCACATTCAGTTGTTGTTCAACTTCAGTTTTAAGAATTTCTTTATGGTTGATTTGGTCAAGAATTCCAACAATATTTTTACTCTCGACAACTTCACTTTCATCAATATTTTTTGAAGTTAATAACTGATATTCATTTTTTAATTTACTTTTATCCTGGTCAAGAATTTCAATTTGACGTTTGCTTGCCCCAATTGAACTTTGATTTTCATTAATAATTTCATTAATTTCATCTAGCTTATTGTTTAGTTGGTTCAAGGTTTGGTTCAGTTCATCATATTTTTTTAATTTTTCATTAATTTGGTGTTTTAAAGCTTCAACTTCTTTTTCGGGATTAATAAGAATTTGTTTAGTTTTCCGATTTCCCCCCGAAATAGCTCCCTGGGGACGGATTAACTCTCCTTCTAAAGTTAAAACATTATATTTATAAGAAATTAATTTTGCTACTTCTTGGGCACTATCAAAATTTTGACACACAAGATAGCGACTTAATAAATAGTCAATTGCTGGTTGGTATTCTTTGCTAGTTTTTACTAATTTGTGGGCAATTCCTAAATAACCTTTAACTGATTGAATAATAAACTCTTCATCATCACGAAGATAACGGGGAGTAATAATATCCAACGGAATAAAAGTTGCGTGCCCAGCCTTATTTTGTTTTAAATAGCCAATTGCTTTTTTGGCACTATCAACATTTTTTACCACAATATCTTGCAAGCGACCACTCAAGGCAATTCCAATCGCTTGTTCATACTGAGTGTCAACCGTAATTAACTCTTGGACCAGTCCAATAATTCCGGGTAAAACATTCTTATTATTAATAATATTGCGAACACCCTCGTGTAAGTTATCATTATTTTCAAAACTTCGTTGTAAACGGTCAAGATCATTTTCTAACCGAAAGATAGTTTTATTAAGAGCTCCTAGTTCCTCGCTATATTTAGTCTGTTCTTTTAAATAATTATTTCGAATTGTTTTATTTTCCGTTTGTTGAGTATTTAAAAGTGCTAACTTTTCTTGTTCATTATCCAAAGCGATTTTTAGTTCATTAAAATCATGGAGCATATTGCTAACAGTAATATCACTATTTGACATTTTTAAAGCATTTTCTTTATTATCCAATTCAATCTTTTGAACTTTTAAATCACTAATTTCATTAACTAACACTTGAAACTGTTTTGATAAGGAAGTAATTTTATTATCCAAACTATAATTTTCTTTACTTAAACTATTATACTCATTTTCTTTTAAAGTAATTTCTCGCTCGGCTTCTTGTTTTTCAAAAGTAATTACTTTTTGTTGTTCTTTTAATTCACTTAACTTTTGGTTAAAAAAGGTAACATCTTTAACTAAGATAGCAAGTTCAATCTCATTTAACTTATCTTTTTTAGTTTTATATTTTAAAGCTTTTTCACTTTGCCGTTTTAAGCTTGGCAATTTTCGTTCAATTTCATTAATAATATCTTTAATTCGTGCTAAATTTTCATTTGAACGCTCTAATTTTTTTAGGGATTCTAATTTTCGTTTTTTATATTTAGCAACTCCGGCTGCTTCTTCAAATAATGCTCGACGATCTAATGGTTTTGCTTCGGCAAAGGAGTTAACATTTCCTTGGGAAATAATAGCTAAGGATGATTTCGTAATCCCACTATCCATCGCAAAATCCTGAACATCTTTTAACCGAACTCGCTGTTTATTAATAAAATACTCATTTTCACCACTACCGCGAAAAGTTCGACGGGTTACTTCAATTTCATCATAATCAAGGTCAAAAAAACGGTGGGAATTGTCAAAGGTAACTTTTACTTCGGCCATATTTAATGGTGGTTTTGAACCTGATCCGTTAAAAATAACATCTTCAACACTATTACCCCGTAGTGATTTCATTGATTGTTCCCCTAAACATCAACGGATGGCATCGTTAATATTTGACTTTCCACTTCCATTGGGGCCAACAATTCCAATCATTTCATGCTCAAAATTAATGCTTAATGGTTCAGCAAACGATTTAAAACCAAATGCTTCTAATTTTTTTAAAAATAACACTGCTAAACACGTCCTTGACAATAAATCAATAATTAGTTTTTATTAATTTAATAATAATTCTTAATAATTATTCTATAAATTCCTAATATTTGCAAGATAAAATGTAAACTTTTTAGTTTTTAACTGTTATTCTCATTCAATTGTAGCTGGAGGTTTCGAAGTGATGTCATAAACTACCCGGTTAATACCAGTTACTTCACTAACAATTTTTAAAGATACTTTCGCTAATAATTCATATGGTAATTGACTCCATTCAGCGGTCATGAAATCAGTCGTGTTAACACTACGTAACGCTAAAGTATATCCATAGGTACGTACATCGCCCATCACGCCAACAGATTGGACAGGTAATAAGACGGCAAAGGCCTGTGATACTTTATAATACCAACCACTAGCGTATAATTCATCAATAAAAATTTTATCTGCTGTTTGTAACAGCATAACTTTTTCCTGGGTAATTTCCCCAACAATCCGGACGGCCAGCCCTGGTCCTGGAAATGGATGTTTATAAACAAAATCATGGGGAATTCCTAATAATTCCCCTGTTTTACGGACTTCATCTTTAAAAAGTTCACGTAATGGTTCAATTAATTTAAATGGTAAATTAGATGGTAATCCCCCAACATTATGGTGTGATTTAATTGTTGCCGAAGGTCCTTTAACTGAAACCGATTCTATAACATCTGGGTAAATTGTCCCTTGTCCTAGTCATTTAACATTCGGGATTTTTTTTGCTTCTTCATTAAAAATTTCAATGAATAACCCCCCAATGATTTTTCGTTTTGCTTCGGGACTTGTAACATTTGCCAGCGCCGCCAAAAAACGTTCTTGGGCATTAACTCGAATAATGTTTAACTTAAATTTTTTTTGAAATTGTTGTAATTCTTCTCAACCACTGTCCTGACGTAATAATCCCGTATCCACAAAAATACAAGTCAATTGTTGGCCAATTGCTTGATTTAATAAAACTGCACAAACACTAGAATCGACACCACCCGACATTGCCAAGACAACATGGTCAGTTCCAACTTGGCTTTTAATATTAAGAATTGCTTGGTCAATAAAATTACTTATTTTTCATTCTTTTTGACAATGACAAATATTAAAAATAAAGTTGGTCAATAATTGCACTCCAATTAAAGTATGGGTTACTTCAGGATGAAATTGTAATCCATAAATTGGTAAATTCTGATGTTTAATTGCACTAATTGAATTTATACTATGAGCTAATTGAATAAAATCTGTTGGCATTTTTTCAATATGATCAGCATGACTCATTCAAACTTGAGAATTATTAGGAATATTTGCAAATAAATCTTGGAAATCATCAATAATTAATTCCGCAAAACCAAATTCTTGACGATCAGCTTTGCTTACTGTGCCCCCAAATAAATCACAAATTAATTGCATTCCATAACAAATTCCTAATACCGGAACATCTAAATCAAATAAGGCACGGTCAATCTTTGGAGCGTCACTGGCATAAACAGAAGCTGGTCCCCCTGATAAAATAATCCCCTTACAATTAGCTTGTTTAATTTTTTCATAATCCGTGTTAAATGGTCAAACTTCACAGTATACTTCCAATTCACGAATTCGGCGGGCAATTAATTGGGTATATTGCGAACCAAAATCTAAAATAATAATTTTATTATCCACAATGTTATTCTCCTTTGTATATGTAAATGCCTTTTAACTGGCGATACTTGTCATTATAATCAAAACCATAACCCACCACAAACTCGTTTTTAAGCGCAAACAAATAATCATATTCAAAACGAGGTTTTGGGTGACAATCCGGTTTATCAGCTAAACAAACAATCCGCAAACTAGCTGGTTTTAATTTTTTCAATTCCTCAACTACCACATCTAATGTTTTTCCTGTGTCAATAATATCTTCAATTAATAAAACATCTTGTCCAGTAATTGTCTTGGTAATATGTTTGTTAAAAACGATCTCATCGGTTGACTTCCCATCCAAATAACTCGAAACGCTAATAGTATCCATCACAATGAAAGTATTTAAGTTTCTTAATAAATCACTCATAAAAAATAAGGCCCCATTCATAATCCCAATACAATGTAATGTTTTTCCTTGGTAGATGGTATTTAATTTTTGGGCGTATTCCGTAATTTTTTCTTGAATTTCTGCTTCTGAAATGTATAATTCTAATTTATCAGTATTCATCCTTATTCTCCTATTAAATCTAAAATATAAAAACATAAACTTGCAAAAGTTTATGTTGATGAAATTTAATTAATTACAATAAAATAATCATCAACTCATAGTGTCTCTTTTACGGAAAGACGTAGAAACGCTAGTCCATATTACTAGCATATATAAGTCTTAATATTTTTTATATTTATCTACATATAGAATATATCTTATTATTCCTTGTTTTGCAATAATAAATTTAAAAACAAATAAAATCCTAATAAAATAGGATTCTTTCTATAATAAAAATTGAAAAATTATTTTTTTACCTTGCACCATCTAACTGGGCTAATTTAAGATTTTTTAATTTTGTAAGTGTTTCTTCTTTTTGACAATGTTCTTCTTTTTGCTCTAATAATTTTTTACTTCTGTTTTCTAAATCCGCAATTGCTGGGGAACAATTTGCCTCTGATGGTTTTTCCATGTTTAGAATATCGTCAATATCAATTTTTTCATCATCTTCTTTGCAATCACGAAAATTAAAAATAAAGGAATCTAAATTCAAAGGGTCACTGCTAACCGAGCTAGATTCTCCCAAAAGTTCTGTAATAATCTTAAAATTCTCTTCTTTTCTAGGTTCAATAGATTCTTGCAATAAATTAGTTTGTTCTTTATTTTCAAAAATTATTGGGGGATGTAAAGGATTCTCTGTTAACTTATTAGAATGTAAAACTTCAAATATTTTATGGTGAAGTCTTTGCTGTCGTTGCAGTTCCCTAATTTCTTGTATAATTTCATTACACTTATGAACATCCTTTCTGTAGTGTAATAAGGTTTGAACATTACTTCCAGTTTGTTTCATAACCACATACAACTTAAAATATAGTTCCTGAAATTCTTTATCTAAACCAATAATCCGGGTCATTGCTTGTTTTCTATCCTCCATCAGATTTTGTAGTGAAGAAAAAGTAACAGTCAAATCATCAACTTCATTTGAAATTTGAGTCATTTTTAATTTATTAACTAATTCTTGGCACTCAACACAAAAAACTTTATAAAAATTAGTATTTTTTAAAAATTCATTATATTGGGGTTCTATAAAAACATCACTACAATTAAAATTATCTTTACTAATATTTTTAATTTTATTTGTTAATGATTCATAAAGATCCCATTCAACTTCAATATAATAATCTAATTTTTTTGTAAGTCATTTAAGTTACTAATTTTATTTGCATACTCACAAATGTCTACCTCGGTAATTTTAGCAGGGATTTTACCCATTAATTTAAGAGATCAGTTTTCAAGAATCTTAACTTCATTTCTAACTTTGCTTTGAAAAACTAATATTTCTTCCAACTTATTTTTATATTCAATGGCATCAAGAACTAGCGGTTCAAAAAATTTTGGTAATTCATCAATATTCATTTATTTTGCTTCCTTTCAAGTATTTTCTAAATACTACTTAATAATAGTTAATCTTATGGCAGATATTATTTATAATCATTTTTAGTTTGATAATTATATTTTCTTGCAAAAATATAAAATAGCAATTGCTAGTTTTGGACAATTTAAATACTTAAAATTAAATTATTAAATTTTAATACTTTTCTTTTGTTTAGATATTTTATTTTTTAATAAAAAATTTAAAAACTTTTGCGCCAAGGTTAGTCGTTTGCTCAAGACTGCATAATGTCTGCAACATTTTCAACCACCAATGCTCCTAGTTTAAGATATCGATTATTTTTATTATCCTTGTTAATTTGATCAGGTAAACAAAAAAGTTTCTTTTGATAATCAATGATGTAATTAAATAATTTTTCACTATCATCATATTTATTAGTTTGAATAAATAAAATTCGAAAGGCAAGAGCAATAACAATTCTTCGAATGTGATTTTTGAGATTAATTGATTTTTGATCATAACTCTCGGAAATTACTAAACACTGCCTAATTGTGGAGTTAGGATTATTTAGATAGAAATCACTAATAGAATTTTTATATAAAAAGAAGATAATCTGGCTACCAGCACTTGGTGGCAATGCTGATAAAATTTTTGTGGTTATTGATTCCTCATAAAACATTAAAATTCGTTTTTGATGGTCAACTAACTCTTTAATGAATTTTAGTGTCTGTTGAAAACCATACTGACTTGGTTTGGGACTAATAAATAACAATAAATTTTGATCATAATTTTGTAACAACCTAAAATCACCATAGTAAAAGAGAACGAATGGTGGTTTGTAAATTGATTTTAAAGTTGGAGGATATTGGGGATCTAAAATAGTAATGTATTGACACTTAATCTTGACTTCAAAAGTATCTAAGGCTTCGAAAGAAATCTTTTCTTTACGTTCTAAAGCTTGATAAATCTGATCCCAGTCGCCATGATATTTTAATGCAAAATATAATAAAACTTTATTCATTAAATTTCCTTCTTTCTAATATTTTTAATATATCATTGGTGATTAAAAATAATAAAAATTAATGCTTAGGAAGCATTAATTTATTTTTGCTTAGTTACATTATAATAACTTTCATTAATTAATTCTTTAACTTTGTTTAAATCCGTTTGTTTATTTAATAAAATACTTATTCAAGTTTTGTGATTCATATGGTATCCTTTGAAATAAATTTTATTATCAAGAAGGGTTGTGATGACTTGGGGATCTAATTTTAAATTTAAGATTTCAACTCCACTAGTGTTGGTGCTATTTGGTTGTAATTTATAATATGGAACATTCATAAATAACGCATATCATTTATTATTGTAAGTTGCTTTGACCGTTTGGTATTCCGGTCATTTTTTCCATGGTTTTTCAATGACTGTTGGAAATGTTTCCTGGCAATATTTAAGTAATTTTTCTTGGTGATCAATTTTAGTAAAACATGTATCTAATATTTCCTTGACTAAATCATTAACTTTCGTTTTAACATGGTTTGAATAATTAGTAGTGATTTTTGTATAAAAGGGTTGAAACAATTCTGTTGTTTGTGAATCTAAAACATCTACCTTAATTTTTGCAAAATCCTTATCAATTTTTATTATGGCATTTAAGTTATCCCCTAATGATTTAGTTAAAATGAAACCATCCTGATTATTACTAAACCCATATTGAGAAAGAGTTTCCAAACTGGGTTCCAAATTGCTTAATGCTAATTCCATTCAATCACCTCCTTTTAATTATACGCATATATAATCGTGAATATTATTATAAACTAAAAAATGATGCTTAATAACATCATCATAATTTATTTTTTAAGAAGTTTTTTGACAGGGGCATAAGTTTTTCGGTGTAATGGACACAAGCCATATTTTTCTAATGCCATTAAATGTTCTTTTGTGCCATAACCTTTATTATTTTTGAAGTTATAGACCGGATAATGTTGATGATAATTAATCATCATTAAATCCCTCGTTACTTTTGCTAAAATTGAAGCCGCCCCAATTGATTGGGATAAATTATCACCATCAATAATATTTTGATAATTAAACTGGGTTGATAATTTTTCCGCATCAGTTAAATTTAAGTCCGGTTTTACTTTTAACATTTGAATTGTTTGTTCCATTCCAAAAATACTTGCCCGCTTCGGATTCATTTCTTCAACTTGTTCAACCGAAACTGTGTATATTGCATAATCAAGGGCTACTTTAGTAATTTCAGCAAATAATTGTTCGCGTTGGGCAACTGTTAATTTTTTACTATCTTTAATTGCTGGATTAAAATAATCGGGTGGTAAAACAACAGTTGCAACAACCAATGGTCCCGCTAAACATCCCCGCCCTGCTTCATCACTGCCAGAAAAGATTTTAACTTGCGGATATTTTTTTAATAAATCTTGTTCAAACTGGTTCATAACTTATTTTGTTTCCTCATCAGGAGTTTCAAACGAAAGCAGACCAAATTCATTATTCCATAATTTATTTAAAAAATCTTGGATAATATTATCGACATTATCGGGATTAACAATTTGGAAACGATTTTTTTGCATCAATAATAATAAATCAAACCAAGCATTAGCAGTATCAGCACTAATTTTATAATCACTCGGGATTTGGTAGTTGCTCACTAGTACATTAAAATAATGTTCATAAATTCATTTAATTGCTGCTAAACATATTTCTTCTTTTGGCAAAATATCTTCTTTAATTGATCGGGTAAAAACAAGGCGCAAAGCAACTTGGGGATCGTCAATTTTTGGTCATAAAATTCCGGGAGTATCCAACAACGCAATTTGATCATTAAGTTTTAATCATTGTTGGCCTTTGGTAACTCCTGGTTTATTTCCAACTTTGGCAGAGGTTTTATTAATTAATGAATTAATAACAGTTGATTTCCCAACATTTGGAATTCCTAATATCATAACTTTTAGTTGGGGATTTTTAATGCCTTTTGTATAATCCCGCGCTAATTTATCCTTTAAGATTTCTAAAATTTTTGGAACAATAATTTTAGAAATTTTATGGTGTTTACTATCAACGACAATGACTGGAATTTGGTGATTTTGATAATAATTAAGCCACCTTTCTGTAATTTTTGGATCAGCGAGATCTTTTTTATTTAAAATTATTAACCGCGGTTTATTGTGGCTTAGTTTTGCAACAACGGGGTTTGCTGAGGAAAACGGAATTCGACAATCAACAACTTCAATAATTAAATCAATTAATTTAATTTTTTCATCAATTTGCCGAATTGCTTTGGCCATATGACCAGGAAATCAATTAATATTGGTTGTCATCTTCATTCCTCCAGTTTCTTTCTTTATTATATAAGAAAAACAATCTTTATTGTATTAATAAAGATTGTGTTAATTTTATAAATTATAGTCCTCAACTCATTCTAAGGTAATATTAGTAATCTTATCATTTTTAATATCATCTAAAAATGTTTCACACGCTAAAGTTAAATCAGGTACTTCGGCATCCGGATTTAACAGTCCTTTGACCGTCATAATTTTTAAAAATTGACTAATAATATCATCAACGGTCATATTAACAGTTAGTTTAAGACTATATTTTTCTTCAAGTTTATCTTTATATTTTTTTAATAAAAGTTTAAATGCTTTAATTGCAACAATCTCCACATTATCTTTAATATCAAAAATTCCTAGCATTTGGGTATGTCAATATACTTTTAAATTGGTAAAATTAACCCCAGTAATTGCCGGAGTATCAATAATTTCAATGTTATTATTATATTTTGATACTCGCTGGCGACCAAATAATCCGGTTCCCCCTTTTTTAGTACCCTCTGTAGCCCCAAAGAATAAGCGGTCCACAAAAGCAGTTTTCCCTGATTTGGGCATCCCAATTACAATAATTTTTTTACCTTCAAAGTTCTTTAGATAAGCATCGCATTTTTCTCAGAAGCTAAGATTTTGCTGATCATTTGCTTCTTCAAGAGTTAATGCCATTAAAAGACAGATGATTCCTTTACTTTCAAAATAAGATGTTCATTCAACAGTTTTGCTTTCATCTGCTTGTAAACAATGAGTAAGAATAATCATTCGTTGCTTGTCTTTTAATTCGGGATCCTCATAATTTAATAAATTAGTTCCTGATGCCGGAATTCGAGCATCAGTTACCTCAATAATTAAATCAGCATCTTTTGCTAAATCATACACATTTTGGTTTGCTTTAACAAATTCAGGAGGAACCGAAACAATAATTTCTTCTCTCTCATCTTGCATAGTCTACACACCTCCTATTGATAAGATATTAAAAGACTATCTAACTGATTTACTTTTTAATAACTTCTTTAATACGAGCTGCTTTACCATGACGATCTCTCATATAATAAATTCTTGCTCGGCGCACTTTTCCGTATTTAACAACTTCAATTTTATCAATTAAAGGTGAATGTAACGGGAAGTTTCTTTCTACTCCAGCCCCATTGCTAACTTTCCGAATTGTCACTGACTGGCTAATTCCACTACCTTGTAGTTTAATTACGACACCTTCAAAAATTTGGATCCGTGATTTATTTCCTTCTTGAATTTTAGCATGGACTTTAATTGTATCTCCTGATGAAAACTCAGGGTGATCATTACGAAGCTGATTTTCGACAACTTCATCTACTAAACGCATGTTCATGTTGTTGTTATCCTTTCTATTAAATAATTAATATATGTTGTTGGATTGGACAATGGTTCATAGCAACTAACTAAATAGCCTAGCGGAACCATGTTATTTGTCCTTATTTTTAATTTCTGCTAACCAATCTTCCTCTTGTTTTGTTAAAGTTAAATTTTCTAACAAATCGGGACGACGAAGATAAGTTCTTTTTAAAGCTTGGTACCTTCTCCAATCGGCAATGTTTTGATGATGGCCACTTAATAAAACATCCGGAACTTCTTTTCCCTCAAAAATAAGGGGTTTTGTATAGACCGGGTAATCTAACAATTGGTTAGAAAACGAGTCATTTTGATGAGAATTTTCATTAATAACATCAGTACAAAGTCTTGTTACACTATCAATAATAACCATACTAGCTAATTCACCACCAGTTAAGATATAATCTCCGATTGATAGTTCGAAATCAACATAGTCACGGATTCGCTCATCAAATCCTTCATAATGCCCACAAATTAACATTAAGTCATTGTTATTACTTGCTAAAGATTGGGATAGTGATTGTTTTAAGGTTTGACCCTGCGGAGTTAATAAAATTACAGTCATCCCCGCTGTTTTATTTGCTTGAATTGCCTTAACCACGGGAGGGGCCATCAGGACCATCCCTTCCCCACCACCATATTGATAATCATCAACTTGGTGATGTTTTAAGTCACTATAAGCTCTAATATCAACAATTTTAATGGTAATAATCTTCTTCTCAAGAGCTCTTTTAATAATTGAAGTCCCCATAAAATCATTAAACATATTAGGAAATAAAGTTAGAATAATAAAATTTTTTTGCATTTAAATCACCTTATCTAATATGATTATTTTGTTTTTTTGATCAATTTTTTTTACATATTCATCAACATAGGGAATTAACATAATTTGGTTATTATGATGTAAAAAAACTTCAAAAATTGTATGCGCTTTGGTGGTAAAAGTATTTTTGAGAATTCCGATTTCGTGGTCATTATGCACCACCTTATAATCAACAAGATCTTCAATAACTGTTAATAACCCAGTTGGTAATTCTTTTTCTGGTAAGTAAAGGACTGTTCCGCGGAGTTGCATAACTTCGTTAATACTATTAAATTCTTTAAATTTAATAATATACTGACTATTAGTTTTTTTGAGATTCTTAATTGTTAAGGGTTGATAAACACCTTGCTGTTCAAAAAAGAATACCTTATTAACTAACATTTCCAAGTCCTCTAAGAGAATTAACATTGTTGCCTTAACTTCACCTTTAATAGAGTGCGGTTTATTAATTTTAAAAACTTTAATTAACTCATTCATAATTATAATAATTCAAATGTTAAATTAACTTTTTTATGATCAACTGCCGAACGTAAATTAATTAATTTTCGTAAGCTATTAGCAACTTGCCCATTTTTACCAACCACATGGCCAAAGATTTCGTGGTGACACATTACTAGTAAATTAACAATATCTTGTTCTAATGAAGGAAGCTGACGAATTTCATAAAATAAAATACTATCTTCCTTATTGATTAACGGCTCAATTAGTTTTGTTAACTCATCAATATACATTGCACTTTAACCTTTCCTATTTTTTAGGACTTTTTTGGGGTTTAGCATTAGCTTTTTTAGCAGTTTGTTTGTCATTGTGTAGTCTTGTCATTAATCCTTCTTTACTTAAGATGTCACGAACAGTATCAGTTGGTTGTGCTCCTGTTTGTAATCATTTATAAGCAATTTCATTATCAATGTTTACTTCACCATTAATTGGATTATAAGTTCCAATTAATTCAATGTATTCACCATCACGTTTGACTCTGGCATCAGTTGCGACAATTCGATAAAATGCTGCTTTTTTTCTTCCTGTTCGTTTTAAACGTAATTTAACCATTCTTATATTCCTTTCTATTTTTCTAGTTGTTAAACAATATAACTTAACACCTTAAATATCATATACCATTATAAAAATATGTCAAGTAAAATAACTTAACACCAATATTAATTTAAATTAATTTATAATTTTGTCATTTTCTAATCTTTTTAATAAAATTAACAAAAACCCTTTGTAAATAGGGTTTTTTAGAAGCTAACTAAAGTTAATTGCTTGGATTTTACGACGTGAAATTTCTTGAATTTCATTCGTTAATAATTTATAAATTAAATATTGAATATAAATAAAATCAATATCTGCTAATCGATCGCCATAATTTTCAGCAAGCTGACGTTCAGCTGCAATTAAAAACTTTTCTTTTTCTTGTTTTAGATTTAAATTTTTTCGAAAATGATGATAATATTCTTCACGATATTCTGCTCATAAGGTTTCACATCTTAAAACTAAAATTTTATACATATCAGCTAACAAAAGATTTAACCGTTCTAGGAAACCATCTTCTGATAACACCACGGGACTGTTACGAATTATTTTTAAATCTGTTAATAACATATAAATGGGATTAGTACTATCAATAATTTTTTCAGTTTGGACTACTGTTTCTAACTGATTTTTAATTTTATTATAGTGCAAATCAATGCTCATTGTTTTCATAAGGTTGCTACCTACTTTCTACGAAAATTGCTATAAATTATCATAGTTTAATTATAATACATTTTATTTATTAACAAAGTATTTTTTTGTGTAATATTTTCTGATTATAGATAATTTTTACCATTTTTTGGATATAAAAAAGATTTGAAAAAGATAAACCTTTTGAATAATAAAAAGCAAATAAAAAATACTAAGGTTATCCTTAGTATTTTTTTAATTTAACAATTATAATGATCCAAAGTAAACTACTGTTCTTACCATTTGTGATACGTATGACATTTCATTATCATATCATGAGTATACTTTTACTAATTGTTTTCCATCAACTTCAACAATTTTTGTTAATGTTGCATCAAAGATTGAACCATGTGATTCTCCAATAATATCGGTTGAAACAATTGGTTGTGTGTTGTATCCTAATGTTTCTGAAGCAGCAGCTTTCATTGCATTATTAATTTCATCAATTGTTACATTTTTTTTCAATTCAACAGCTAAGTCAACAATTGATCCTGTAATTGTTGGCACACGTAATGCCATTCCATCTAATTTACCTTTTAATTGTGGTAAAACTAAGGCCACAGCAGCAGCAGCTCCTGTTTTAGTTGGCACAATGTTAGCAAAAGCAGCACGAGCTCTACGAACATCATCATGTGCTAAGTCTAATAATCTTTGGTCATTTGTAACCGCATGCACTGTTGTCATGTATCCTTTTTCAATTCCAAATTTTTCATCTAAAACTTTCGCAACAGGGGCTAAACAGTTAGTTGTACAACTTGCTCCTGAAATAATTGTGTCATCTTTAGTTAAATCTTTGTGGTTTACATTATAAACAATTGTTTTAATTCCTTCACCTTTAGCTGGGGCTGAAATCATAACTTTTTTTGCTCCGGCTTCTAAGTGTAATGAAGCACCAGCTTTATCAGCAAATCTTCCTGTTGATTCAATAACAACATCAATTCCTAATTTTCCTCATGGTAATGCTTTAGGATCTTTTTCTACACATACAATGATTTTTTTACCATCAACAATGATAGCTCCTTCTTCAGCTGAGATTTTTCCACTCATTCATTTACCATGTGCTGAGTCAAATTCTAATAATGTTGCTAATGTTTTAGCATTTGTTAAGTCATTAATAGCTACAATTTCAACATTTTTTTCTTCAAATAATTTTCTAAAAGCTAAACGTCCAATACGTCCAAATCCATTAATTGCGATTTTTGTCATAATTTGTCTCTCCTCTATTCTATTTCCTAGTAATAAATAATATCTAGTCTGTTATTCATCCTCTATTCTTGCACTATAAAATAACGCTAAATTCTGAATACATCCTTAAATTTATTTTACACCACCCTTACTATTTTACAATAAATATTTCAAAATAATTAATAATCTTAACCATTTTTTTAGTTTAAATTTTTACGATTATATATTCATAAATTAATGCCAAATAAACAACAACTAACTAAAAAATAAAATAAATATAAACCAACATAGTTAAGATAATATTGTCATTTTGTAGAGTCAATTATTCAATAACTACTATTTCATTTTAAAACTGTCCCGGTTGATAAATTAATTGTTGGGACACTAAAACTACTTACTAAACCAGGCTGAACTTGAATATTAATTGAAGTAAGTGGTGCTAAGATATAACCAGGATGATTAAACATCATTGCTCACTGTCCTCAAACATTTAAACTATTCATAATCATCATTGCTTTATTGTATTGTGTTAAATAAGTTAACTCTTTTTCACTTGCGGTTTGAGGAGATAATTTAATAAATTGTGATTCAACAACATCACTAATAATTTTAATATAATTAATTAAATTAACAATTTCACCAGATAAATATAATGTTTCTCCATATTTACTAAAACTATTTAGCAAAATATTAGCTAAACTAGCCGCTACTTTGATACCATTAGGATCAACTGCATTTTGCAGTTCAGATTTAAAACTATCAGTATAGTTAATAATTGACCACATAATATTTTTAAGAATATTATGTTGGAATTCAAAAGAACCACTTCTTGTGAGATAAATATTAATAATTTCTGTTAAACTTAGAACCTTATCTTGAGGATAAATTTTATAGTAACTATTTAATAAATCATAAATATCTGAATTTTTAGTTGCTAGGCTATGTAAACTAGCATTTGTAAAATTTTCTCCACCCTTTTGGTGGGTAGTAATTTTAAAATTAAAATTTTTATTATCCATTGCTAAATTAAAAAGATTGCGAAAACCATTAAAATTATTTTTATCCAAAAGGTTACTATTTGCAGCCAAACCCGCAATGGGATAAATCTGATCTACTGATATTTTAAAAAGCATATTATCTAATAATTTCTGAAGATCACTACTTTGTCATTTAATATTAAATTCATCATTACAATATAATAATTTAGACGTTAATTGACAAGTTCCTAATAATTTATTACTAATATTTAAAAACTGATATTCATTAGTTGGGGTAAAAGTAATTTCACTAATTTTATAATTAGGATCATGCAATCACATGATTCGACTATCTAAACTATCATCACCTAAATTACCAATTAGGGGCGCAAAAGTATAGTGTCCTTCAAATAATAAATATGCCTCATATAAAAAATCCTGGTAGTTAATTTTCTGCTTAAGATATTTTTTATTTTCTAAATTAGAATTATAGGAATCATAAAGCTCTGTTAACCCGGTAATATTGCTTCCTTTGTTTTGAAAAACAGCAAACGGAATCACAAAGGAAAAGACACTGGTTAACATTAAAATACTAGTTAAAAATCAAATTGCCTTACTAGTAAGAAGATATGTTAATAAAATTGTTAAGTTAGTTATGCAACAATAAAAAATTATTAAGGCTAAAAAACAATATCCAATTTTATGGAAAAGATATGAACCTACCCCCGAAGGGCTTACGCCTCCAAAAATTAGCAGGGGAATAATACATGTTAGCAAAATAAGTGTCAAATAAAAAACCAATAAACTAAACATTTTTTGACAATAATTATTAGTTCGCGATAAAGCCAAACTTGTAAACAAAGCATAAGTATCATTTTCATATTCAACTTTAAAATACTCAATTGTTTTAATTACCAAAATTAATAATAAGATGGCTCCATAAACAATTCAATAAAACCCTAGTCACGTTTCAACTAATTGGTTATTTTTAACGTGGGAACTAGTACTTTCTAATTTTAAAGAACTTACAACAAAAAAGATAATGGAAACTACTAATAAAATTAAAAACATTAAATAAGTTAGAAAACTTTTAAACATTAATTTTAATAAAAAAGATGATAAATTAAAGTGTTTTTTAGTTCACTGTTTGATGTTCATTAGAGAAAACATATTGTTCATATAAATTTTCTAAACTTATTTGTTCTTTTATAATTTCTTCAAAATTAATATTTAATTTTAATAAATAACTAATAACCGTTTTTGCTGTTTGGAAATTATGATTAAATTTAACTAAGTACTTATAATCTGATATCTTGTCAATAATTTCTAGATGATTATTTTGTAGAATTGTTAAAGTATCACTTATTATTTCTAGTGCGTCATTTTTATTAAAAGTGATAATTCAATTATTACTTTGTTCTTTAATAAAATGTCCAGTATATTTAACCTCTGAGTAAGCTAAAATTGTAATATCATCAATGATATTTTCCAATTCAGACAAGATATGCGAACAAATTAAAATTGTTTTTCCTCTTAATTTTAATTGGTTAATAATTTCATAAATTTCTTTCCGGGCGGTGGGATCTAAATTAGCAGTTGGTTCATCTAAAATAATTATTTGGGGGTTATTCATAAGACCAATGGCAATCATATATTTTTTCTTCATCCCACTGGAAAACTTATTGGGATCTTTGGCACCAAAAGCAGTTAAATTCATTTGTTCCATTAATTTTTGAGCTTGAATTTTACTTTCTTGCTTACTATAACCACATAAAATCCCAAATTGAATTAAAAAAGGTAAGGCTTTAATATTACGATAAAAATTAGTTTTTTCAGGAATATAACAAATTTGTTGTAAATGCTGAAAATCAGTATTTTTAAAACTATCAATGTACACTTGACCAGTGGTTGGTTTTAAAATATCTAATAAAATCTTAATACAAGTTGTTTTACCACTACCATTGGGTCCAATTAAACCATGAATAGTATTTTTAGCAACTTTAAAATTACAATTATTTAAAGCACAAAATTTTTTGAACTTTTTTGAAATATCATTAAATTCAATTGCATACTCTTTGTCCATTATGTTCTCCCTTCTCAATAAAGTTAACCAAAATAGATGCTAAATTAATAATTTAGCATCTATAACTGACTACATTAATCAGTAACTAAAACATTATAAATTTTGTTTGAATCAAACGGTCCATCAATTTCAATTCCATCAACATAATATGCTTCACTTTCCTGATACCAAGATCCACCGCTTTTTCATTCGGCATAAGTTCTTCCTTCTAAACGAATAAATAAGCCATTTGTCGCAGCTGAATTACGAAATCATTCCTTAGAATTATTAATATCTCATTTAACAAAATCTTTAAAATAATTAGTAATGGCATTAATTCCGACCTGTTGTTTATCTCCTCACACTTCGGGATCTTTGGCATCATTTAATAATACATTTCATTCATTAATAAAATAGTTAATCTCTTCCATATCCTGGTCTTTTAATGCTCTTAAAAAATATTTAGCATCATGTCAACTAATATGTAGTTGAATATAACTATATGATTCCTTTCAATAATTGTGTGATTCAAATTTATTTGAAACATCAGCAATTGTTACTGTTTCAACTTTTGAATCACTGCCGTCTTGTTTAATTAGCGAAGCACTAAGAGTTGATATTCCAATGACGAAGGCATTTAAAATTCCTAAAAATTTTGTCATTTTTTTATTCTCCTAGTGAATAGATACCTATTCTTTAAAATATTAGCATTGAAAAAAATAAAAAACAAGAAAAATAATCTATAATGAAAAATTAATAATATAAAAAATCTTGCTTCTTATTCATAAGATTTTATGAATTAGAAGCAAGATTGAAATGATTAATCTTTATCAATATTTATAAAAGTGTCTTGGTCAACCGGAATGCTCTCTTCATACATAATAGGATCACCATATAAATCTAAAGCAATTGTTTCAAAACTTACTAATGATTGGGCTTGGGTTAGTTTATCAAATAAAGGCATTTCCGCCAAATATTCCTGGGCCATTTCATTTAGTTCGTTAGTTAACACGGGCAATGATTTATGTTGTAATAAACTAAATGATGATAATAAACTACGGTATTCTAAACTATCTTTTGCCCCCGCACCATTTGCTTTTAAAAACTCATCTAACACATCTTGCTTTTGCTGTTTAATTTCTTGAAATTTTTCTTCGGAAATATAATGTTTTTGAATAAACGCATCCTTATCAGCTGTTCATTCATTTAAAAACAAAATCCGGTGTAAATCTCGCTCAAAACATTCAAATTTAAACTTATCATCGGGATCAGGTTTATCATAATCAAATCAATAATTTTTAATTAAGTATTCTTGGTGATCACGAGCAAGGAACTTGATTCCCTGACCTCTTTCATACCAATATTTTAGAATATCTAAGTATTTAATTTCACAAAACTGGTTATTTTGATTAAAACATTTTACTTGATATTTATTAAAATCATAAGTTAACATTTATTCTTCCATTCCTCTTCTACTATTTCCCAATAATTCAATTTCACTAGCTAAACCCCGAATGCGATCAACAATCCGCAAGGCTTTAATTTGGTTCGTGGCACTATCATGTAAATCATTTTTAATATTACCATATAATAAGATTAATTTTGTTAAGTTAAAGTTTGAGGTGAAAAACACTGGTTTATTTCGACTAATCCGATCATTTAAAATTCGGAACAATAAATCATCACGCACTCAACTCGAAACGCTTTCCCCCCCAATGTCATCTAAAAATAAAACATCCGAGTTTAATAACTTTTCAACTAAAGAAGAATCATTGACAGATAAATTAAAGGATGCTTTGACTTTATTAATCAAATTAATAACAGAAATAAAAGCAATTTTTTTTCCATTATTAGCAAGTGTATTTGCTAAACGAATTGCTAAATAAGTTTTCCCAACCCCGGGATTACCATAAATATATAATCCTTTTTTACGGGTTCCTTTGACAAATTTAATCATTTGCTCAACAATTTTTTTTAAATTTTTAAAATTAAGATCCTGGTCAACATCGTTTAACCGTAATTTAAATAATTCCTCACTAAAATCATAAACTAGATAGTTATTTTTAACCCGGTGAAGTTCATTATAAGCAATCCGGTGGTTACATTCAACCCGGGTCAAAACTAACATATTATTTTCATAAATAAAATAATATTTATAACCTTGAAAGGATTGGGGACAAAGTGCTAAATTAGGATTATATTCACAAAGGTGATAGTTATCAAGATATTCAATAAAAAGATCTTGAAACTGTTGCCAGTGTTTTTGGTCAAAATTAATATCTTTTAAATTTTGAATTAATTCGGCATTTGCTCTAATTTTTGCTAATAATCCTGCTTGTCCCATTATTCCCTAACCTAATTCCTATAAATTTTTTAATTCCTCAATTAATTGCTTCTCATCAATTTTTTCTCCTGAAAAATCTGGTTTTGATTGTTCATATAATTGTACATAATCCAAATTTTTGATTTCACTCGCCTTTAAGTCCTGACTAAAACTACGGGTCGCTTGACTATTTGTTTTAATGGCATTTTTGGTTGTTTTTGCCCGTTGGCTTTTAACATATGCTTCTTTTAAATGATCCATTGCTTTTTTAACCGTGGTAATTTTTAACTGATTAAAAGTATTTGCAATTTTTTCACAATAACTTCGTTCAATTCGTTTATTATTCTTAAATCAGACATATTCAATTAAGCAATTAACAACGCCATTTTTTAACTGATAATTCAAAATTAAATCCCGAATAATATCAATTTCAATCGGTGTTGGTCGTACATTATCTCGCAATAATGTTAAATATTCAATTGGGTCAATTGTGGCCATTTCCTTAATTTTAGCTTCCTTCATACTAGATGGGCTAACAACATTTTCTTCATCAATAATTAAGTTTAACTGTTCGCCGTTAACTTGTTTTTTCAAAGTCTCTTTTTGGTAAAAATCTGATAATAACATTTGGAATTTATGATAACTAAAAATTCTTGTTTTGTTTTCAACACTGATTGCTTGATAAATAAAGTTAGCAATATCTTTTGTTAAAATATGATAATAATTTGCTAATTGAACAATCTTGTCCTTGTAAGGTAAATATAATTTACTGTTGGCGTTTTTACCAGCCAAATACTTATCAATATAAATAAAATCAATATTTAACAAAAGATTAGGATTTTGCAAGGCTGTTGATTCACTAGTAATATCAATATATTTATCATTTTTTAAAAACTTATCCTTAATTAATAAGAAATTTTGATGTCCTAATTTATCCGATAAGTAACTACATAACACCGGATTTGAAAAGAAAGCATCAGGTGTAATGGGAAGCTGGGGTTTTAAAATATAATGGGTTCCCTTTTCCCGCTTTAAAACTTTCAATAAGCCAATTGTTTCCAATTGATGTTTTGCTTTAATTAATTCATCATATGTCATTTGTAAGATTGCTAAGAAATGTTCTGAGCCATACTTAGTGTTGATATCTAATTCAATGTCATCATATACTAACATTAAATATAGGGCATGAGCCTGGTGCCCAATAATTGGACGATACAAATATAATACAATTAAACGATCATAATTTGTTAAGTCGTAGTCTCGTTTTACTAGATACGTAACTTCTGATTCTATCTTCATACTCTTAAATTCTCCACTATTCTGTTAATTTCACTTATTTAATATTTTAATGACACATTTTATAAATTAATTCACAATCCATTCTAATCTTACAAATTAATTAAAAAAGTGTAAATATTAAATTAACAATTTTATTTTATTTATGACTTATCCACATCTAAAAAAAGAATATTATGAGTATTTATGAGATATTTTTAAGTTTTACACATATCAACAATTTTTAACTATTGTTGATTTAACTTTTGTTTTCGGAAATTAAAGTAGTTTAAATTAAGTTCTCCTGTCCGAATCACCCATAAATCTAAGTTATGGCGTAGCATAATTAGTTTGTACATTACCACAAATGATGATAAGGTAATTGGTAAGTATATTACCATTTCAATTGGCATTTTAATTAATTTTGCTTGAAAAATTGGTCAAGCAATAATTTGAGTTCAGCCAATTGCATATAACCATAAGGTATTTAGACCAAATGAAATTAAACTAAAAGTTAGGAGATATAAAATAACTGCTTTTCAATATCATGCTTTATTACTACGGAAAATAAACACTAAACTACCCATAAAGCCATATAAAACAACATTAAAAGTAAATCCTAAGTGGAAACTTCCCGCAATATTAATTAATGATCCAATTAAATCAGCGGCAATTCCCGATAAAACACCCATAAAAGGGCCAAATAACATCCCAATGACAAAAATTAAAAAGTTACCTAAAGCTAATTTAATAACTCCCACGCCGGCAATTGAAATATTATATCCAATAAAATTAGTTAATACGGTTGATAAGGCTACAAGCATACTACTTACGGTAATTACTAAAATATTAATTTTCCGAATATTTTTACGATCTAATCAACTGGCAAGGCCAAAAAAAGTAGCAATCAAAACCCCCGCCCCAAAACTTGTTAAAATATAAAACATTATTTTCACGTCCTTTCTAAATAAAAACTATAAACCAGCGGAATAAAATATAATGATCCACACACCAAAATATTTTTATCCTGATTTTGAATAATAAATTTTTTTCAATTATAAACTTTATTGTTAAAATTAACATCTTTAAGATTTCAGGCCAACGGATGCTTAAATGTTGTAATATATAACTTACTATTAAAATGGTTTTTTAGTAATTTTAAATTTTCAAGATAATTTTTTTTACTAGAAGAAGCAAATAAAACAAGCGTTTCTTTATCATTATCAATATCTAAAATATCAAACGTTTGAATTAAGGCGTTAATCCCTTCGGGATTGTGAGCACCATCAATAATAAAATAAGGATTTTTATTTAAAATCGTAAATCGACCTAATAACGGAATAATTTTAAAAATTTCATAATTAATTGTTAATTTTAAAAATTCCATAATTTTAATAACTAATCCAACATTATATTGTTGATAGTAATTAATTGCTTTCAAATATTTATCACTAATAATAATTTGTTCTTTATTAACATATTTACTAATAGTTTTTAAATATTTCTTACAGCTATTTGAAATAATTAAAGGGTTATTATTTTTAAGAATTTGTACTTTATTCGCAATAATTTCTTCAAGTGTGGTTCCTAATACTTCAGTATGATCAAAACCAATTGATGTTAACGCTACTAATAATTGGTTTGCAAAAACATTTGTCGCATCACGAACACCACCAATGCCTGCTTCAATAATCGCAATTTTAACATCTTTCTCAATGAAATAAAGAATCGCCATTAATGTTCAAATTTCAAAAAAAGTTAAGTGGTAAGTTTGAACATCAGGGTGAATCTTTTTTAGTAACCTTTTTAAATCATCATCACTAATATAATCATTATTAACTTTAATTCGCTCATTATGATTTAAAAACGCGGGGGATGTGAAAAGGCCCACTTGCTCATAATGGGGAATTAGTTGCTTTTGTAAATAATTCGAAGTTGAACCCTTTCCATTAGTTCCAACGATATTAATTACCTTAATTTTGTTTTGAATATTATCATATTTTTCAGCTAGTAACTTACTGAGCTGATATTCATCTTGAAACGGTTGCGCTTTAACAATTTTCTTCTGTACTTTCATTTTCTCTCTTATTTCTCCAACATTTTTTGCAAATATTTCGCGGTATAACTAACATCAGTTTTTTTGGCAACTTGTTCGGGGGTACCAGTAGCCACAACTTGGCCCCCACCAACCCCACCGTTTGGTCCTAAATCAATAATATAATCAGCAACTTTAATAACATCTAAATTATGTTCAATCGTAACAACCGTATCGCCATTATCGACAATCCGGTTTAAAACTTTTAGTAATCTTTTAACATCATCAATATGTAAACCAGTGGTTGGTTCATCTAATAGAAATAATGTTTTTCCAGTTGCTCTTTTTAATAAAAAGGTTGATAATTTTACCCGTTGGGCTTCCCCCCCGGATAATTCTGTTGCGGATTGACCTAATTTAATATACCCTAAACCAACTTCTTGCATTGTGGTTAATTTTTGTTTAATTTTTGGTTGTTTTTCAAAAAAGACACATGCTTGGTCAACGGTCATTTCCAACACATCATAAATATTTTTTTCTTTGTATTTTACCATTAAAGTTTCATCATTATAACGTTTTCCTTCACACACTTCACACTGCACAAAAACTGTCGGTAAAAAGTGCATTGAAATTTTAATAATCCCATCACCTTGACAGTTTTCACATCGCCCACCAGGGACATTAAATGAAAACCTTCCTTTTAAATAACCACGGGCTTTGGCTTCTGGCGTTCCGGCAAATAAATCTCGAATATCATCAAAAACAGAAGTATAAGTGGCTGGGTTACTGCGGGGTGTTTTCCCAATTGGATCTTGTGAAATATTAATAACTTTATCAATATTATCAATTCCAACAATTTTATCATGGGCACCCGGACGTTCAGTTAAATTACCAAGGTTCTTTTTAATTCCTTTTCATAAAATTTCATTCATTAAAGTTGATTTTCCGCTTCCTGAAACACCAGTTAAACAAATAAATTTATTTAAGGGAATCGTCACATTAATATTTTTTAAATTATTTTCCCGAGCTCCTTTAATTTCTAAAGTAAGACCATTGCCGCCCCGACGGGTTTTCGGAACTTCAATCGTTTCTTCTCCTTTTAAATATTTCCCAGTAATTGATTCAGGGTTAGCCATAATATCATCAACAGTACCAATCGCAACGACTTGGCCACCATTAATTCCTGCAGCGGGACCAATATCAACAATATAGTCACTAGCCATAATGGTATCTTCGTCATGTTCAACTACAATTAAGGTATTTCCTAAATCACGTAAACTTTTTAAAGTATCAATTAGCATGTCATTATCCCGTTGGTGTAAACCAATAGAAGGTTCATCTAACACATATAAAACTCCCGTTAGTTGACTCCCAATTTGGGTTGCTAAACGAATCCGCTGGGCTTCCCCCCCGGATAAAGTTTGGGCATTTCTTGACAATGTTAAATAACTAAGTCCAACCCGGTTCAAGAAATCAAGGCGGTTAACTAATTCATTAATAATTAACCGGGCAATTTCTTGTTGGGTTTCCGTTAAGCTTAGGTTTAAAACAAATTGTAGTTCATCTTCCACTGATAAATCAGTAAAATCAGCAATATTTAAATTATTAATTTTAACTGCTAAGGGCAGTTCATTTAACCGTTTTCCTTGACAAGTAGTACATTTTTTATCAGCCATAAATTGTTTATAGTATTCACGAGCTAATTCACTAGTTGTTTCGGTATAACGCCGCTCAATTAACTGGCCAATTCCTTCAATATAATCATATCCGCGCATAGTATTTCCACTAGCAGTGCGAATGTTATATTCAATTGGTTCATCACTACCACGAATTAAATATTGTAGTTGTTCTCGGGGTAAGTCTTCAATTGGTTGGTCTAACGGAATATGGTAGTGATTAGCTAATACTTTAAATTTTTGTCATTCAATATTAGTTGTATTAACAATATTTTTTAAATAAACAATTCCTCCCTGTAAAATTGTTAAACGCCGATTCGGAATCAATAACTCTTCATCAACTTCTAATTTAACTCCTAAACCTTTACATTCATAACAAGCACCGGTTGGGGAGTTAAATGAAAATAATCGCGGTTCTAACTCAGGAATTACAAAACCACAAATACTACATGAATAATTGGTTGAAAATAATAATTCTTTGTTGTGATCAAGCAAATCAATTTTAACTAACGAATCGCCATATTTTAAAGCAATCTCAATGGCATCATGAATCCGGCTAATCATATCTTCATTATCGCGAAAAACAATTCGATCAATAACAATATCAATATTTTGACGTTTATTTTTATCTAATTCAATTTCATCATCTAAGGATTTAATTTCATCATTAACCTTAACTCGTAAAAAGCTTTCTTGTTTTAATCGTAAAAAGAGATCTTTAAAACTTCCCTTTTTATCACGAACAATTGGGGATAAAATCATTAGTTTATCATCTGTTTTTACTTGTTGTTTTAAATTATTAATAATTTCTTTAATTGTCACGGATTTAATAACTCCGTGGCCATTAATACAATAAGGGGTTCCTACCCGGGCATATAATAATCTTAAGTAATCATAAATTTCTGTCACAGTTCCCACCGTACTGCGGGGATTATGACTAGTTGTTTTTTGATCAATCGAAATGGCCGGGGATAATCCTTCAATAGCATCAACATCGGGTTTTTCATTGCCTCCTAAAAACTGGCGGGCATAACTAGACAAACTTTCAATATATCGTCGTCGTCCTTCGGCATAAATTGTATTAAATGCTAAGGAAGATTTTCCGCTTCCTGATAATCCAGTAAAAACAACTAATTTATTTTTGGGAATTTCAACATTGATGTTTTTTAAATTATTTTCCCGGGCCCCTTTAACAATTATTTTATCTTTGCTCATTTTTGATAGTTCTCCTCTTATAAACTCATTCTATCTAATATTGTAATATAGAAAGTTAATTAAATAAATATTTTTTAAAAATAAAAATCCGAAAAGAAAAAAGAGTTATCAACTGAACACTCTTTTTTGTTATTTTATTTTAATTCTTTTTTCATTTCTGATACTTTGGTATCAATATATTGACTATAACTACTTACCAGTTTTTCATCACCTTCTAAGTAAAATAGAATTTTCATGATTTTATCTTCTAAATCAGTTAATTCTTCATCATCTTTATAAATTTCAATAAAATAAATTTCGACTAGTTGCTCGGCAATTTCTTCATTCGCAACTGATTGTTCATAATAGTTATTATAATTTGCTTCATTAAGAATTTCACCTAAAAATGAATCAAACAATTTCTCATCGTTCATTTTTAGCTTAATTTCCTGTAATAATTGGATTAATTCTGGTTTCATTATATATCCCTCCGTATTTTCTAAATATGATATATATTTAATTTTACTATACTTTTAGAAATTTGTCTTGTTTAATTGATTATATCTTTCTAAATAGTTATTACGACTGGTAATTGTTGTTTCAACCTGGTTATTAAGAACCATAATTTTATCCTGGTAAATTTCTTTATTGGTGTTTAATGGTTTAATCAGTTGTAAAACAATTAATTGTAATCGTAAAACCAATTCAGTAGAATCAAGTAATGTAATAGTATTAACTAATAACTTTTGATAGTTATAACCAACAACTGAATTATTTTCTGAACCAACTAATTTTGTTTTATTTTTAATAATTGTCCGGTTCAAGCGTTCATATTCTTCATCAAAATAATTCCGTGTCATAAATTCTTCAATTTCGCTTTCAAATTCGCCAGGGTCTTTGTCTTCACGGCGATGAAAAACACTTCTTTTATCCCCACTGGCATAACCTTTCCCAACTAAATTAGATAAATCCGTTGTGAGATCAATATTATCTTCTAATTTTGCTTTTAAAACATACATCATTCTTAAAACATAACCTGCAAATTTGCGATTATTATCATCATTAAAATCATAATACTTTAAAATATCCAAACAAATCATAATATTATTTTGTAAACTCGGGATTTTATAAGTATTATAAATATTAGTTAATTCATCAATTAAAAATGATACTTTAATAGTTTCCATTCCTGTGACCACCTATGTTACTTTAATTTTATCATAATTTAAACAAAATAAAATTGCTATTTTCCAATAGCAATTTTATTAGTTAACTTATTATTTTACTAAACTCAAAAATGAACTAGGTTCTAAACTAGCACCACCAACTAAAGCACCATCAATATCAGTTTGACTTAATAATTCTTTAATATTATCTGGTTTAACACTACCCCCATATTGAATCCGAACATCATTTGCAACAACATCATCATATAAGCTAGCTATTTTATCACGAATTACCCGACAAACATCTTGGGCAATTTGTGCAGTGGCAGTTTTCCCGGTTCCAATAGCTCAAATTGGTTCATAAGCAATAACAATTGTTTTAACATCTTCTTCATTAATACCTGCTAAAGCTTTTTCAATTTGACGAGTAACAACTTCATTTGTTTGTTTCTTTTCATACTGAGCTAAGGTTTCCCCACAACAAATAATTGGGACCATTCCTTTCGCTAATAGTTTTTTTGCTTTTTTATTAACAGTTTCATCTGTTTCATTAAACATTTCCCGGCGTTCAGAGTGACCAATAATAACATGTGTAATGTTTAAATCTTGTAGCATTTCAACTGAGATTTCCCCGGTAAAGGCCCCTTGACTTTCAAAATGACAGTTTTGGGCTGCAATAATTAAATTTTTTGCGTTTTCTTTCGCAACCCCTAAACTTGTAAAAGGCACTCCCACTCCGGCTTCCACTGCGATTCCAGCAACTTCTTTATCAACTGCTTGAATAAAATCAACAGTTTCTCCCACTGTTTTATGCATTTTTCAATTTCCAATAATAATTGGTTTTCTCATTGTTTACCATCTCTTTCTATATTATTTTTAAATAACATTTTAATTATATACTCATCATATTATTAAAGTAAATAACTTAATTTATTATTCCCATTTTTATTAATTCTAAATGCTATAATAATATTAATTAGAAATGGAGGATGCTTGGATGTTTTTTAGTTCTTTTCAGATGAAATATAATACTAAACAATTAAAAAAATTACCTAAAATTATTGTTGCTCCAAAATGACTAGTAGTTGACGTGCGACCAAAAGAAGATTGAAAGGAAAGCCATGTTATTAACAGCATCAATGTTCCCCACCATTTATTTAAATTACTTTATCATAAAAAAATTGATAAAAATAAAAAAATCTTGTTTATTTCCCAAGGGGGGCACAGTCACTTAGATTTATATAAATTATTACGAAAACATAATTTTAAAGTTTATATTCTTGATGGAGGCTGAAAAAAATTACATGAAACTCCTGAATATGATGAATATCTAACTTATTCTCCGATTGATTAATTATTTTAAATTTTCATAATATATTTTTTTAATTTCCCGGAATAAGTGGTTTACCCCTGATTTTGATAATTCTAAATTATACTTATCATATAAAAGATCAGATAATTCTTGCAAAGATGATTCTGGATTAGCAAGCCGTTGATACGCTAATTTTTTAGTATTTTCGTTAAGTTCATCAAAAAGATTATGATCAACTAAATAGTTAATCATCATCACTTGCTCAATTCCGGCCTTCGTTGATTTTTGTTGATTAGAAATTTCAATATTATTTAGACGATTAATACTATTAGTCATATCCCGTGAAATTCTGGTGTCTTCAAAGGCTAAGACACTATTAATTGCATCAATCAACTTTAAAAAATCAGAAACCAAAAAAGATTTCTTAATATAACAGACATATTTATCATGGCGCTTAGTGATTTTAAATAAAAAACGGTATTTACTTAATAATTTTTTAAAATATAACGCTGAAGGTTCTTCACTAAACTGAACTTCTAAATGGTAGTTGCTAGTATCCGGTGAATTAACGCTTCCACAAGCAACAAAAATTCCAGCAATATAAGCTCGTTGGCAATGCTCTTCTCAATCATCAGGAATTTCAATAATTTTTTGGTGGTGAGCAAAATCATAAACATGTAATGCCTCTAAAATATAACGAGTATTTTTTTTAATTTTTAAAATAAATGTTTTATGTTTTTTTAATTTATTTGATTGCACTATAATAGTTTCAATTTCAGCATCAAAAGAATGGCGAAAAAAAGTATATATTGCTCGAATAACTGGGTTGCTAATTGAACTAACTTCAAAATTAAAATAATGGTCACTAATATTTAATTTCATATTATATTTAGTGAATCCTCCCAGAAAAGCTTTCTGACAGCAAGGCGCAAATGATTTTTTAACAACTTCCTCTTTCACACTTAGAGCAAAACTCATTTTACCACCCCTTTACAATAATTTTGATACTAACCTTTTTGTTTAAATTCACGAACTTCTTGTTCTGAATCATTTAACGGGTCAACTTGCGCTTGATTTTCAACGCGGCGAATTACAACATTAGCTAACTTAATAACAACATCATGGGCAATTGTTAATTGCATATGTTCAAACAATTTAGCTGCTTCTTCAACATAAGCATGTAATGGGTTAGTTTGGGCATAACTACGCAAATAAATTCCGCTTCGTAATTTTGAAGCTTGGTCAATATGTTGGGTTCAATATTCATCAAAAGCCATGATGATTACGCCCCGTTCAATTTGGGTCATCACATCAGCGGGAACATCTTCTGTTCTTTTTAAATAAAACTCATACATTTTTTCACTAATTAACTTAGCAACTTCTTGACGGTTTAATTTTTCCAAATCTGCTTTCGTAATTGAATTTTCAATAACAACCTTTCCATTAATTCCTTTAATTAAATCATCGTAGCGAATAAACCACTCCCCATGTGATTCATTCCCAAACATTCTGGTTAAATCGTACGCAGCAGAATATTGCATTTTTTTTATAATTGGTTTTAAATCACTAGCAGTTAAAATTTGATCTCGGCGAGCATACATCGCTTCGCGGTGTTGGGCCAAAACATTATCATAATCTAAAATATTTTTTCGCTGATCAAAGTTCATTCCCTCAACTTTTTTTTGGGCATTTGAAATTGCTCTTGTTAACATTCGTGATTGAATAAAGTCACTACCTAAACGGCCAAAAATTTTTCTTAACCGTTCACCGCCAAAACGGAGCATTAATTCATCATCCATCGCCACATAAAATCTTGAAAAACCAGGATCCCCTTGCCGACCTGAACGTCCACGTAACTGGTTATCAATTCTTCGGGCTTCATTTCGTTCAACACCAAAAACAGCTAATCCGCCTAACTCGACAACACCATCGCCAAGTTTAATATCGGTTCCCCGTCCAGCCATATTGGTAGCTAAGGTAATTGCTCCTTTGACACCAGCCTTAGCAATAATGTCCGCTTCACGCTCATGGTTTTTCGCATTTAACATTTCAAATTTTAAATTAGCATTTTTTAAATAGTGTGAAACAATTTCAGAAGATTCTACCGAAGTTGTCCCAATTAAAATTGGTTGGCCCTTTTCATGCAAGGTTAAAATTTCTGCCATTAAAGCCTTCATTTTAGCATCACGATTAGCAAACATGTAATCTGGTTCATCTTTCCGAATTACTGGTTTATTAGTGGGAATCTGGACAACTCGCATATTATAAATTTTAATAAATTCTTCTTCTTCTGTTTTTGCAGTCCCCGTCATCCCACTTAATTTATTATATAGTCGGAAAAAGTTTTGGTAAGTAATGGTTGCCATTGTGACAGTTTCTTGTTCAATATTAACATTTTCTTTTGCTTGAATAGCTTGGTGTAACCCATCACTATATGCTCTCCCGGGCATTAACCGTCCTGTAAATTGATCAACTAACACAATTTCACCATTCTGAACAACATATTCGACCCCGTTTTTAAAGACAAAATTAGCTTTTAAGGCATTTAAAATTAAATGGTATAATTCAGTATTTTGAATATCAAACAATGAATTAATTGAAAACATTTTTTCAGCTTTGGTAATTCCATCAGGGGTTAGATAAACTTGTTTAGTTTCTAAATCAATTTCCACATCATCATCTTTTTTCAATGATTTGGCAAATTGATCAGCAGCCATATACTGCGGAGTACGGTTTTTTCTTCCTCCTGAAATAATCAATGGTGTTCGTGATTCATCAATTAAAATAGAGTCAGCTTCATCAATAATTGCAAAATTTAGACCTCGTTGAACTTTATCACCATATTCTTTCACCATATTATCACGTAAATAATCAAATCCTAATTCAGCATTCGTTGTATAAGTAACATCACAACTATAAGCAGCACGTTTTTCATTTTTATTACCACTACGCAAATTTAATCCAACGGTTAAACCTAAGAAATTTAAAACTTGGCCATTAATTTCCGAGTCCCGTTTTGATAAGTACTCATTAACAGTAATAACATGAACTCCCTTACCATCTAACGCATTTAAGTAGGTTGGCATTAAGGCTGTTAAAGTTTTTCCTTCTCCGGTTTTCATCTCACCAACATCACCTTCGTGGAGAACAATTCCTCCGATTAATTGCACTCGATACGCGTGTAAACCTAAGATTCGGCGCGCTGCTTCCCGCGCAACTGCAAAAGCATCAATTAATAAATCATCTAATGTTTCACCTTCTGATAATCTTTTTTTAAACTCTGCTGTTTTTGCTTGTAATTGTTCATCTGACAATGCTTGCATCGCACTATCCATTGCCATAATCCGATCAGCTTTTTTACCATGTTTTTTGACAATTCTTTTATCACTTGCCGCCATTGTATTTCTCCTTTTTCCTTTTTAAATAAAACATTCATATTTATTCTATCATAATTTTTCCAGACCATTAGAATTAATATGCTGTTCAGTAAGAAAATAGGCAATATTATCGGCAAATAAAAAGCAAAGAGGAATTTCTTTGCTAAATAATAACTATCTTGTGGCATTTAAATATAAATAATTTCAAAAGAAAGTTATTTGGCTATTATCAATTGTTTTAATGGTAAAGTGGCTAACATTAAAAGCAACATTTTTGACTGTAATTTGTTTTTTTAAACCTTTAAAAACTTCTTGAATTAATGGATGTTCAGGGAAAAATAATTCTTGAGGATTTGTTGTCACATACAAATCTTTTTGGGTGGGAAACGGAATGATATCATCAATTTTATCTTCTTGGACATTAATTCCTAACATACCTGTCATAAAATCTAACATCTTATCATTGTCATGTAAAGGAATTACTTCACTAAAGTTTAATGAAACAAAAATTTGGTTCATTGGATCATAACGTAATTCACGAAAACCATCATTAATAGCAACAATTTCATCAGTAATCTTGCTTAATGATTGAGGGTTATGACAACTCACGAGCATTCCACTTGGTCCAGTAATAATACTTGCTAACGCAAAAAATGAAAGCAATTTTTTCATAAGTTTCCTCCTTATCTAATTAAAATTTTAATAATTATTCAGAAAAGAAACAATGGTCTCATTTTATTTATAAAATTTCTAAAATAAATTTTGGTAATTTTTGGTAAAATCACGACAATTATTCGGTTTGGTTACCAGCTTTGTACAATTGTAAAAATGGTCCTTCTTTACTAATTAATTCTTTAAAGGTTCCTTGTTGAATAATTCCAGTTCCTTTTCCTAACACAAAAATTTGATCTGCATTTTTAATAGTACTTAACCGGTGGGCAATTGAAATTGTTGTTTTACCAACCATTAATTTTTCTAACTCGGCTTGAATTTCTTTTTCAACAATATTATCTAATGCACTGGTTGCTTCATCAAGAATTAAAACTTGGGGATTTTTTAAAATCATCCGGGCAATTACTAACCGTTGCTTTTGACCACCAGAAAGCATAAATCCCCGTTCTCCTAAAATTGTTTGATAACCATCTCTTCATCCCATTACTAAATCATGTAATTCTGCTTTTTTACAGGCGGCAATCACTTCTTCTTCAGTGGCATCAAATTTTCCATATTTAACATTATAAATAACATCACCGTATAAAATTTTTGGTTCTTGTTCAACATAGCCAATGTGAGATAAATAACTTGGTAAATTCAAAGTTTTTAAATCAGTATTATTAACTAGGACTTCGCCAGTCGTTGGATCATAAAAACGTAATAATAATTTTGAAATTGTTGACTTTCCACTACCGGTCTCTCCCACAAAGGCATAACTTTTACCAGCTTCGAAAACAAGATTTGTTTTGGGCAAAATGGTAACTCCTGGTTTTTCAGGATATTCAAAGGTAATGTCTTTTAAAACAATGTCTCCTTCAATACTTTCTACTTTAGGAGCATTTAAGTTAGGATTAATTGTTGAAGAAACCCGAATTAACCGCATTACCCGTTTTGTTGATGCTGTCGCGCGCGCTAACCCAGGTACTAACCCGACTAATGTTCAAATGGGAAAGGCCAAAGTATTAACACCAGTAATAAACGAAGGTAAAATACGAATCATATGGTCAGTACTTTCTTTTCCTTTTCCTCCATATAATCCAATACTAGCAACCAAAACAATGACAGTTAAAGCTAAGGCACAAATAATAATAATTGTGGTCATCCGCGCTTGAATCCGGTTTAATTTTTTATTAACACGGTAATATTCCTTATGAATTGTTTCAAAACGTACTCGTTCATATTCTTCAGTTCCTGTGGCTTTAATTAAAGCCACCGCCCCAATCCGGTCGGTAACATCCCCATTAACATCTGTAATGGTTGCTTTAACATTTTCTGATTCAACTGCTTGTGAACGGAAAGTTACCGCAATAGCAGTCATAAATACTAAAGTTGATCCCAAACAAATTAATGCTAATTTTCAATCAATGTTTAACAATGAAATTGCACTCCCAAAGAAAATAATCGGAATGCTAATTAAATTGGCCGGTGTTAACTGGGACTCATCACCAATTGTTTGGGTATCATTAATTAACTTGGTAATTGTTTCACCAATTTTTTTATCAGAATAGTAACCGATATTTAAATTAACTAAGTTATTTAAAACCGCATTTCGAATATCAATTTCAATAGTTCGCCCTAGCATTCCGCCAACTCGCTCACGAACATTAGTTGAAATTAACGCAACAATTAAATCTACTATAATAATAATTAGTCAGACTCATCAACTAATCCCCGTGCTCTGTAAGTTTGGATCCTTACCAAAATAAAATAAAATTTCATCCATTAGTTTACCAATTAAGTAGGTAATCGCTACTATTGCCACAGCTGAAATTACCAAGGCTAATATAATTGTGAATGACCGTAGTAAATATCTTTTATAATAAATCGCTACTAATTTAAAAAAGCCAATCTCTGGTTTTTTAATTCCCTTCATCATTTCTAACGGGGTTTGGTATTTTGGTTTTACTCGTTTGGGTTCATTGGCATCCGCAGACAATTTATGTTCTAAAGCATTAATATCAATTATTTCATTTTTTTTATTCATAAATAGCCTCCTTGTCTCCTCATGTTTTTCTCTCTTTCATTATATCAATAAAAACTAAATAACAACACGAAAAAATTTATGTTTTAATTTGTTGTTTAGGATTATTAATTACAACCAAATAATAAAAAACCACGTAAGTGGTTTTTATCAGGTTATTTATCTTGAACTGCTTCAATTCCGGGCAAAGTTTTCCCTTCCATATATTCTAAACTAGCACCTCCACCAGTTGAAATGTGGGTAAATTTATCTTTATATCCTAATTGAATAGCAGCGGCAGCTGAATCACCCCCACCAATTAAAGTAAAGGCATCGGGTAATTGTGCAATTGCTTCACACACTGCTTTGGTTCCGTTACTATAATGACTAAATTCAAAAACTCCCATTGGCCCATTTCATGCGACAGTTTTGGCACCAGCTAATTCTTTTTTAAACAATTCAATTGTTTTCGGTCCGATGTCTAATCCCATATAGCCTTCATCAATGTCAACACCAGCGGTTACTTTGGCAGGAACATCGACAAACTCCGGTGCTTCTAAAGCATCAACAGGTAAGATAATTTTACCGTTTGCTTTGGCCAAGAATTCTTTAGCAACTTCAATTTTATCTTCTTCTAATAATGAGTTTCCAATTTTATGACCTTGGGCAGCAAAGAAGGTATATGCCATTCCACCGCCAATAATAATTTTGTCAGCTTTTGTTAATAAGTGATCAATAACTCCAATTTTATCAGAAACTTTTGCGCCCCCAATAATTGCCACAAAGGGTTTCACTGGATTATCAACCCCCTGCGCTAACATTTTAACTTCTTTTTCCACTAAGAATCCTAAACATGATACACCAATGTTTGAAGCAATTCCAACATTGGATGCATGGGCACGGTGGGCAGTTCCAAATGCATCATTAACAAAAACATCTCCCAGACTAGTTCAGTATTTTCCTAAGGCCGGATCATTTTTACTTTCGCGTTTTGCTTTGGCGTTGCCATTTTCATCAACTTTTAGATTTCCGTTAGCATCCAAAATATCGGCAAATCGTGTGTTTTGGAATAAGATAATATCCTTATCTTTCATTCCAGCAATAGCTGCTTCTAATTCTGGTCCTTCAAAAGCATTTGCAAATTTAACGGGCATTCCTAATTTATCACTAAGCGCCTTTGCCACTGGAGCAATGTCTCGTTTTTTTAGATCTGCTTCTGTTTTTACTTTTCCTAAATGTGAAAATAAAATAACTTTTGCATTATGATCAATTAAATATTTAATTGTTGGTAATGCAGCAACTATTCTATTATCATCAGTAATTACACCATCTTTCATTGGCACATTAAAATCAACTCTAACTAAAACCTTTTTTGAGCCAACTTCAACATCTTTTAATTCTTTTTTTGCCATAAAGTTTTCCTCTTCTTTCTAATGTTATATCAACATATATATTTTACAACAAAATAAATAATTTTATTTTAAATTATCAATATATTCAATCGCAAACTGGGCTGCTTTTGCCCCATCACTAACTGCTGTTGCAATTTGGCGAAGGGTAGTATTTGTTACATCACCCGCGGCAAATAATCCTGGTACTTTTGTTTCACAACGACTGTTGGTAATAACATAACCATTTTCATCTAGGACATTTAAATCTTTTACAAAATCAGTAATCGGAATTGATCCAATATATGGGAAGACAGCACTGACTACTAATTCTTGTTCAGTATTATCTTTGACATTTTTAATCATAACACTTGTTACTTTGTTTGCTTTTGGATCATTAATTTTGGTAACGACACTATCTAAGATAAATTCTATCTTCGGATTTTTCTTTGCTTTGGCTAGTAAATTATCATCCGCACGAAACTCTTGGCGACGATGAACTAAATAAACTTTATTAACAAATTTAGTTAAGTATAAAGCTTCTTCTAAAGCAGCATATCCCCCACCAACAACGACAATATCTTTATTTTTAAATAAAGCACCATCACAAACCGCACAGTAAGATACACCACGCCCATATAATTCTAACTCTCCAGGAACACCAATTTTTCTTTCAACTGTTCCAGTGGCAATAATTACCACTTTACTTAATAAAATTTTGCCTGAAAATAATTTTAATTCAAATAAGTCAGTGTCAGTTTGTTTAGTTATGTTTACAACCCGGTCCCCAAGATAAGGAATATTTAAGTTTTGGGTTTGCATAAACATTTTCATTGATAACTCTGGTCCTTGAATACTATCAAACCCGGGATAATTCTCAATTTCACTTGTTTTGGTCATTTTTCCCCCGGGAGCCCCTTTTTCAATCATGGCAATTTTAGCCATTGCGCGGGCTCCATAAATGGCAGCTGTCATTCCTCCCGGTCCGGCACCTATAATTAGAATATCATAAATATCATTAGTATTGTTTTTCATACAATCATCCTCCTTGTCGTCATTTATAAACAGAAATATATTGAGCAAAAATAATTAATAAAATTCCAAATAGAATAAAAAATCCAATTACAATAAAGTCTAACACTGGCATATTAGTTAGAAAAAGATCATCACCAGTTCGTTGGGTTTCAAGAATAATCCGAATTAAATTATAACCCGCCACATATAAACCAGCTTGAACACCACACCGTAAAATAATTAACCGGTGTGGATTTTCAACTTTTTCTAACTCCCGATGGTCAGCTTTAATAATTTGCTGCAATCGTGCTCACTTATATTTAAAATAATTAATGACAAGTTCTTTTTTTGTCATTCGACTTTTATTTTTAAAATAAATTTTTTTTAAGTTAACTTCGTTACTTAAATTTTTAACAACCATGGGGTCAATCTTAAGGTCATAATATCATTTATCCCAAACACCCTTATATGATAATGTTGCAAATGCTGGTTCTTCATTTTTAAATTTTTGATAATAACTATATTTAAAAATTAATGGCACCACGACTACAATAATTAATCATAAAATAACATTGGCAAATGATTCATACAAGAAAATTGGTTGAAAATATTGCACATGGGCAAAATCGGTTGGGTCTACTCCCATATCAAATCCTGGAATCCCAACAGCCTTCGTTGGATAAAACGGGTCTGGAATTGGGTTTGGAACATACCACTTAAACATATTATCACGAATAAAGGCTGGTAGCCACATTAAACTTTCGCGCGAAGTTGGAGCACCCATTACTTCGTGATTAAAAAAATTTCCTCATCTTCCTAAGGCTTGGGCTAATAAAATATGGGGAATAATTAAGTCAGCATAAACTCAAATTGAGATATTTGTGCGTCGTGACTCATAATAAAACCAACCTCAACCAGCAAAGAGACCAAATAATAGTCCCCCATGAATGCTCATTCCGGGCAATCAAAATTCTAATAACTCATAAAACGGCACTGGATGGTCCGGATCTAATTTCCCAAAAATACTAGCGCCAAATAAGGATAAGGGAACTAAAATAAAAATTCCAATATATAACCCCTGAGTTGGGATTTTCCGTTGGCGAAATTTTCACCAGGTTATTAAAATCACAATTACAAAACCACAGAATATTAAAAATCAGTATGGTCGAAATCAATTAGCATATGTATCGCGAGCAATTCATGTGCCTAAATTCAAAAGTTAACTCCTCCTTAAATTTATTTTGTGAGATTATCGTGTAAACGATTCTGCAAGATTTTAGTCGAAGAAATTCCGGCTTCTTCTAATTTTAACTTGGCAACAGCTGTTTCCACCAGTTCACTAACATTCCGTCCATAAGTAACGGGAATCGTGATGGTTGGCACCAAACTATCAAAAATTTTAACAAATTGATATTCAGAACCTAAGCGATCAATTGATTTATATTCTTCATCATCAAGATGTATTAGTTCAACAATTAGGTCAATTCTGGTTTCTTCTAATAAAACTTGAAGTCCATAAATTTTACTTAAATCAATAATTCCTAATCCTCGTACTTCAATTAAATTTTTTAATATTTCATGGGAACGGCCATAAATCTTATTATTCTTTTGCATTAACAAAATCCGATCATCACCAACAAATAAGTGGTTTTTCTTAACAAGTTCTAAGGTCATCTCTGACTTTCCAATCCCCGACTTTCCTTTTAGTAAGACACCCTTCCCAAAAACATTTACTAAAGAAGCATGTTCTTCAGTAACCGGGGCAAAATACTCATCAAAAAATTCTAATAATAATTGATAAATTCGACTAGTTGGCATGTTTGGAGCTCTTACAACAGGACATTGATGTTCATTGGCAATTTTAATTAATAAATCATCATTAAATTTATCAGTTAAAATAATCATCGGGATATGTTCATTTAAAATAAACTCATAACGTTGGATTCTTGTTGGCTGGTCTAATGTGGAAATATATAAATATTCTTTATGCGATAATAAAATTACGCGACGATTAGTATTGTCCTTTTCAGGGTCAAAACCAGAAAGTTCTAAACCAGCCCGGTTAATTCCATACACTTTAATTTCCCGTTCTAAGCTATTTTCCCCAGCTAAAACTTGATAATTAAAATTCTTGATAATATCTTTAACCACTAATTTACGCATTTTTAATTCCTCCGATGTCCTTTAATTAATAATAACATATTCAATATTAATAATTTTGCTTTTTAAAAATAGTTTTCAAGAAAAAAAATAAGTTATTAAACTTATTTTATTGGGCTTCAATTTCAATAATAATATCCCGTAATTCAGCAGCTTTTTCAAAATCTAATTTTTCACTAGCCTGGTACATTTCTTTTCGTAAATCATTCAGCAAGGCTTCTTTTGCTGTTTTGTATTCTTTGGAATTTTTATTTTTAATTTTATGTAATTTATCATCGCGAATTTTAATATTAGTATAATCACGAATTGGTTTAATAATAGTTTGTGGTTTAATTTCATTCATAATATTGTAGTCATTTTGAATGCTCCGGCGACGAAGAGTTTCTCGCATTGCTTTTTCCATCGCATCCGAAATCCGATCAGCATATAAAATAACATGGCCATTAGCATTCCGCGCCGCCCGTCCAATTGTTTGAATTAAACTTCGTTCATTTCTTAAAAAACCTTGTTTATCAGCATCTAAAATACAAATTAACGAAACTTCCGGAATATCAATTCCTTCCCGAATTAAGTTAACTCCAACAATACAATCATAAACTCCCTTCCGAAGTTCTAGTAAAATTTGACTACGTTCTAATGTCTTTAATTCACTATGTAGATAAGCTACTTTAATATTTTGTTCTTGTAAATAACTGGTTAAATCTTCTGACATCCGAATTGTTAATGTTGTAATAAATACCCGCTCATTTTTCTCTCTGCGTAATTTAATTTGGGCAATAATATCATCAATTTGACCAACAGTTGGTTTAACTTCAACAGTGGGGTCTAATAAACCAGTCGGACGAATAATTTGTTGGGTTACTTGGTTATTTACTAATGCTAATTCATAATCACCGGGAGTCGCTGAAATATAAACAATATTTTTTAACTTTTGGTTAAACTCATCAAAGTTTAACGGACGATTATCCAAAGCACTTGGTAAACGAAAACCATAATTAACTAAGGTTTCTTTCCGACTACGATCAGTATTATACATTGCTCTGATTTGGGGAAGCGTCATGTGGGATTCATCAATAATTGTTAAAAAATCCGGACCAAAATAATCAATTAAAGTATATGGTGGTTCACCTGGTTGGCGTAAATCTAAGTGCCGTGAATAGTTTTCAATTCCTGAACAAATTCCGGTTTCACGTAAAGCATCTAAATCATATTCCGTACGTTGTTCTAGTCTAGTGGCTTCCAATATTTTTCCCTCGCTCCGTAACTCTGCTAATCGTTCGTGAAGTTCTTTTTCAATATTTTCAATAGCAATTTTCATCCGTTCGGGACTAGTAATATAATCTTGCGCGGGAAAAATTGTTAAGTTTGTCAATTTTTGAATAACATCTCCAGTTAACCCATCAACAACTGAAATATCATCAATTTCATCACCAAACAAATCTAATCGAATAAAATTTTTCATATTTCATCCCGGCACAATCTTAATAACATCTCCTTTAGCACTAAACGTTCCGGGAATTAATTCAATATCATTTCGTGTATAGCCAGAACCGACTAAATAAGCTGCTAATTCTTTTTTACTTAAAACTTGGTTCCGTTTTAATTCAAAGAATGATTTACGATACTCACGAGGATCTTGGGCCCCATAAATTGCCGCGACTGAAGCAACCACAATAACATCTTTCGTTGTTGAAAGGGCATTTAAGGCGCTTAAGCGCATCATATCTAATTCCATATTTTGTTTAGCATCTTTATCGATATACAAATCCTTACTAGGAACATAAGCTTCTGGTTGGTAAAAATCAAAGTTACTAACAAAATACTCCACTCGGTTATCAGGAAACAACTCTTTTAGTTCAACATATAGCTGCATCGCTAATGTTTTATTATGGGCCATTACTAATGTTGGTTTATTAACTTGGCTAATAACATTGGCCATTGTAAAAGTTTTCCCCGTTCCGGTAGCTCCTAGTAAAACTTGATCGCGTTTATTGGCAAGCACTCCCGCGGTAATTTCCTTAATTGCAACTGGTTGATCACCAGATGGTTTATAATCTGATACTAATTTAAACATTTTTTCTCACCTGTTTCTTAATATTATTTTATACCAATTATAAAAAATTATCTCTTCTTTAAAAAGATAAAAAGATGTTTGTAAAAACATCTTTAAACTTATAAAATATTTGAATTAATATTACTGATTGGTAAAATTGCGGCTGACCAAAAGAAATTGGCATAGTCATCCGGGTTCGCTTTATCCCCCCCTTTGACTAAAATTGGGGCTTTACTTGTTACTAAGTAATAACCTTGCAAAATCTTTTTCATATCGGCGTTTGCTTTGGCTTTGGCAATCATACTTTCGTTCATAAATTCATTAGTTGGTAAACTTGCTTGTTTTAATTGTAATAGTTCACCCTCTGGGTTAGGCATAATCCGAGCAAAGCACCCTTGTACTCCAGCCTCTTCATGTTTAGTATTACCAATTGTGGTTGCGGCATATACTGCGACAGCAATTGTATTAGCCGCTGTAGTTCCAAAGTCATCGTTGCCTCATGGATTTAATTGTTCCATTGAATCATACTTTGGCCATTGGTTTGGTTTTGGTTGATCCGGAGCGGTTGGATTATCTTGATAACTATATTCAAAGGTAAACTTCCCATCTTTTTCGGTATAGACAAAACTATATTGTAAAAAATTATTTACTTTGGCTATGACAACGGGAGAAGCTGTTTTTGCAAATTGGTTATTACCAGGAAAATCAAATTGTTCTGTTTGTTTACAAGCAACTAAACTAGTGGCACTAGTAGCAACAATACTTAAACTCATTAATGATAATAAAATTCTTTTCATTGACACTCCTCCTTTAATCCTCAATTGCATTTCGTTCCAATTTTCGTAGTTGTCGTTTTGATAATTTTGTGTATGAATATTTTTCATTATGGGTTTTATTTAAAATTTCTTTTACCTTAGCTTTAATTTGCTGTTTTTGTTCTTCTTTTAAAATTAATAGCACACTTCGTTTGCGAGCATATTCTTGTGTTGACTCGACTTGCCCCATTGCATCAAAGATAATTCCGATTCTTCTTGTTCCATAACGAGCATGTAAGAACCGCACATGTAAAACGGTCAGGGCTAAAATAATAAAGAAGACCGCAATTGCTAATAAAATTACACAATTAATAATAATATCAATCTGGTAGTAATGAATTTGGCCAACTCCAGCGGCAATTCCATAAATAATTTCACCCATACTATGCATTCCGTAAGTAAATGGCATAATATTTGATAGACCATTATAGAAGTCATTAGCCATAAAGGCGGGAAATAAGATTCATCCACAAGCAAAGTTAAGCATTAAGAAGACTAAGTTAGCAACCCGGGAACCAACCTCATCGGGAATTGCAAACCAAATTCCGGTGACAATAAAGGTTAGAATAAAGCCCATAAAGAGTACAAATAAATATAATAATCAGTATGCGGAACCCAACGTTGTGAAGCCGACCGCTAATAACATTAACATTAGGATAGTAACTTGGATAAAAGTATTAACTTGAAAAATTAATATTTTTGACAAGTAATATTGATAAAATCTAGTATTTGGTGTACGCGACCGGCGATTATAAATAACAGTCGAGGCGAATATTCCAATATAAGTAGCAATTAAAATAAATGCTTGACCTAATCCAATCCCATATTCGCTATATTGTTTCCCGACTAGTTCAAATGGCATATCAAAGATGCCACCAAGGGTTTTCCCATTATCAATAAAGTTACCCATGGCATTAACAAAATCATTATAATTCATTGTCGCAGTAGTGTAATCAATGCTTGTTATTTTTTGACTTACCACATTAATTTTTCAGACATATGGGGGTGGTATTTTAGCTCCGGGCAAACTATTTGAATGAAATAAATTATTAATAATTGGCGGAATTGAAATCGGAAAAATTCCGGTAAATAAACGATAAATTTCATCAGAAATAGTTGGACTAATTAATCCATCCGATACTGTTAAATCTAAAATTCTTTTTAAAGCTTCCGCACGCGGAAAGACTGTTTGTAATTGAACACTAGTTCCAGAATAAGTTACCGGAGGAATTAGTCTTGAATCTAAAAATTCTAAAAAGAAACGGTTAATATCAGATTCTTCCACAGTTCTGGTTCAACTTCCATCAAAGTTTTGTTCATAATAACTAAATAAAGTAAATAAGGTTGTTGATAAAAGTTGGGGGGCAATCGCCGCTGCTAAGGACGAAGAAATGTTCTGATAAAAATCAGTAATCATTCCACTCGCAAAATTATGACGGAAAGTTCCCCATAAACTAATTTTATTAGTTTTATATCATTTTAATTCTTGAATAATTTTTCCCGATAATAATTTGGGATCTAACGTATGTTCTGGATCTTTATCATTACATACACCATTACTATCAAAACCATCAAAACAAGTAAAGTTTGCTTTATTCATATTAATTAATAATGAAGTTAAGTGTTGGGTAAATCCGCGGGGAATTCGAATTTGTACTCAATATTTGTTATCTAATTCTTCAGGATTCCCTCGATAACGAACATAATCACCTTCCACTTGTCCAACTTTTAAATCATATTTAAAACGATTAGTATTTGGATTATAAAAGTTTAGCTTTGTAATTGCTTCATCGGTAACACTTGTATAATAACCATTTTTTCCAACCATTTGCGCTGATGCGCGGCAATCTTCTTGCGTATAGGCAGTATAATCATAGTCAATACTTTGGGCATTTAACAATGATGTTGTATGTGGTCCTGTGGCAGTAGGATCATTATCATTTTTATAAATCATACAGACATTATCATCCTGGTTAATAATTGCCATCGGAATACGCTGTAAATTTGAATATGGATCAAAGAAGGCTCAAATATAGAAGAACCCATAAATAAAGGTAATGAAACATCCAATAATCGCAATTACCCGGTTAAAAGGTTTTTCCACAAAAAAGGCGCGGAGTTCATCTTTTAAAATTGTTCGAAATTTCGGTTTTCCTTCACTTCGGAGTTTAGTTTTATATTCTTCATTTTTCATAACTAAGTTCTGCTCCCTTTCTATGCAATACCTTCACGGCTATCATCATAAACATAATTACTTTTAATTCGGGTTAAATTCATTAAATACTTATTATATTTGTATTTATTTTTAATGCGATCTTTTTGATGTTCAACAATTGATTTTAGTTCTTCTTCTAAAACTTGAATTTCATTTACAATCTCCCCAATTTTATGGTTTGCTTTTTTAACTTTAATGTTATAGTTATCATCTTTCATTAACGAAGCTAATTTTTGGTTTTTTGCTTTTTCAATATTTATTGTTTCTAATTGTTTATTTAATTTAATGATTTTTTCTTCAATAAAGCGGTTAATAATTAAACTTGAGTCTTTTAATGCTGTTACTTGGTTTTTTATTTTCAATAATTTATTTTCATATTTTTTAGTAAGGTGTTCAGTTGCTTTATTATTTTGTTGTAAATCATTTAATTGTTCTTTTACAATATTGTATTCAATAATTAACTTATTAATTTTTACTTCATTGGGACTATCAAATAAAGTTTTGGTTGTTGCGGCCGTTAAGTCAGTGATTTTCTTTTTCGTATAAATTAATTCTTGTTTTAACTTAATACCTTTGACCTTAACTTTTCAGTCACTTGTATTCCCACTGGCTAAAGTATCATACTCTGTTTTCATCGTATTATATTTAGCAGTTAAACTACGAATTCGTTCTATATTAGGGTTTGCTTTTAACTCCATAATTTCTTGGCGATCTTTTTTAATTTTTTCAACTAACTTATTAATTTTTCGTTTTAATTTTGTTACTTTTTTCTGATCATGACTAGAATTAGTAATCTCTACTTTTTGACTTAAAATATTATAGCGTTGATTAATAATTTCAAAACGATCACGAAGAGTCACTAAGTTTGATTCTAACTTTTTAATCCGCACAACCGCTGGATCTTTATATAAATTGCTAATCTTATCTTCTAATAATTTAATTTTTTTATTGCGGTTAATTTTATCAATATATTCTTTAATTAAGGTTGTGTACTTAATATCTAAGTTATTAATAACACGCCGACTTTGCGCAAAATTTTCCGTTTCATTAATATTGTTCATTGCTAAATAAATTTCTTTTAACTTAAAGGTTCCATAAATATCAATCCGGCGATAAATATATGATGTTGCTAAACCTAATGCTAAGAAAAAGGCAAAGAATAAACAAATAATTCCAAACGATGAAAGAATTTGCTCATTATAATTACTCATAATTCCCTCATTTGAAGCAACTCCATACACAATATTACTCAAACCACGAATTGTATAGGTAAATGGCACAATATAACTAATTCCTTCAAAGAATTTATTTTGTAAAATCGCTGGGAAACTACCCCCCCCGGCCGCTAAATTAAAGACAGTATACATAATACATAAAAATCGGCCACTATTAACATCGGGTAAACAATACCAGAGCGCCTGGGTAATTGTGGTTAGAACGGTGGCGGTAATTACCATCCACATTAGCATGTAAAGAATTGGTGAACCTAAATTACCATAACCTACTGCTAATAAACCAATAAACAGTAGCAAGACCTGGGCATACGAAGTCATAATCATTGTTACTCATTTTGCTAAGTAATATTGGTGCCATTTTGCATTCTTAGTGTAACTTTTTTTACTATAAATAAAAGTTTGCAACATTGCTCCAACCCATAAAGAAATTGAGATAAAATACAAACCTAATCCATACCCATAAGTTCCGAATTCTTTTCCTTGAATATGCGTATTAATTTTTTGTGAGGCTTGGGCATCAGAAATAAAATAATTAGTTACTGATAATAGTTTTGATTTATAATCTGATCAGTATACTTTTTTCCCTCATAAACTTTTTTCAACATCTTTTTTGTCAGGAATTGGTCCTAAATTTGGCAGCATAATTTCAAATGCTTTTGGTAATAATTCAGCAAAAGTCATACTTTTTTTAACTAGCACGGCATCAAATTTAACAAATTCATCGTATTTAATATGATGGAACATTAATACTACTGAGTTATATAATTCTTCATTATCTTTTTTTAATTTTTGCAAGGCCTGGTATAAGTTTGACGAAATTGGATTACCACTCGCATCTTGACAAACTTGCGTATTATTAGTCCCATCACAATCATAGCTATTAATACCATTAACAATATTCATAATAAAATTTTGAATATTATAGGGAATAATATAATACTCCCCAAAGTGTTCGCCTTGATCTTGGCGGGCACTTAATCAAAATAATGCTTCGGGCGAAATTGTGGTTAACACACTCGTGGCAATTCCTCCAAACGTGCTTTTTAACATGTTCATAATATTTCCAATCATAAAACTATGTTCATATGTAGCTCATAAATTTATCTTATTATCTTTAAAGAAATCCATTGCCTTATAAAGATTATCTTCTTCATTGGCAGAAAAATTTGTCGTACCAATTAAACTTAAACCACGCATTAATTTATAAGTATTTAATGTATAGTTTTGTGGAATGTTTAATTGTACTCAGTATTTTGATTGTGGTGAAAAATAAGCCTCATCACCACTTAAATAATTAATATTAGTATTAATATCCCCAACACTTTTATTAATTTGTTTAGTCGCTGGATTATAAGCAGAACCATTGGTCATAATATCATCAATTAAAGAAGCATAACGATAATTTAATTCATAAACAGTTTTATCAAAACCACCTGTTTCAAATCATTGCTTAGCTAAACCACCACATTCCGAAGAATTTTTGGCATTATCAAAATATGATACTTCTTTAGCATCATCAATAAATTCATTACCACCCTTAATCGTACTGATATATGCAAAACAACTAGGGGCATCCCGATTAACAATGGCCACTGGCACCTGATCAATCCGAGAAATTGGATCTCATACTCCCGTAATACAAATAATTCCATAAATAAAAGACATAAAACAAATTAAGAAAAATCTTAACAAGTGTTTTTTACTTTTAGCAATCGAATTAAATAATTCCGTCTTTAAAACAGTCCCGAAGGTTAGCCGGGTATATTTTTGGACTTCAGTGTTAGTTGCCTTATCCTCATTGGGCACACTAAAGTCATCTTTATTTTTGTTGTCCATATTTTAATTAACTCCCATCAAAAATGCTACTTTTAAATTATATCATATATAAAATTTAGATTAAATATTTTACATTAAAAAATATAAAAAGCAATAAAATTAAAATTATTTTTTAAAAAAAGAGACAAATTTTTGAAATAAAATGCAAAAAAAGGAAATAAAAAATCATAGTAAATACTATGATTTTGATGACTTAATTCCTAATAAATTGTTAACAACATCTTCTAACCCAGCATAACTACTAGCAAACTTAGTTGCTGCACCGTCTTGCTTTAATAATTCACGATATTGAGATTGAATTTGAGCTTTTTGCTTTTAAAATCTTCCATTAAACGAGCGGCAAAATTTAAGGGTGTTGCATTAATAATACTAATTCCAGCCCAGTCTTTATGATATGGAGTATCATCCGATGTTCCCCATGTCTTTCCTAACGCGTAGGTTGGATTATTACGAATCATATTTAAAATTTCAAAGGCTGCTTTGCGAATATTTTTTAAAGCACTCGTAATAAAACGATTCTGATATTTTTCATATAATTTTGCTTGGTCAACATCAACTCCCACTACCAAAGATTTAGTATTTTCTAAAACATCCAATGTTTGGGGTCCGGCCACCGGGAAAATAACATCCGCTTTACTGGCTAAACTTTTTGCTAAGGTAACCCCATCCCCCTTACTAAAACTACTTGTAAATCAAGTACTATCATCTTTCCCATTTGTTCCCACCGCAGGGGGTGTTGTTTGTGCCAATTCAATTTTTTCTAATGTTTGATCTTGTCCAGTGATAATTTTCATATAATTCTCAATATTATATAGTGATGGTTTTACTAATTGTAAGTCTTTATTAGCCGGATCTACAATTTTATTAAAAGTCTTTAGCCCCCCTAAAAACCCTCACATATAATTAGTAACTGAACCAGCAAAATCAAAACCACCAAAAGTAGCGGCCGATAATTTTCCATCGCCATTAACATCACCTTGTTTTTTAAAAGCATTTAAATAAATGCCAACTGCTAAGCCAGCATAAAATCCCGAGTTTTGACTATCAAAAGTTGTCCCGGCAATTTTACTATAACCGCCATCTTCATTTTTAACTGCTTCAGCAGCACTGTCTAAGAAAACAATTCCTTTAAAATTAGCATAATTTTGGGCCTGATGGTTTAATCATCCTGCTGTTGCAGCATGTTTAAATCCGGCAATGGCAATATATTCAGCCCCAGAATTTAAAGCTACTTGATATGCTTGTTTAAAATCATCCGCCGAAGGGTCGCTACCACCACTCGTATTTTTTGTTTCAATAAAAGATGCTTTACGATTAAAACCATTTTGGGCAAAATCATCCGCTCCCTCTAGCGCTGATTGGTTGAAGGAATGGTCATTAACTGTTCCTCCATCAGTTACAACCCAGACTTTTGAAGTTTTTTGGTTGCTATTGTCACAAGCAACGGTTGTTGCAACTGGTAAACTTGCTAAATTTAGTACACAAAAAAAACTGATTAATTTCCTCATCTATATGTTCCACCTTGTTCAAATTAATTTTTAATACAGTCCAAAAAATTATATCATATTTTTAAGTTTCTTATTACCAAAAAATAACTCTATTATTATCCTTTATTTTAACCATTTTTGAAATTTTAGTCCTAATTTATCTAACGAAGTGCCTAGTAAATGAACAATCGGACCAAAGGCAAAAATAAATGCCACTGTTCCTAAGTTAATATAGTTCAAGAAAAACTTTTCTTTTAAATCCCAACTAATAGTTGTTGTTGTTAAGGTAATGATAACCCCAGGAATTAAAATACAAAAGTCTAAGAAAATTCGGGCATTTATATATTTTCATTTACTCATTTTTTGAAAATTAAAGCAAATTGAATTATAAGGACCTAAAAAAATATTTGATTTTAATCAAATAGCATCGCCAAGGGCATTTAATAAAAATCCCCCAAAGAAAATTCACATTCGGATTGTATAATCACTATTTTTAATTTTATTAGCAAGCTCAGGAGTAATATATAATTCATGCAGTTGCAACATAAATGGTTCTAACAAGACAATCACCAGATCCATCATTAATACCCACCATAAAATATTAAATTCATATTTATTTTTAGTAACTTGATATTTACGATAAGCACTAACACTAGCAAATCCGATTGAAAATAACATTAGGATAAAAAAATAACATCCTAACACAATTCAATGGACTGTTCCATTAGAAACTGTTGTATCCAAGGTTCCATCCGCGTAAATTCCTTTTCAAACCATTAAAACTGAATAAATGGTAAAATCAAGGTGCATTACCCCAACCGCGGTTGGTAAATATATACTTAACCCAATTGTGAACAGATATAATCCAATTAGGAATAGGAAAATTTTAATACTAATTTTTTTTCAACTTATTTGTGGTTTTAAATTAACTAACATAATATCTCACCTCTCCATTGTTTTTTGAAAATAGTTAACCTTTTGATTCAAAAACAAAAAAGACAAATATTAAATATTTGCTAAAAAAATATCAAAAAGTAGAATTAAAAAATTATTTTAATAATTGTGAAAAATAAGAAATTGCAACAGTCGCAAAAAGAAAAATAAAATGAAAATAATGCATAATATTTTTATGCTCTTTACTAACGATAATGGTCATTTTCTCCCTGCTTTCTAAACCTAATCTTTATATTATATCAACAATTTTAAAAAAATAATAAAAAATATGATAAAACTATATAAAGAATATTAAATATGGAGTAAAAGGATAAACTATATGACAAAAATCGAAGAATGAAGTAATGAAAAACTAGTAAGTTTAGCAAAAAATATCACAGATGAAAAAACCCAAAAAATTCTTAATGAATTGATTACCCTAAAATTAAACTTTGCCACAATTGAACGGTTACTAAGATTTAAAAAGGGCTTATCATGGGAACAAAAAAAATTAATCTTACATATTACTAAAGAATACAGTAATTCCCCAACAAAAGAATTACCGTTAATTCTTACAGAGCAGGAAAGTGTACCACCAAAAAAAGAGGTAATAAAACCAGCACCCAAAAAACCAATACGTAAGGGTAGTTCAAAACCTCCTTTGCAACAAAAAATACCAATAAACAAGCAAAAGTCAGAACCAATCATTAAAGCAAAAAATATTACAAAGCCAACAATCTCTTTAACTAAAAAACCAAAAACTACTAATGTCAATCAGAAAGTAGTTCCTAGTCGGTGAGATAAGCCAGAAGCGACACCAAATAATTCAGAAACAAAAATCCTTAAAATTAAAACACCCACAGTGACTCATAAAACAATTAATATCTATCATTTAGATGAAAATGAACCTAAATTAAAATTGCGAGAAATTAAAAACTATAACCAAGACACAATTGCTGTTGTCGACAAAAGCGAACCTTTAATTAACCCTGCTAGTTTTTTGCCTTCTTTTTCAAAAGAAAATCGTTTTAGTTTTAACTGGTTTGTGAGAACTAATTATAAAACATGAAATAAAATAAAATAAAAGTCAATTTATCATAAATTGACTTTTTCTTAATATTATTTACTAATTTTTTTAATTAAAGTTTTAATTTTTTCATTAAAAGCTTGGTAGACATCCGATAAACTTTTTTTAGCGACCATGGCTCCAATCATTGATGAAATTAATTCGGCAATTGTAATAATTTCTAAGCCCTCAAAACGGTGCTCTTCGGGAATATCAATAGTATTAGTTACAATAACTTTTTTGGCATATCCTTCTTTAATTAATTCTGTTAAGCGATCACGCGCCGGGTTTGAAAAAACCCCATGGCAAGCCAATAAATAAACATCTTTGGCACCATGTTGTTTTAATGCCTTCGCAGCATTACAAATTGTGCCCGCCGTATCAATCATATCATCAACAATAAAACAAACCTTTTCCTTAACATCCCCTAACACAAACTGTACTTCACTAACATTTGGTTTTGGTCTTCGCTTATCAATAACCGCAATATTGGTTGCTAAGTTACCAAGACGATCAGCAATTTCGCGAGCACGGACTAATCCCCCATGGTCAGGTGATACAATTGTAATTTCTTCTTTAATATTATCTTCTTGAATTTTACGAATAATGGTACGCGCCATTTCTTGGGTTGTCCGCAAATCATCAACTGGGACATCAAAGAACCCCATTGATTGGGGAGAATGTAAATCAACCGTCATTACCCGGTTGGCACCAGCTGTTGTAATTAAGTTAGCTACTAATTTACAAGTGATTGGTTGGCGACCACGGGCTTTGCGGTCTTGGCGCGCATAACCAAAATATGGAATAATAACATTGATAGTTTGGGCACTTCCTCTTTTTAACGCATCAATCGCAATTAATAACTCCATTAAGTTTTCATTAACAGGATTAGATGTTGACTGAATAATATAAACATCTTTCCCCCGCACTGAATTAACAGCTCTTGTTAAAATTTCCCCATCCGCAAAGCGGTTAATTTCCATTTCTTCTTTTTTAACACCTAATAACTTACAAATTTCATCGGCTAGTTTATCCCCGGCTGTTAATCCATAAATGCTATAGTTTTTTTCTTCCATTATCATTTCTTCTTTCTATTCCTTATTATATCCATCTAACATAATGTGTTTTATAATTATATTATAAATAATATTCCTAAATAGTAAACAATGTTTTTTAAATACTTAAATAATGTTATAATTAAAAAAATGGGGTGGTATGATGGATCTAAATGAAAAAGCAAAAGAAATAATTCAAAACCTTCGTCCTTATATTAATCAAGATGGTGGGGATATTGAATTTGTTGAAGTAAAAGATAATATTGTCTATGTTCGCCTTGCTGGGGCATGTATTGGTTGTGGTTTAATTGACAGCACTATTAAAGATGGCGTTGAACAAATTGTTAAAGAAGAACTTAAAGAAATTGAAGCCGTAGAAGTTATTATGTAACTTCTTTTTCTTTTCCTAAGTAGCATCTTTTCGTAATCATTCAGTTAAACTAACATCCTGATCATATTCTTGTTCAGTTAAGTTTGCTGCTAAAACTTGGCGAGCAAAATTATAGTTTTGCCGGCTAAAGTATTCCCCGCTAATATGTTTAATGGTAAAGAAGACAAAAACCATTAATAATAAACAAATCCCAGCACAAAAAACAAAAATAATCATCACTAAATTATGGAGATGACTAAGATTATAAGAATTATTTGCTACCACTGGTAAATTTCAATTAAGCATAATATTTTTAAAGGGTCCTACCTGAGCATTACTAATTGCCCGTTGGACAAATTGGGCACCAAAAGTAGTTAACGCATTTAAAGCGGAAAAACAACCGGTGACCGGACGGCGACTAACCCGGTAATTTCAAACCATTGATAAGGAAAATAAAATTACAAAAATAATACCAAATGCCAAACCACTTAATAATTGACAAGTAATCCATAATTCAGGAATTTTCGTAAAAGCCACCACTAGAAAATATATTACTCAAATCGCAAAAGCCCCTAAAATCGTCGGGCGAATTCCCCACTTTTTAACAACTACTGGGTACAAGAGAATTCCCACAATAATTTGGGGAATTCACCAAAATTCCTGGGTTAAATGTAAATATTTATTTACAGAGGCTAGGTTTTGATAAGTTTCTCAAGTTTGCTGAGCTAATAAGAAATTATAAAAATCACCTTGGGCAAATTCACGCATTATCCCCACAAAAAATAAAATTACCAAAATACCACTAACTTTTCACCAGGAAAATTTACTAGCTAATTTTAATTGTTGGCTATCAAACGCGCCAATATATTCTTTCCGTTCTTTTAGTTTAAAACAACAAGCAAAAGAAATTAGAATAAATCCCAAAATTAAACCAAACAAAATATAATAATCTACTTCATAATTTTTGTTAATACTCTTTAAAAAGTTCAAAATATTCAACCCACTCAAATTAGCAATGATTACCACTGGAAATAATAATGAGACTGTTAAAAAGGAATTAGTACGGTATAAATAAACCTCATTAAAACATAAGTATCAAATTGAATTTGAGGCAATAGCAATCCCAAAACATAATGCACAAATAATGAAAATAATTTGGTTATGAGGAATTGCCAACGCTAAAATAATCCCCAGGATAATTGTGGCATAGGATAGCCAAAATCAAAAGCGACGGGTTAATAAACCAGTAATTCATGAAGCAGGAATAAAAAAGATTGTAGCATAGAAACTAGCGCTCACCCCGACTAAAATTCCTAAGTTTTTTCAATTAACATTAGCAGTAAATAAAATGAAATTATAATTTAAATTTAAAATTGCGGATATTGTTAATCAAAAAAAGAAATGTTGAATAATAAAAAACCATTGTTTTTTAGTTTTAAAATGTCTTTTGACTAATAAGAGGACATATAAAACAATCACAACAATAGTTAGTAATGGATATAAAATCAAACTATCTCAATCTTGCATAATTACCCCACTTTATAATTCTTTAATAATTATATGATAATTATTCCAAAATTAACGGGGATTTTAATAATTATCTAATTTAGCAACGCGGTTGGCATGACGACCAGCATCAAATTGAGCATCCAAAAACTCTTGGACAATTCATAATGCTTTATGGTTTGCAAGTAAACGGGCTCCTAAAGCTAGCACATTCGCATTATTGTGTTCACGCACTAGTTTTGCAACGGTTGTTTCATTACATAATGCTGCCCGAATTCCTTTAACTTTATTAGCAGCAATTGAAATACCAACTCCTGTCCCACAAATAACAATTCCTAAATCAGCAGCTTTCTTAACTACTAGTTCCCCAACTTTAAAACCATAATCTGGATAGTCAACTGATTCAGGAGTATCAGTTCCAATGTTAATTACTTCATAACCATTATCTTCTAAATATTCAACAATTGCATTTTTCATTTCGACCCCAGTATGGTCATTTCCAATGGCAATTTTCATGTTCCTTCACCTTCCTTATGTTTTAACTATAACATACTTTCTTTTTAAAATTAAAAACTGGCCCTTAATTAATCACAAAAATTATTTAAAATAAGGGTGGCATATTCAACACGAGTTAACTTTTGATCAGCATACTGTAATAATAAATCCGCACACTGATTATAAATTTGGTGTTCATTCATTTTAAAATGAATATATTGTTCATTTTTAATATATCATAATTTTAAACACTGAATAATAAAATTAAATTTCACGATTAGTTTTAAATTACTTAGCGCCCGGTTTTTTTGGGCATCATACATATATGAAATTAAACGATCATAAACATTCTTTTTATCTTGTGCTTTTAAATTAAATTCCACAATAATCGGATTTCCAATATACTGGTTAAAAATCGTTTTAATAACTTCCTGATCTTGTAAATTAATAAATTCAATCGGAATTTCTGTTTTTTCCACAAATTGTAAATAGGTTTTAATATTATTAATTAACATATCATCATCAATTGATTTTGGTAACACTCACCGGTGGGTATTATGTAAAATAATTGTTAAATAATGTTTTAACTTGTTGATAATTAATTGTCGTAAAACCTTGGCAAAATTTAATAGAGTTTGATCATCACGATAAACTTCATTATTACAACTAATTTGCAACGCAAAATCAAAGTCAAAATATTTCATTTGCTTATTAATGATTCAGGCATCGGAATATAAACTACCCTTGACCTTAGGAACTGTTAATATTCTAAATAATTTCATATATCTTGATAATTCCGGATATTGGTGGATCTCTTCTAAAAACCGGTCAATAATATTTTTGCGAATAAAAGTTTTATAAGTGTGCTTAATTTTGATCACAATTGGCTTTCAATTTTTTGTCATTGCTAAAATTGCATCAATAATTTTTTTCTTTTCCATTTTCTTAACTCCATTAAAATATCTGTCTTATTTTCATAAATTTCTCATTTATATTATTCTTAGAAATAAAAAATATTACTTTTCATTTAATATCTCTAGTAATTTTTGAGGACTCATTGGTGTTACAGTTACAATTAAATTATTATACTTATTAATAACTACATATAGATTATTTTTAAAGTCATCTAATTTAATATAAAAATTTCGTGTGGTTTCAATTCGATCAGTCGAATTATCAATCATTTTAATAATCTTTTCCTTAATAATTCATTCATCCATTGTTTTAAAATCAGCAATGCGTTCTTTAATTCGTTGCAAACCATGATATGAAAAATTAAAGTTATGTTGATAATAATAGCCCATGTTAAAAACCTCACTTACTCTTTATATCCATTGTAATTATATATTAACAAATAAAAAAATAATTTTTATCTTTTTTAGAATTTTTTTGGTTATTATCACTATTTTTTTTGTTTTTTAACTACAACCGACATAAAACTACCAGTAATTCAGTTAATAATTCAGTAAATAAACAAGATAATCGTAATATAACCGGTAATTGTATTGTTTAACTGGGCACTAATCTGATGGTGATTACTTAAACTATTGGTTGTAAACTTCGCAATTGTTACCCCCAGTCACAATGCAAACGGAACTACTAACCCTTCGATAATTAACTCTAAAGATAAGCCATCTGCTTTAAAACTATCCATTAAAGTAGCAATTACATATAATAATAGCGCTGTTGACAAGACTAAATAAGCTAGCGATAGTAAGTATGGTAACGGACCAACTGCTAAAATACTTTCCCCAACATTCGGAACCGGATCAGTAATACTTGGCATGATACTAATTGTCAAACAAATGTTTAAAACAATTAAAGCAATTAATGAGTAGTAAACAAGAGCGGGAATGATCAAGTAATTCTTATTATTAAGATTTTTATTTTGTAAGGTTTTTATTAAATGAACAATTAAGGCAATTGTCACACAACAAATAACAAAAATAATAGCGCCCCATTTTTCTAAATTAACATTACTATAAGTGTTAAGAATAGGAAAAACAACAATTGCCAAAATGGTTGTAATTCCTAACCCATATCCTAATAAATAAAAGTAAAAGCGAAACATACTTAACGAAAAGATCTTTCATCCTAAGGCAACACGGTTTTTTACATTGTTATATAAAGTTTGGTAATAGTCAACATTATATTTTGAACCTTGTGAAGCCATTTCATAACCTCTTTTAAAATCAAAGAACGCTTCTTTTTTATTGGCAGTTAAAATAACCTGACGCTCTTTTTGGTAAATTTCTGTTAAAGCACCAAGAACCTTATCAATAACTTCTTTATAACGGGTAAAATCACCTTCAATCAATGCGGTTTTTCGCAAATCGCGCACCAGAGTGTTAACAAATTCTGGTTTAACCGGAGATTTTTCGTATAATAATAAATCCTTTTTAATTCCGGACATGTTATTTTTTAAAATGTTAATTTTCATATTTTCTAAAATAGTGTGTAACTTATCATAATTATACAATAAAAAATCTGATTTTGTTTTTTTATACTGACGCATTCCAATGATTGTCGACATAAAAATTGATTTAAAAGTCGGAATAATCATTGCAAATAACATCCCTAAGATAATTAACTTAAACGGACTTAAAATTTGTACTAAGTTACTGTTCCCTTGGTTGTCAGTTAATCAATTTACCCAACTTGAATAGGCAAAATAAGCTAACACAATAAAAACTAAGGTAACTAAATTTCTGGTAATTAAACGCATTATCCACCTGCCACTTTCTAACTAATTTTCCACAGCATAGTTTATTCATTTCTTAATTTTATTGTATCCTAAAAAATGAGAAGAAAAAACATGTTTAGGTTATTTTTAGTCACTAAACATGCTCCATTTTAATCTGAATCCCTTAGTTAATATTCTTATAATAATTTATTAATTTGAGCACTTAAAACAACAACTTCCCCACCAAAGACAACTTGAATGTTATCACCTTTGATAATTGAACCAGCCGCTCCTTCGTTACGAAATACTTGAGGATCTATTTTTGTTGCGTCTTTGACTGTTACTCGGAGTCTGGTTGCACAGGATGTGACAGAAATAATATTTTCTTTCCCACCAAACCCTTTAATAATATTAAGAATTCGCTGGTCCGAATCACTAGTTGTGGGGGGTGTTTTTTTTAAACTAAAATCTTTTTTACTTAGTAATCTTACTTCATTGTTTCCACGGCCAGGAGTCGGTAAATCTCAATGTTTGATTGCAAAGTAGAAGGTACAAAAAGCAATGATTCCCTCCCCGATGGCAAATGGAAAGGCATAATAGAACTTAGTTCCCTTCATCACTGGTAAGGCCCCATAGATCATTAAATCAATAAAACCACGGGCAAACCCGACCCCAACATGGGCACCTACTAATTGCATAAACATATAAGAAAAACCTGATAACGGTACATAAATTAAATAGTATAAATAGGGGGCAATAAATAAGAAGGTAAATTCTAATGGTTCAGTAATTCCGGTTAGAAAAGCAACTACCATTGCTGAACCAATTACTGAAATAGTATTCCGGCGATTTGATTTATTAGCGGTTAAAATAAAGGCAATTCCAATTCCCATACATACCCCTAAATAAGTTGGGTAATCTTGGGTAAATCTTCCCGCATGAATGTGGGCATACTTGGTAAATCATTCAAAAATTGGAACTTGACTTGCCCCACCATTAATTGGTAAACTATTATAAGGCAATCCATTAATAAAGTTTCAAATTGATTGGTCACCATTAATTGGATTATCTTTTAAAAGGTCTAAAATATGCTTAATCTGTTCATTTGTAACATCAACATTTGCTTGTTGAATGGCATTCATAAAGATTTCAGTTGATAAGACTCCGCCAAACGGAGTAGTAAAGGCAACCGCAATCACAATTTGGTGTAAACCAAATGGCATTAATGCTCTGGTAAAAATCCCATATGCCAACCCATCCACCCCAGCTGGTGCTTTGGCGATATTCTCACCAATAATATTAATTGCTTGCCCAACCCATGGTCAAAAAATTAAAAAGATAATGGCAATGACAAAGCTTAACGGAATCATTACAAATGGTAAGAACCGAACGCCACTAAAAAAACTAATTGCTGATGGTAATTTTAAGAGGTGCAAACGATTATAAACATAGGCAGTAACCGCCCCGATAATAATTCCACCAAAAATCGATGTTTGTAAGGACCTAATTCCTAAATTACTCGTAATTAGGCTGTTTAAACCCGCACCGCTATGAAACCACATAATGTCTTTTAAAGTGTTTCCTTCAAAATGAATGAATGGAATTTGGGAAGAAGAAAAAACTAAATAAGAAATTATTGCAATAAAAGCAGCGGCACCTGACTCGCTAGTAAAAGTAATTGCCACAGCAACACAAAACATAATAGCGAAGTTAGCAAAAATAATTTCACTCATTCCTTTAAAAATGTTTGCGGCAATAACTCCACTGGCACTATGATCATTTGCCCCAATTGCGCCACCAATTCCTAATAATAGTCCGGCAAAGGGCAAGACGGAAATTGGTAACATTAATCCACGGGCAAATTTTTGCAAATTAGCTGATCATTTATTTCTACGTTGTTTCCACCATTCTTTGACAAAGGAAAAACTATTTTTATTATCTGCTTGATACTCTTTGCTCAATATTATTCACCTTCATTCTTTGGTAATATTTTCATAAAATGTTCGGTAATTACTTGCGGTCGTGTAATCGCACTTCCCACGACTACTGCTCAAACATGATCAAAATTTAATAAATCTTTAACTTGTTCTGGATATCAAATACCACCTTCAATAATTAGATGGCTTTTATTAATAACTGGCTTTAATTCTTTAACAAATTGATAATTATTGTCTAAATTTCCTAATCCTCTTGTTTGGAAAGTATAGCCACGTAAAGTTGTCCCGATAAAATCAAATCCTAATCGTTCAGCATTCTCAATATCACTAATTTCCGAACAATCAGCCATAATTAGCTGGTGGGGATAATTTGTTCGTAAATATTTAACAATTTCTTCTAAACTTTCGCGGGGACGATTACGAAAAGTGGCATCTAAGGCAATAACATCCACTTCTAACGCAATTAATTGTTTGACTTCTGCTAAAGTCGGGGTAATAAATACTTCACTATTGTCATAATGTTTTTTAATTAGTCCAATAATTGGAACCTTAACTACTTCTTTGATTGCTTTAATGTGCTCAACTTGGCTTAACCGGAGCACTTCCGCCCCGCCTTGGACACATGCCAAAGCAATTTTTTGCAATACATAACTATCATTTAAAATTTCATCGTCAACTGCTTGACATGATACTATAAGTTTTTTCCTAATTTTACTTGTAAAACTAATATTATCTCCTCCCCTTTGATAAATATATTGTAATCTTTATTTTTTTACAAATAAATTTTATAATTATGAAAATTTTTTACATAAAAAGAGTTATAATAATTTGCAAGAGGTGACAAGATGGGACAATTTAAAATTTTAGAAATTAATAATCCCCAAAATACTCATAGTGATCTCACAATCATTGATTTTATTAATAATGAGACCGAGTATTTTATTAATAATAATATCCAGAAGATTGCCCAAAAATGCTATGTTTCCACAGCTTCAATTAGCCGCTTTGCTAATAAAAATGGGTTCCAAACTTTCCGAAAACTCCAGCAATATGTCTATGAAAAAAACGAATGGCAAAAAAAACATTATCGTTTATCAACCGGAATTGAACTCCAAGATAGCATCAATAACATTACTACCTATAATATCTATGCAATTAATGAAACAGTTCAAAATATTCAACACCAACAATTAGAAATTCTTGTGAATGATATTATGCAAGCCAACCGCATTCTTATCTTTGGTGTTGGTTCATCTTGAATTGCTTGTGAAGAATTAGCAAATAATTTGCAAAAAATTGGGGTTAATATCGCTTGTAATAAAGATTTTCACACCCAATTGCTAACAATTCCCGGTTTAAGAGCTAATGACCAAATTATTTTATTTTCAAATTCTGGTCGTACGAGAGAAATCTTAGAGATTCTTAAAATAGCTTTTAATTATAAAATTCCTGTTACTTTAATTACTTCAAATGTAAATTGTGGATATGAAAAATATTTACATAATAAAATTCTGTTCCGAACCCTTAAACAAATTTCACGCTATTCTGCTGTTTCTTCGAAAATTATCCAGTTACTATTTGTAGATATTGTATTTAACCAGATTATTGAAAAAAATAGTAATTATAAAAATTACATTATAAATGGGACTAAAATTGTTAAAAGTTGAAATAATACTAAATAGCTAAAAAGTAATAAAACTCAGATTCTAATAATCTGAGTTTTATTACTTTTATAGTCACCGGTGATAAATTTTGATGTAAATAAACTTTGCCAACTGACTCAGTAAGCAATAGGAGATAATAATCATCACCAAGAACGCAAAATAAATTCCTGGTAACGGGCGCATTCCCAATTCGGTGCCAATAATTGTAAAGGGAATCACAATTCCAATTGTACTAACTGCTAAGGTAGCAACATTTAGTTGCCAAGCAGCACGCGATTGGATAAATGGAATCCGACGAGTACGGTACATTTGCACCACTAAGGTTTGGGTTAGCAATCCTTCAACAAATCAGCCCGTATGGAACAAACTAATTTGTTCAGGAGTTGGGTTTCCTTGTAATAACACCCCAAAATAATAGCCCATTATTGCAAAGGTAATAATATCAAAAATTGAGGAGACTGGTCCGTTAATAAAAACAAACGGAATGATATCTTTGGTTGTCCATGTTTGTGGTTTTGCTAAAAAATCAGCATCTACTTTATCAAAAGCCACCGCAAATTGCGACATGTCATATAATAAATTTTGAAATAGTAATTGAATTGGGGCTAATGGCACAAAAGGCAACCATGCCGAAGCAATTAAAACACTTAAAACATTCCCAAAATTTGAGGAAACTGTAATTTTAATATATTTTAAAATATTCCCAAAAATATTCCGACCCTGTATAATTCCTTTTTCTAAAACTAGTAAGGACTTCTCTAATAAAATAATATCAGAAGCTTCTTTGGCAATATCAGTGGCATTATCAACTGAAATTGCAACATCACTTTGGCGTAACACGGGAGCATCATTGATTCCATCACCCATAAAACCAACCGCATGGTCATTAGCTTTTAACGCATCAATAATTTTAGCTTTTTGGAGCGGATTTAATTTTACAAAGATGTTATTTCGTTCCACCACATCCCGCAATTCATACTCACTTAATTTTTCTAAATCTTCACCACTTACCAAGCCCTTAACATTAAGATTTACCCGGTCACAAATTGCTCTGGTCACTTGTTCATTATCCCCAGTTAAGATTTTTAATTCAACCCCATTTTGTTTTAATAACTTAATCATTTTGGCAGCAGAGGGCTTAGGTTTATCTAAAAAGGAAATAAACCCTAAAAAAATTAAATCATTTTCATCACTTGTTGTGTAGTAATCATTTTTTTCATGACCCTGAGAGTAAGCGACACCAATTACGCGTAATCCTTCAGTGTTTAAACGGTTAGTTGTTGCATTAATCATTCTTAAATGATCATCACCAAGCGGAACTATTTTTCCATCATATTCAATACGATTACAATTTTTAACAATTTCTTCAATCGCCCCTTTACAAATTAAGGTATGATGGTTATCTTCGCCTTTAACAACAACTGTTAATTTTCGGCGGTTAAAGTCAAAGGGAATTTCATCAATTTTAACATAATCATTTGTCATTAATTTTAAATTATGTTGTTCAACATATTTAATAATTGCCTTATCCATCGGATTTTTTAAACCAGTCTGGTAAAGGCTATTTAAATAAACATAATTCAATAATTTTTCATCTTGTTGATTATTTAACAATGTATAGTCAATTAGCTCAATATTATCATTTGTTAGTGTCCCGGTTTTATCCGTACATAATACATCAATGGCTCCTAAATTTTGAATTGCTTCTAATTTCTTAACAACAACTTTGGCTTTACTCATTTTGCTAGCCCCCCGGGCTAAGTTAGAAGTAACAATCATTGGTAGCATTTCGGGGGTTAGACCAACTGCAACAGAAATTGCAAATAAAAGCGCCCCAATTCAATCATTTTTGGTAACACCATTAATCACAAAAACAATTGGTACCATCACAAACATAAAGCATAATAACAACCAAGTTGTTCTTTTAATTCCCTTGTTAAAACTATTTTGTGGTCTTTTTTCAGTAATTGTTTTGGAAATTGTGGCATAGTAAGTATTTTCTCCAACCCCAATTACAATTGCAATCGCACTTCCGGATACCACACTTGTTCCCGTATAACAAATATTTTGTAATTCTAATAAATTTGATTTTTCCTTATTATAACTAGCATGTTTTTCAACTGGTAATGACTCGCCCGTTAATGAGGACTGATTAATAAATAAATCATTACTTCAAAGAATCCGCACATCAGCAGGAACCATATCCCCACTTGATAAATAAATTAAATCACCCTGTACTAATTCATGAATTTCTAATTCTTTAGCTTCTTTTATTAATTCAGTATTATTACTTGCAACAACTTCATCAACTTTTTCATCCTCTGTTAGTCGAATCACCGTAATAGTGTTGCTAACTAAATTAGTTAATTTTTTCGTCACTAAATAACTACGGACTTCTTGAATATAAGACACCGTGGTACTAATAAAAATCATTACTAAAACAATAACTGTTCCGACTAGTTCAAAACTATCACCGTTCATAAAAAAATAACTTAGCAGATTATAGAGGGCAATACATCCCAACACAATATTAAATGGATTTAAAAATACTTTTAATAATTCTAAAAATCAATGAAACTTAACTTCTTTTAAAGTATTATCACCATATTCTTTGGCAATTTCTTTTGCTTGGTCAAAATCTAATCCAAATTTTGGAAGATGAAAATGATCTAAAATCCCCACCTGTCCAAGTTGAGCAATTCTTTTAATTTCATCAGTTTTAGCAAACCCAATTTCTTTTTTACCTTTTCTTTTTTTTACCTGCATTCATTAGCCTCCTCTTAATTTAATATTAATTAAGAACAAAATTTTGAAACCAGGCAAACATTATTAAAATTAATTTTTAACTAAAATTGCTGGCTAAAATATTCATTCTGTTAACTAGATTGTTCAGTTGGCACATCTGCTCGGACACTTTAACCACTCCTTTTATTTTTTAATTAATCTCATTTATTTAAATAATATCGTATAACAAGCGCTAACACAAGCATAACAAAAAAAAGTTAATAACTTTTAGTTATTAACCGGTTTTGCTACTGGTTCAGTGAGAACTTGGGGATCAACTGTAGGTAAATCTAGCATTAGTTTAAATTGTTTTTTCCATAGTTTATTATAACTAACTGCAATTCCAAAACAAGTAAAGTAAATTGCAAGATATTTAAGAAGGGAATAAACTAGCGCCACTCAAATGTTAGCTGTTACAAAGTTTAAAATATTTCAATATGTTGTTATCCCATTTGTTCATCACCCAAAGATTAGGCGGAAGAACATTCCCAAAATAAATTCAACTCCATATAGTTTATTAAACGAATTATGGAAAATTAATAATACTAAACTAGCATAATACCATTTTACCCATTTATCATTAAATTTAATGTGCATTGTTACAAATGGTACACAGAATAAAAAGGCACTTATGATAACTAGAATATCTCAATGAAACATTGATAAATGAGTAAATAATCGGAGAATTGTTAAACTAAAATACCCAATGATAGCAATTGCTAATCATCCTCATAAATTGGTAATTTTATTAATTAGTCAATCATAATTAAAACTGGTTCCTAATAAGAACGCTAAAATTGCCAGGATATCTTGCGAAAAATTGGGAACCCGAAAGGTTACAGAGATCAGCGCATAATTAAAATTAACATAATCTTGCTTATTTAATAAAACATTAAAAGTAATTGTTACAGCAAAGACAAAACTAAAAAACAATGCGGTGAGAACGATTCAAATAATCAACTGGTTTTTTTCTTGTTGAAACCATGGCCAATATAATAAACATTTATAAAGAACAACTAGGACAATTGTGGTGGTAATTATTCATCGTCCTTCATACCAAAAGAACGACTTAATAAAATCAGTAATTAATAATTTAATATCAAAACCATATTCCTTAACATTAAAAAAATCAACGGCAAATAATCCGGATAAAAAGAATAACGGAATTAAATATAAAATAAACTTCCCTAAGAACTTCCAGCTGTATTGTTCGCTAATGGCTAAATAACCTAAGCAAATTGCCACCACAAACGGCAGCGGACTGCATAAATAACTAACAATTTCATTAAAAATGGGAGTATTAATTAGAGTAAAAATTTGAGTGTTATAAAATGACAATAAAATAACACTAATAATTAATAATCACTTAAAATTTTTATTAATTTGGTCCTTAGATATTTTTACCATCAATTGGATAACCTTCTTTCTCTGGTTTTGGGAAAAATGGTGATGCGATTGGTTTTCCTTGTCATTTTTTATCACCACTTGTTGTGCGTGCTCAATAATCTTTAAGATCCATTAAATAAGCAATTGTTGGCGCACTATCATATACTTTAATTCCATCCGGGATAACACCCGATTGCAAAATATCTTTTTTACTATAAACAATTCAAGGAACCGTCATTTCCGGGATGTTTGGTCGCCCATGATATTGGGATAGCCCACCATGGTCACTATTAATAATAAACAGGGTATCATCATACATTTGTTTAGCTTTTAACTTATTAATAATCATCCCAATTTGTTGATCAGTTTTTGTTAAAGCTTGGTAATATTCTTCGGAATTATATTCACGAGAATGCCCAGTATCATCAGGATCTAAAAAATACATCCACGAGAAACTAGGTTTAGCAGGATCAATTTGGTGTTCTAACACATCTAAATAACGTTCAATTGAATCTTCCTTGGTATTTGTTTGATAGTAATAATCAATAAAATTCTGACCATATGCTTTAAAATCAGGACTTAAAGCAGTTGATTGCACACCTAATAAAGAAACAAATGCTGTTTGAATTTTTTCGTGGGTTGCTAATCATCCTGTATCAAGATTACTTTGGTGAATTAACCCAAAAATTGAAGTTTGTTTCGCTAATTTTGCCTCATCAATATAAACAGAATGGTGAATATTAGTTAATGGTTGATCAACAATCCCGTGGTTTTCCGGACCAGTTCCTAATAAAATTGTGGCCCAGTTTCCCGCAGAAGAATTTGGCAGCTCACTACGGACATCTAATTTATAAGCCCCGTGGTTCATCATATAACGAATATTTGGAATGGTTGCTTTTTGTAGCGCATACGCTGCTAACCCATCAATTGCTAACATAACCACATGTTTAGGATGATGAGTAAGTTTATTTTCATAAGAAACATATTCAATGTATTTTTGTTGATACGATTGGTATCCAGCAATTGCTGCAAGTTCCAAAACAGCAATCGAAACTGCTCCAGTTAATAAAAAACTAGCATGTAATTTTCGCATCTTAAACCCTCATTTTCTTTCTTCTAAGTTTACTTACAAATTATAGTGTATGTTAAAAAGCCTTAAAAGTCAAAAAAATTTATCCAGAAATAGATAAATTTTTAAAATTTTTCAATTAATTTTTTGTTGCCTTTATTAATTAATTAAATATTTGTAGTAAAATCGATGATTGCCTTGGCATCATTCTTAACATACAAGTCTGATGGCAGTACTTCCACTTTAATATCTTTATTTTCTGGTAGCATGCCAATAATTTTATTTTTTAAGTATTCAACTTGTGGTGTTAATAACACAATATCATAATCATTGGTGTTTAAATTATTTACTGTTATAGCTTCAAATTTTCATTCTTTATTGTCTTGGGCCAAAACATTATTAATTTTTTCAACGATTGTTTTTGCGCTAATTCCTGCAGAACATACTAAACAAATTTTTTTCATTTTTTTCCTCCATTGGTCATATCGAAATATGTAGGTATAAATTATACTAATAAAATAGTAATAACGCAATAATTTCGCAGGATTATTTTAGCATAATTTTGCAATAAATGATATAATTATAAAAGAATTTGTCCAATTATTTTTCAGATAGTTCGACAAATTACATATAACTTAAATTTAGGAGGATAAGCATGTTACCAGAAAAAATTGATTCTTTTATTGAGGACCATGTCGATAAACCATTGTCAGAATATATTAAAGAAAATCCAAGATTTATTCTAGAATTTATTAATACATTATCATGAGAAGAAAAATTTGAGTTAATAAATGACTATGTAGCACAAGATGATGAAATTGAACACGCAATTAATACAATTAATAAGAAAATTTCATTATTCATTGAAGATGAAATCAAAGAGCGCGTAATTCAAAACATTTCCGAAGAAGAATACTTAAGACATAAGGCAATTGTGGAAGTATACGAAAAAGCAAAAGCTGAGTATGAGCAAAATAAAAAATCAAATATCAATTAATTAAGGCCAATGATAGGTAAAAAGGGTTTGAATAAAACATTATTCAAACCCTTTTTCTTTATTATAAGTAAATAATATGGTATTTTCGCTTACCACGGCGAATAATTAAAAATTTGTTGTGTAAAAAATCCGCTGGGGCTAAAACTTTAGTTTCGTCATTAACAACCTGACCATTAATGGTAATTGCGTTTTGACTTAAAAATTCGCGTCCCTCACGTTTTGAACTAACAACTTCACTAGCAACTAACAGATCTAACAAATTATGACTTGGTGATTCTAATTGATAGTGGGGAAGACTATGCTGAATACTTTCCAATTCTGATAATGACAATTCATGTAAATTCCCGTTGAATAAAGCAGTCGAAATTTTAATTGCGCGAGCTAACTCATCTTTCCCGTGGACAAATAATGTTAATTCTTCCGCTAGTTTTTTTTGCCCTAGTCTTTTAAACGGTTCTTTTAAATGATCTTGTTCTAATTGTTTAATTTCTGCTTCCGATAAAAAAGTTAAGAATTTTAATAGTTTAAAAGTTTCAATATCTTCTTGATTATAAAAGAATTGATAAAACTCATATGGGGAAGTTTTCTCAGGATCTAACCAAACAGCCCCCGATTCAGTTTTTCCAAATTTAGTTCCATCAGCTTTAGTTAATAAATTCATCGTCAACCCACAAGCTAAATTATCTTCACCCAGTTGCTTACGAATATAATCTGTCCCCGAAGTAATGTTTCCTCATTGATCACTACCTCCGGTTTGCACTGTACAATCATATTTTTCATATAACTGGTAAAAATCATAAGCTTGTAATAAGGTATATGAAAACTCAGTGTATGATAACCCACTTTCAATTCGTGAGGCGATATTTTCTTTATTTAATAAATAACTAATATTAAAATCTTTTCCAACATCACGTAAAAAATCAATTAATGAAATGTTATTTAATCATTCACCATTATTAACAATTTGAACATTCGGGATTAGTTTTTCAACTTGTTGTTTAATACTTTCAACATTGTGTAATACTGTTGCATTATTTAACAATACTCGCTCTGCTTTCTTTCCACTCGGATCACCGATCATTCCAGTTCCCCCACCAATAATTGCAATTGGTTTAAAACCACATTTGGCAAAACGTTCCAACAGAATAATTTGAATTAAGTGACCAACATGTAAAGAATCTCCTGTCGGGTCAAAACCACAATATACTCCTTTTTGTAATTCTTGTGATTTTAATAGTTTTTCTTCGTTTGTTACCTGTTTTAATAGTCCTCTTCAAGTCAATTCTTTAATAATATTCATTGTAACTTCCTTTCTATTAATTATATTATTGAAAAAACTCTAAATAAATAGAGTTTATTTTTTATTTTGATGTGAGATTTTTTTCGTGGGTGTGGGATGCCCTTCCTCAATGATTTTTTCGGAAATTGAAGCAGAGGTTTTTTTCAAATCATCACTAACTTTAATTCCAGCGTCAATAGCAGAAACAGTAATTTTTGCTAAATCCTTAGCCACTGCCCGAACATTGGGAGATTTTGCCGCTGCTTTGATTAGTTTAACAGCACCTTGGTCAATTTTTTTCAAGGCTTTATAAGCCATTTCTTTGGTTGAAGCAGAATCTAAAATATCAACTGCTCCTTTTACATTTTTAATTTTAACTTCAATATCAGCAGCAATTTCATCAGATTCAATTCCTTGTGATTTCTCCCAAACAATTTCTATTTTATTAACCATCTCTTTTAACTGCGGGTTATATTTTTTAACCATTTTAACAAAATCAGCGCGTAATTCCGAACCTTTTTTAGGGGCAATTAACATTCCAGCAACCATAATTGCTACTGTTTTTAATAATTTAAAAGCCATAATTAATCATCCTCAGAATTAGCAAAATCTTTTAGTTTATCAACTAATCGATAAGCAACATCCTTGTTTCTTGAAATCACTTTAATTCAGGCTTTAACATTTCGTTTTGTAAATGCTTCAAAAACATCAACATAGTTTGATATTTTTACTACTGTATCAACTGTTGAGTTTAGCATTTCTGATTTATATGTTAAGTCTTCAATAAAATAATCAAATTTTTTTGCCGCAATCGCAACTTTTCGCGCCGCAATAATTCCATATGAACAAAAAATAATTGCTAAACATAATAAAATAATAATTAAAATTGTTTCTGAGATTAAAAGATTATTGTCACTAGCTAATAAGTATAAATTCATTTTTTCACCCACTTAACTCAATTTTTTATACTACTCTCATATTATAACTTATCTCTTAAATATATTAATGATATTTTAGATATTTAAAAGATCTTTTATAAAATATTGGTAAAAATTAACTGGTAGTAATTTTTTCATCCCCTGATATCTTAGCAAACTAACAAAAACTAATAAATAACTAATTAATTTTTGGGCTGAAATTAAATATTTTTGATATTTAATTTGATAAGATTCTATTTTATTATAATATTTTTTCCTAAATTTTAATGTTAATAATTTACCTTTTTCACTAAAAAAATCATTGTTAATTGTAACTTCGACTGAACTAAACTGTTCTTTTAAAGAATGAGTTTTAAAATTATTAATTAAATTAGCAAAAGAACGGTTTTCATGCAAACCAACCATAATTATTGCTTGGAAATCCGAAAAAATTAGTACTAACTCATCAAAACTAAGATCATAACGTTCAACAGTTGGGGGTGTCGTTGCCGTTGCCAAAAAATGGGTTAGGAATAATTGCTGATTATAGAAATTAATTGTAGAAGTTAATTTTGTCAATGTCGGATGAGTTGCTGACAACCTTAATAATAAATTATCTTCTAAAGCAAAAATATCATCTTTGATAAACGAACCTGGTATCTTATTTTTCTTCATTATTATTTAATTCATTTTTAATTCGTTCACGGCGATTTTCATCTGCTTCTTTAAGATTTTCTTCTTCAAGATTTAATTTCCGCATATAATAAGGATTTCGACTCGTATAAAAATCAACAACTTGTTTTTTGGCTGGATCATCGTTGGCATTTTTTAAATTTTCCATCATTTGTTGATGTTCCGAAGAACCTTGAATAATTGGTTTTGGTCTGCGAAGAAATTGTCGATCAAGATTATTTTCTTTTAATTCGCGAGCGATTTTATAACGTGTTGAACCAGCGGCAATTGAATTATGCATAATTTGTTTTTTCCGATCAAGTAGCGACATATCATTTGGAAAATCTGTATTGATTTGATAAGTCTTACGAATAATATTCCGGAATTTACTATTAATTTCTTTTTGCTCTTCAATTCCTTCAAACATTGTTGTTTGTTCATAAATATCATATAAATTTTTGCGCGGATCAGTTTTTTTAATTTTTTCTTTTAATTGTTCTAACTCGACTGTTAATTCTTCGGTACGATCACCAAAAATATTCTCACCATTTTTACGCGGTTTGAATAAAAAGGCTTGCGTTTTTTCAGCTTGTTCAGATAATTTCGCTGGTTTTTTAACCATTGATTTAATCATTTGTTCATCTTGCTGGGGATCATATTTTTTATAAATTGGTTGATAAGGTTCTGGTGTTGATGCTAGTTTTTCTTCACCGCCATTATCTCCAATCTTTTGTTTAATTTCTGCTTCCACTATTTCAGCAATCGGAGAATTATCATCACTAGTATAATTAATTGTTGTTTGAGAATGGGCAGAATTAAGATCTTTTCCAAATAATGGTGAAATTACTTCTGTTAATTTTACAACTTGTTTCTCAGAACTTGTTGGGGTAGCAGGAGCAACTGGCTCATTTTTTTCAGAAGTATTTTGTTTTGAATTATTATTTTCAAAAAAAGTGCCTTGGTGATTATAATAAGACGGGATTTTTTGATTATCTTTGCTATCCATAACTAATTCTCCTCCAAATATATCTTAATTATACCTAAATTATTTGTTGTTAACTTATTTTTTTTGTAATCGGGTTGACTCGATATTATGGCGTCCATATTTAGCTTGTGGCTGGCCGTTGATTAAAACCGCATCCCCGGTAAAACCAATTGTTAACTTTGCTAAACTTTGACCAACCCCATAAAAATCAACGGGAATATGTTCTTTTTCAAAATCTTCAATAATTTTTGCTGTAAAACCAGAAGAAACAATAATCTTAACATTGGTAAAATGATGGCGATCTAGTTCTTGTCGTAAGGCTTTGATTAAATGTTTATTAACCCCATGGATGTCTTCACCTTTAAACTTTTCTTCTTTTCCAATAAAATACTTATCAACTAAGGCTTTTGAAGTGTCAATCCGCACGGCAAATAAATCAGGAAATTCCTTAGCAACTTTTAAAGTGTCATTAATAACATCATTATTATAATCAACTAGCGCAACTAATTTTTCTGTTGGAAAATGTTTTTTGTAAGCATGTAACGCCGCAATTAAATCACCATTAAAGGCTTGAATTAACGCATGGGGAACAGTTCCAATAGGCTCCGCATCGGGGTTAACTTTCGCTAACTGTGCTTGCGTTACAAAATTACTAATCCCCCCCACGCTAGCAGCATAACCATCATTTTCCTGGGTATAATAATAATCATTGCGATCATTCATATAAATAATGGGCTTATTATTTGCAACTTGGATTAAACGATAGCAATTAGTTGCAATGCTTGTTTGACGAGCAAGAATTCCATCAATAATACTTTCTAAATAACCAAATTGATAATAATGACCAGTAATTTTGAGAACTGGTTCAAAAGCATTAATAAGATCGCCATCTGTTAGGGCATAAATTTCCAAGCTTGCCGCATCAATCGCTTCCGCTTTAATTAATTCAACACATTCGTTAACCCCTGCTAACTTGACATTATTTTCTCTTTGAAAAAATTGAATGGTAATGACATCATCTGGCCGCTCATTTTTTAAAATGGCGGCTGTTTTTAAGAAATAAATTGCACTATAGTAGCCTTCTTTTATTTTATTCATCTTTATAGTATTCCTTTCAAAAGCTATCTCCAATTTGATATTTATTATCCGTTAACACCATAATTACTTTGCCCGCTTGAGTAATTGGTAACCCTAGCTCACGTTCAGAGCAAATCATTCCATCTGATTTTTCACCGCGTAATTCTGAGGGAACAATTTGCAATAAGTTGGGCATTCAAGCACCTATATTAGCAACAACAACCCGTTGGTGATGGTCAACATTTGTGGCCCCACAAATTATTTGTCGTTGTTCAACACCAAGATTAACTTCACAAATGTTTAACTTATCGGAATTTGGGTGTTTTTTAACAGTTACGACTTCTCCTACGATAAATTGGATTGTTGAATTAATATCGGTCAAATCATAGCCATACTGGTGGAATAAAGTGATTATTTCTACAATTAAATCTTTATTATCACTATTAATGCCCCTAGTTAACTTATTTTTAAGCATCGTTTTCGCATTTAAAATATTAAAACCAACTAGTTGTTGTTTCTCATTATGGAAAAAAACTAAGTTATCGTGAGTTATCGGTGTGGGATTATTAATAACTTGTAAATAGCCAAATAATGTATCAAAATTTTCATTATAAAATAAGCCCATTGTATTATTTTTCATTCTTATTCTCCTTATTAATAAAATTAAACTGGCGGATTTTTTCATCATTTAAATCCTTAATGATCGTTGTCACTAGTTTAATAGTTTCATTGAAATCATCTAAATCAATCACTCCACTGGTTGTGTGGAGATTGCGAGCAATCAAACAAGCCTGAATGGTAGGTACTCCATAATTATGTAAATGGACCGCACCGGCATCGGTTCCCCCTGGTGAAATATAAAACTGATTTTTAATGTTATATTTTTTCATTAATGCAATTTGATATTGAATCAAATCATACCTTGTAATATATTCTCGGTCCATTCCTCTTAACATTACACCATTTCCAAGCTGACCAAATTCACTATTTGAATAATAATCTTGGCCAGGAGAAACATCAGTAACAATCGCAAAATCAGGTTTAATTAAATTAGTTGCTGTAACAGCCCCGCGGGTTCCAACTTCTTCTTGAACACTAAAACCAATATACAAATCAAAGTCTAAAACTAAATCTTTAATGTTCTCTAAAACTTCTAATCCTAAAATAACTCCCATTCGGTTATCAATTGCCTTTGATAATAGCCGTTTTTCATTTAACAAGACCGTTTCTCCCTCACAAACTAAAAAATTACCCGGGCGGATTCCATTAGCATAGGCATCTGCTTCAGAAGTAAATCCAAAATCAACTAACATTGTGTCAATTTGGGCTGGTTTATTACGAGCTTCTGGTGATAATAAGTGCGGTGAAATCGCTGAAATTGTTCCTTTAAGAAAGGTCCCATCATCTTTTAAGAGTTTCACCCGGTTTGCCAATAAAGTTTGCTCTCAAATTCCACCGAGAGGATTTATTTTAACCAACCCCTTTGGATTAATTTGACGGACCATAAAACCAACTTCGTCGCCATGGGCCATTAGCATTACTTTTTGAGGGTTAGCAATATTTTTTTTATTTCTAATAACAGCAAAACAACTACCTAAATTATCTTGAATAATTTCATTAGTATATTGCTGATAATATTTCTTCATTAGATCAATAACTCGAAACTCACAACCGCTTGGTCCAAACTCTTGCAAAATTGATTCATACATTTTAAATTTTTCTGGATTAATTTTCATAATAACACCTACTCGTTCTTGAAAATATTATATCAAAGTTTATAATTAATTTATTGTTAACAAATTAACAATTTTATTAAATTTGTAGAATTAAACGAGGGATAAATATGAAAAAAGTAGCAATAATAGTTGACTCCTCATCAGGAATCAAAAGAAAAGACTTAGAAAAATATGATGATATGTATTGAATGCCATTACTATTGACTTTCCCTGATGGTAGTGAAGTTGATGACGATGATGATATTATTTCATTCGACGAATTTTATGATATTTTAGCTCAGCAAGTTATTAAGACGAGCCAAATCCCAATGGGAAAAATGATTAACAAGTGAGATGAACTGTTAAAAACTTACGAAAAAATTGTTTTCGTTGGTTTATCAAAAGGTTTATCGGGTCAACATGAAAATATTTACATGCTTTCACAGCAAGATGAATATAAAGATCGTGTTTTTGTTATCGATACTGATGGTGTTAGCGAAGTATTAAAACATATGATTGACCATATTTATCAGTGATTAAAAGAAGGAGTGGCACCAGAAGAAATACAAACAAAAGTTGATGAATTAAAAAAGCAATTTTCTGCTTTTATTATTCCCAAAAGTTTGGAAACTTTAAAGCGGGGTGGAAGAATTACCCCCGCAGCGGCGGCTCTCGCTTCGCTTTTAAAGATCACACCGATTTTAAGATATGATGGAAAAATTGATAAATTTGAAAAAACAAGAACTTTTAAAAAAGCAATTGAATTAACATTACATCAAATTAAGAAAGAACGTAAAAATTGAAAAGAAATTATTTTAATTCATTCGAAAACAGATGAAGAAACATTAAATGATGTCAAAAAAATCATTACTGACTATGGTTGTGAAATTAAAAAAACAGTAATTTTAGCCAATGTCATAGCAGCCCATACCGGACCTAATACTGTTGTCCTAGTATGTTGAGAAAAATAAGAGGTGAAAAAAATGAGCAAAAAAATTGCAATCTTAACTGATTCATCAGCAGGATTTACAGAGGAAGAAATTAAAAAATATCAAATTCATGTTTTACCATTGCACATTATTTTAAATGGTGAAACAGATATTTTAGATAATGAACAAGAAGTTGCGGCTAATAATTTCTATGAAGTTGTTAGAACTGGGATTACAAAAACTAGTCAAGCGTCAACCGGAGAAGTTATTAATATGTATCAAGAATTACTAAAAACTCATGATGAAATAATTCATTATCCAATTGCTGAAAAACTATCTAGTCAATATTCAACAGCTTATATGATTGCTCAAGATGATGAATTTAAGGAAAAAGTTACTGTTGTTCGAAACCATACAGCAGCTTATTCTTTAAAACAACTAGTAATTTTGGCAAAAGATTTAGCCGATAAAGGAATGGATCGCAAAGATATCATTGCGGAAACAACAAAATTTGAAAACTCAACCTTAATGGCTATGATTCCTGGGAGTCTTGACCGTTTATCAAGCGGGGGGCGAGTTAAAAAAGTTTTACTTTCCTTAATTAATTTATTAAAAATTAAAATCTTATTGCAATGAGGGGAAAATCCTAAAAAAGTTGCCTCATCACGAACAATAAACTCATTAGTAGAAAGCTTTATTGATCTATTAAAAAACTTTACTAAAAAAGTTAAGTTAAAATATGAATTATTTGTTTTAAAAACTTCAGAATGTTCAGCAAAAGTTTGAGATGCAATTGTTGGTGTTCTTAATGAACATAAAATTAACTATCATGTTGAAAAATTACCAAATGTATTTGTTGCTCATGCGGGATTAGATACAGTTGCTTTTGTAACAATTCCGGAATTTGATAAATAAAATAAAAATCCATTCTTAATAGAATGGATTTTCTTTTTTTGATGTAAAACTTAAAAATATGGCGGAAGTAAAGAGATTCGAACTCTTGCGTGACTTTCATCACCTAACGGTTTTCGAGACCGCCCCCTTCAACCAGACTTGGGTATACTTCCTTATTTTTTATTTTGTTATGGCAGGGGTGACAGGACTTGAACCCACAGCATACGGTTTTGGAGACCGTTGTTCTACCATTGAACTACACCCCTAGTTTCTTTAAAATAATAACATAAAAAAATAAAATCTTGGGTAAAAATAAAAAAGTATTTTTCAAAATACTACTTTTAAAATATGGCAGGGGTGACAGGACTTGAACCCACAACACTCGGATTTGAAGTCCGATGTTCTACCACTTGAACTACACCCCTAATTTTATTGTGCTAAATTAACACTTATTTATTTTAACAAATAAATTCTTAAAATTAAATAATTAAATCTTAAATTTATATTTTTTAAAGCACAAAAAATCTTAAACTAATCTAAGTCATCATCAAAATGGGTATGTTCGGTACGATTTAAGCTTTGACATTCTTCACACAAACCATGTCCTTCAATTTTAAAATGAATTGGTTTTCAGTGAATTTTTTCTAAAACTTTCCCTAAGCTAACAATATCAATCGCTTTTAAAACTGCTTCATCTTTAATATGAAGAACTTTTTTACATGAGTCACAAATGGCGTGAAACGAAGGATTCTCAGCAAGGTCGTATCAAATTTGTTTACCATCAAAAGTATTACTAAAAAGGATATGTTCTTTTAAGAGCATATCAATAGTGTTATATACTGACATTAAATTGACATTTTGGTATTCTTTTTCTAAATCTTCAACAATTGCGGACAAAATTAAGTGCTTTTTATCAGTTAAAATTTTAATAATTGATAAACGAATATCTGTTAACCGATAATTTTTATCTTTTAAAATCTGAACAATTTTATCGTACGATAAAGCCATAAAAAATCCCTTATTTCTTTAGATCATCAATAATTTTAACTAAGTCATTTACTGTTTTAATTTCTGTTAACTTATCATCTGGAATCCGAATTGATAATTTTTCTTCCGCTAAAATAACCAAATCCATTAAATCTAAGGAATCAAGACCAAGATCTTTAAAATTAGTATTCAAATCAACTGTTTTATTAATCCCCCGTTGCTTTAAAACTTTCTGTAGTTCTTCCATAATATTCATAATGCAATTTCACCTCTATTTATTACTATATTTATAATTATAACAAATAAAATTAAAAATAAATCTTTTCCACTTTTTTAAATGCAATCTTAAATTTTAATACGCCACGAATTAATTATTATATTAGCTAAGGTATAATGAGCAATGGTAATTACTTTTGATAACTCATAATATTCATTGCTGCAATCAAAAACTAAATAACTATCCTCATTATTAATAGTGGGAAAAGCATTAATTCATTGTGTTAAAAAGATTTTTTTAACGCGTAAATTTAAGAAAAAATAGTCATTATATTGAAAAACAATAGCATCATTGAACTGATAACTAGCTAAAGTTAGGGCATACGAATTATCATTTGGTGGTGGTTGCGGTGAAGGTGGTGAGTCTTTAATAACTTGGCCTGATGGTTGGTGCTGCTTAATAATAACATTTTGGTAAATTAAAACGCCAAGGCAGGTTAGAAACGCTAAAATAACAATAATAAAAAAACCGATAATAATTTGGCGCTTAAATTTTCATTGTTTAAATTTAGAAACACTTTTCTTGTCATAAGTAACTTCCATTTGCTTATTATCTTTTGGTTTCAAAAAGGATTTAATTTTGGAAATAAAAATCTTGAACAAAGTTAGCATATTGGTTATCATCAAAAGGCTGGTTATAATAATAAGCAAGGCGATCATTATTAATTAAAAATATAGTTGCTTGGGGATTAATAAAATTATTAAAAAAAGATTTTTTCTGAAACGGAATGCTAATAGTAACTGACCGATGAAAATTATGGTGATCAAAAACTATTTTTTGATTAATAATAATTCCTAAGGTTGGAATAACTGTTTGTAAAACTAATTCGTCATGAGCTAAAAAGGGATCAATTAATAATCTATTGTTAGTTCCGACATTATCTGTAATTTCAACTCGTTGTTTTTGGGGATTATACATTGTGTTATTACTAAAATAGTGGTAAAAATGGTGATCACGATATTTTAAATAGCCAGTTATTTTATCAAAATTATATTTAGTGGTACTACTTAAAATATAAGTTGTCACTGGTAAGATTAAATTTGGGTTTGGTAATTTGGTACGGAGTTTATCAATTTTTGTAATAATATCATGAGGGTATTTTTTGTAATCTTCTAAGTTATAGTTAAAATTATTATCAAATGAAAAGAGGCTGGGAATACTAGGGTCATTAATTTTATTATAATAAGTAAACGTTAACTCATCTTTTAGTAAACTTTTTTGATAATCAAATTGGTGATTATTTTCGTTATAATTCTTATATTCAAAAAGAGCATTAATGACTAGCTGCGAAGCAGCAACGGGCTGTGGGCGAAAATTTCAGTAAATTTCTTGGTAAGAGTTTTTGGCAACTAATGCATTATTATCATTATAATCCAAACTCACCACAACCGTGATTTGGTTTCAATTATCATTATTTAAACAAATTGTTGGAATAACCTCTTTGGCTCAATTACCATAATTTAATTGGTGATTTTTGGCAGCTAAGAGGGTTTCAGAACTAGTTGCTAATAAATCACTATTAAACAAGCAGCCTTTTTTATTATTAAAATTAAAACTTACAGTCAGGCGACTAAAATTGAAATTTAAATTAGGGTACTCATCAAATAACCAATCATAATCAAAATGCGGATGGTGATTATGAATACTATAATATTTATCGGTAGGATTACCACTTTCATCAAACCAAGCGGCTAAATTACCAATGTTAGGTCGAAAATAAAATGGGATGGCAAATTTATTGTCCCCGTTGGCAAAGGGATAAACAGAGCTGGCAAAATCAAGGGCTAAATTAATTTTATTAGTGGTTAAAAATTCACGAGAATTTTCAACATATAATGAATCCGTAAATAAATTAGTGCTCAACATAAAAAACCTCCTTCAATTAAGATTTACCTAATTAAAGTAAGGTTTCCTTTATTTTTTAATAAGCCCGGGCAAAATATACTAAATACTGGGCAGGATTATCACAACGGAAACACTGTCCCGAAACCTCGCGGGAAATATCAAACGGAATACAACGCGAAACGGTTTGGGTTTCTTCTTTAATAATATTTTCACAAGCAATCGCCCCACAAAATGGTACTAAAAATAGGGCATTTTTTTGTTTTAAAATTTCTTTATATTCTTCATAAGTATTAACTTTAATAGTTCGTTGTTGGCGGTTAGTTAGGGCCCGGTTAAAAAGATTAGCACTAATTTCCGCAAATAATTTATTAATTGTTGGCAAAATTTGCGGGATTTTGACTTGAATTTTTTCAAAAGTGTCACGGCGAGTAATTGTTACACTTTCTTGTTCTAAATCGCGCGGACCAATTTCAACCCGCACAGGAATCCCTTTAATTTCTGCATTGGCTAATTTATAACCAAATGACTTTTCCGATTCATCAATAGCCACGCGGAAATCTCCTAACTGTTCTTTAATTTGTTCTGCAACTGTTAATAAAGCCTCATCATTTTTAACCGGAACAATCATTACTTGGGTTGGCGCAATCATGGGTGGTAATACTAACCCATGATCATCACCATGGGTCATAATGATGGCCCCAATTGTGCGAGTTGATACTCCTCATGATGTTGAATAAGCATATTCTAACTGGTTATCCTGGTTTGAAAATTTAATGTCAAAAGGTTTGGCAAAGTTTTGACCAAAATAATGACTTGTTCCACATTGCAGCGCTTGGCCATCATACATTAAAGACTCAATGGTATATGTTTCTAATGCTCCCGCAAATTTTTCGCGTTCTGTTTTTTGCCCACGAATAACTGGTAATAATAAGGCTTCTTCGGCAAATTTACTATACACATCAAGAATTTTTAAGGTAAAATCTTTTGCTTCTTGGGCTTTGGCATGAATAGTGTGTCCTTCTTGTCATAAAAATTCACTGGTACGTAAAAACGGACGGGTTGTTTTTTCTCATCGTAAAACATTTACCCATTGGTTATATAACAGTGGTAAGTCGCGATAACCTTGAATTTCTTTCGCAAAAAAAGTTCCAAATAGTACTTCCGAAGTGGGACGAATATATAATTCTTCTTCTAATTTTTTGTCTCCGACTTTAGTAACCGTCGCAATTTCGGGCGAAAATCCTTCAATATGTTCTTTTTCTTTATCAAATAATGATTTTGGAATTAATAAGGGAAAGTAAACATTCGTTACTTTTAATTCCTTAAATTTTTGGTCTAAATATTTTTGAATATTTTCTCAAATCGCATAACCATACGGTTTAAAAATCATTGTGCCCTTCACTGGACCATAACTAATTAAATCAGCATTAACTACAATATCAGTATATCATTGGGCAAAATCCTCATCGCGAGGAGTAATCTTCTCTAATTTTCTACTCATAACTTACTTCTTTCTATTTTTATTAGCAACTTCTTCAATATTTCCTTTTTCGCCTTGGAAAACTTTAATTTTTAAATTAGTGCTTTTAACATAATTCTGAATCCGATTTAAATATTCATTATTTTTCATTAAAATTCATTTAATACACTCTGGTTTCACATCTTCAAATAAATGAACACGACGAGTTGTTTCTTCATAATATCAATCAGTTTTTGAATTTTCAAATAATTTTTTAATATCAATTGCAATCACGGCAATTTGGTTTGGATCAACTTTTTGATCAGCAATCCAACTTCAAAAATAGTGTCGAGTTGAATTATCTAATTCAAATTCAATGTGGTCAGGTTTTTCCAGGTATGTTCATACAATATATTCGCTATCTTTAGCAAGGTGAATATTTTTAATCGGTTGGATCCCAAACTCTAACTGGCGTAGGACATTACTAACATCCGTATAAAATAATAACGTACGAATTTTTTGGGCATTTAAATTCTTAATAATTTTATGGGTTTTTCGTCTTTTAAAACTAAAACCAGTTTTAATGTCCTTGCTGTCTTCTTCATCATCAAAAAAATTCCGTGGTTCTGGTTCTTGTGGTGTTGTCTTTTTTTCATCTTGTAATAAATTATGTTTGCCTAGTTTTTGTTTTTTGTCTTCTTCTGTCGGAGTTTTGTTTTTTAATTTATTAAATAACATTCCTTCACCTCATCTTTTACCACTTAAATATACCATTATTATACTTGATTTTTAAAAGATATTATAAAATTGGACTAACTAATTTTAGACATTGTAGCCCAGCCCGGTATTTTAATGGTTTATACTTAATTGGTCATTCACGTCATAAAATCGCATGGTTATAATCTCATTCTCAGCGAGTTAAAAATGTTTTCACAACTTCCTTATCATAAATAATGGCTGTTGTTTGGTGGTCGGAGAAAAAACTACGGTAATCTAAATTACAGGTCCCAACAATCGCAATTTCGTCATCAAAAATAGCTATTTTATTATGACAAAAAACATTATTCATTTCGTAAATCTTAACCCCCGCTGCTAGTAATTCTTTACAATAAGTTTTAGTAATATCTAGCACAAAAATTTTATCAGTTAATCCTGGGATTGTTAAGCGCACATCGATTCCCGCTTGGGCTGCTGTTTTCAATGCTAAAATCAATTCCCCAGGGGCAATGAAATAAGGTGTTGATAATCAAATTCTTTTTTTTGCATTATTAATTAATGAAATATAAACATCGCGATTTAATGATTCTGAAAAACTGGGATAGTCATTAAAAATTTGGACTAAGGTATTATTTGTTTGGTGATGATCTTTTTTAGTAAAAATATCATTTTCTAACTCACTAATCCGCTCACGTTGTTTGCTAGCAAAATACCAATCATCAGCAAAAATAACTTCCAAAGCGCGGACCCCATCACCTTCAATTCGTAATTGGACATCATGAAAAAGGCCAAATTTTGCCGATTGGTTAACATATAAATCGGATAAATTAATTCCACCAGTATAGCCAATTTTCCCATCAATAATAACATCTTTGCGATGATTACGATAGTTAGCATTCCCATTTAAAAATGGAGTAATAATTGGTAAAAATTTATACATTTTAACCCCAATTTTTTTTAATTTGCGTAAACTCTTTTCACTAATTTTAAAATAACTTCCGACATGATCATAAATTAAATAAACCTTTACGCCAGCTTTTAACCGCTCTTTAATAATTTCGGCAAATGCTTCAAATAACTCACCATCGGCAATAATAAAATAAGTTAACAGAATATATTTTTTGGCTTTTTGTAAATCAGAAAGAATATGGTAAAAAGCAATTGTCCCGTTTGGCAAAATTTCAACAGCACTATTACCATAGACTGGTTTTTCTGCTTTATGATTAAGGAGTTCAAAAGTTCTTGTAAAATGCGGGCTTAAGATATTAATCTTTGTTAAGTTTGCCAGATTATCTTCTTGAAACTGTTGGTATTCATTTTTATTAATTGCTTCGTAGTAAATTGTTCTTTTATTGGAAAAATGATATTTTCGACCAAAAAAAATGTACGCACACAAACCAATAAAGGGAATAAAAATAACGAAAATTATTCATGATAGCTTAACCTCGTATCTTCTTTTTGAAAAAAATATTCAAAATGCCATTAAGAAGTCAATAATCAAGATTGAAACAAAAATTCAAATAAAAGCAATATTAAAAATGATTGCCACAACTACGACTGCTGCTACTGCTAGCCCGAATAAAAACATCATTGATAAAATTATTTTTAATCAATTTTTCATTAATTTTCCCTTTCGTTGTTTTAACTATAATATTATTTTACCAATAAAAAAAGTTATATTACTACATATAACTAAGTTTTTCTTTTAAATTAATGGCGGAACAGGAGAGACTCGAACTCTCGCGCCGGTTGCCCGACCTAACACCTTAGCAGGGTGCCCTCTTCACCAACTTGAGTACTGTTCCAATTGGTATTTTCCACTCCTATATTATATACAAAATCACCTTAATATAACAAGTATTTTTAATAATTAATTTAAAAAACGAATTTAAAATTCGTTTTATTTTATACTATGAACTTCGACTAAATCATCATTAACTGAAGTATTTTCTGGTGATAATTGGGCTTGTTGGGCAAGGTTTTGTTGCTGTCTTTGAAGATTTTGCTTACGATGATTAGCAAGTAGTCTTTGTTGGTTGTTGGATGGTACAGAGTCATTATTTAAAAGTGGAGTATTTTCATTAATTTCTTGGGGGCGATTTCAATACGCGGTTATTAAATTGGTAATTTTTTTAACAATACTAAAAGCACCGCGGGTGCTATCAACAATTGAAGAAAATGCTGCTGGTAATACAGCTTCTAGAATTGTTTTCAAAGAATTTGTTAATCCTTGGTTCGTAATCAAATTTCTTGTTAAAACACCATAAGTCATTAAATTTAAACCTGGTGATAGGACTCCCGTAATGTTATTAATAACTTGCACCCCCAAACTTTCTTTTTCTGCACAAATTGTGGCAATCAAGTTGACCATTTCCATTCCCTGGGCCATTGTTGATCAGAAGTTAGTTCCCTTGAAATAAATTTCTTTAAATAGTTCAAAACCACCATCATGTTCATAAGTTTCATAAGTAGTTTCATAAGTGTGAACTAATTGCATTAAAATGTTGCAACCCACTGATAAGTAAATACTAGTGGCCAGAACTTTTTGGGCATATTTAGTCAAGTTGTGCTTTTCATTATCAAGATATTTTTCAACTAATGGTTTCATTGATAAATAAACAATATCATAGTAATAAAAATATAATCCCTCCGGTTTTCATAAATTAAAATTAGGCATTGTGTATTTTGCCACACAAATACTTGTTGATTCTAAAAAATTTAGAAAGGTATCTAAAAGTTCTTCTTTTTTAAACCCGTTTTGAGCAATTGCTTTGACATGCATAAAAAATGATCGAACATCTGGTTCAGAAATGTGCTCGTTAAGAATTTCATCAATTTCGACAATAAAATCAGCAGTTTCCGCATTTAATGAATGATTAGGTTCAACACCAACTTCTAAGATAGTGCTACTTCCTGCTGAGGAAATAGGTGACTCTGGTGGGTTACTTTCTGTGGGTTCATTTCTTTCTGAAGAATTTATTAGTTCAGATGGGTCTGAGACTGGTGGTAAAGGAGATTCCTCACGGAAAAGGAACTCGGGGATAATAACTTCGTCTGCTTCAGAAATTTCATTCGATGCTGAAAAAGTTTTGCTATCTAAATCAGAATCATTTTTAGACAGATCATTAGGGGTTGATAAATTTTCAATTGAATTATTTTGTGATTTTGGCATAGTTGTTTTCCTTTCATATAATAAATTAAGTATAAAAAAGCATTTTAAGCTTTCAAACTTAAAATTAGATATTAAAAATATTTTAGTTGCATCACTAAAAAATAATAAAAAATAATTTTAAACAAAAAACACCTAATAAAATAAACTTTATTAGGTGTTCTTGACACTCGTTAAAATTGATAATTATTAACTTTTCGTTTTAGAAAAGTACGTTATCATTTTATCACTATAAAAACAGAAAACAATAATTATTTAATAAAATAAATTCTTATTAAATAAATTTTAAAAAATAGATTTTTATTTAAAGATTCGTTTTAATCGAATTAAAAATTCATTAATTGTTTTATTTGAACAACTCAGAACTAACCAAAACCATTTATTTTTTAAATCATAAAAATCATAATTAAATTTTACTAAAAGTTTCTCTTGAAAAAAGCGTTTTTTATAAAATGCTAATGTTTTTTTATCATCATTAATTAAAATAACAGTGGCAAAACTGCTTGGCATTGCCATTATTGTTAGTGGTAAATGGTTTTCCCGAATAAAACATTCAATAATTTTATAGTTTTCTTGAAAGATTAAATGTAATTTATCAATTCATTTTGCCCCTTTTGCTGAATAAACAGCTTTTGTAACTTCGGTTCCAAAAATATCACCTTTGTATAACCAATTTTTTTGATAATACTGATAAATTTTTTGCCGTAGTTCTTGGTTAGGGCAAATAAAATAGCCAGTTGCTAACCCCCCGATGTTAAAACCCTTGCTGGGAGTGGTACATACAATTACATTATTAAATAATTTTTGATCACTAAGATTAAGAACTGAATTAAAACCTTGGGCATTAGTTAATAAATCCCCCCCCCACTTTCATCAGATATTAAAATAACATTATTTTGATAACAGATATTAGCAATTTTTGTTAACTCCTCAACTGTCCATAACTTTCCCCAGGGATTCATCGGGTTACAAAGCAAAAATGCTTTTACCATCGGATCACGCAACTGTTCATTCAAAGCATTAAAATCAAATTCAAATTTATTATTTTTAATTTGTAATTCATTAAAAATAACTTCTCGATAATTAAAAGTACAAATTTTTGGCAGTGCTGAGCGCACTGGACTTGTAATTACAAACTTAGCTCCCACATGACTAATCTGGCGAATAATAGCTACAATCCCCAACAATTCACCATAACAATAATTAATCCACTCTTGTTTTAATTCCACATTTTTTCGAATTTTATATCATTTAATAATACTCTGGTAATATTCATCATCTAGAACAATATAACTAAGTGACTTAAACCGGCATCGTCTAATGATTTGGCGAAAGATAAAATTCGGTGTTGGAAAATCTAAATCAGTAAGTTGACTGGCAATAAAACTTTCATCACTTCCATATTTTTCTTTTAAATATTTTAAGTTCCATCGCCGGTCATTTGAATTTTTTCTATTTATTTCTTTCATTTATAAATAAACCTCCCGCCTTAATTTTAATTTTTCTGTAAAATTATTACAACTTTATTGTGTTAATATAAAAAAATATCTAATTTTAGACTGGCATCTTAAAACAAAAAAGAAGCGCTAAAAGCGCTTCTGTTGATAAATTTCTGTTGAATATCCTTTATATAATTAAAATGTTCAACACTTATTTTTAAAAATTATTATCCCCGCAGGGTTATCCAATTGTAACATCTTCTTCAACATAACTGTATTCTTTGTCCCCTGTTCCTTTAATTGAAACTAATAAGGTTGAAGAAATTCCTAACTGTCCAATAAACATGTTGGCAATTAATAATAATAAACTAAAGGCGCCCAAGCCATAGGTTTGTAAAAAATTAAAGGTATTTAGACCCGTTGTCCCAAAAGCACTACATACCACAAATAAAATATTTAAATAATCTAAGGTTGGGTTTTCAATACTAATTCCTAAAACTGTTCCACCGACCAGCATTACGGAAATAATGGTTACTACTAAGGCTCGCTTAACAGTTTCATTCGGAATTTTCCGTTTGAACGCATTGACACTATTATTATTCCGCATAATGGACCAAATGGTAATTAGGACAATTGCAAAGGTAGTTGTCCGAATTCCCCCAGCTGTTGAAGAAGGCGCTGATCCAATAAACATCATAATTGACATAATTGCTCGTGACCCTGGTAATAATTTAGTACAATCAATTGTTGAAAAACCAGCATTCCGTGTTGACATGGTATTGAATAAAATATTCATAAACCCGTTCCATTTAGTTGGTGCATCCCGTAAAATTGTTTCAATATAAACAGTATTTCCAAAAGCATCCATTGTTGTCATATTTAAATTAACATATTCCACTAACCAAACTAAGAATACTCCGACAATGGATACTAACGAATAAGATATAAAGTTAATTTTGGTGAATAAACTAAATTTTACTTTTTCTTTTCGTTTTCAAGCCGCAATTTTTCTTTTAATATCATAAAAGGTTGGAAAACCAATTCCTCCCATTACAAATTCAATCATAAAAATAAATTGTAAAAAGTAATTAGTATTATAAGGCATTAAAGAAGAATTTCCAACAATATCAAACCCCGCATTGTTAATGGCCGAAATTGAATGGAAAACACCACTTCATAAACTGGCTCAAAACCGGTGGTATGTGACATTATCAATCATAAATTTTCCCGCCGTACTTCCGGGTGAAAAGTAAAAGTTAAAAAACAGTAAAATGGCCGCAATTACTTCAACAATAATTAGAAAGTAAAAACTACTTTTAATTAAATCTAAGGTGTGACCAAAACTATTATTTCCCCGCTCACCTTGTACTAACATCCGGTCTTTAATTGAAATTTTACGACCTAATAAAACTAAGATCATAATTTTAAAGGTTAAAACCCCAAAACCACCAAACTGAATTAAAATAATAATAATTAATTGGCCAAAAAAGGTATAATCAGCAGCAGTAACTGGAATTGTTAGTCCAGTGTCAGAAAAAGCACTCGAGGCAGTAAACAATCCAATTAAGAAATTTCAGCGAAAATCATATTGCCCTAGGGGAGTTCCACTCCCATCGGTAATGTCCCGGGCACCATTATAGACAACCCCCGGAATACATAATAAGAATCCGGAAATTAAAACTACTAAAACATAAATTAAAAATAGTTTCCCTGCTACTTTTGAAAAGGGAATAAAATGAATTCTCCTTTTTTTAATTGGTGCAGCGATATCGTCTTCATTGCGTTGATTTAAAAGTTCTTTTCTTTTTTTAAAGATATTTTTAAAAAAAGGCTGATAAACTCTCATAGACTATACCTCTATTCAAATATAATATTAATATTATACCAACATTCTCTATAAAGTACCAAAGATTGCTTATAATTTTAAAAATAGTATAATTAAGCGTGATAAGGAGAGTGATAGGATGGCTCGTAAAAAAAGTTTTGCAATAATTGGATTAAGTAACTTCGGAAAAGCGGTTATTGATACCTTAGTTGCTAAAAAACAACATGTCATGGTGTTTGACGCTGACCAAGCAAAAGTTAATAACATGATTGCCAGTTATGAACAAATTGATGGGGTAGCCTTAGACTCAACCATTAAAGCCAATTTAATTGAACAAGGCCTAGACCAATACGATACTGTTATTGTAACAATGGCTACCAATATTGAAGCTAGTGTTTTAACAATTATTAGTTTACAAGACATTGGGGTTAATAACATCATTGCTAAGTCAAAAGATTCGCGTCATGCCCGAATTTTAAAAGCCTTAGGAATTACTAATATTGTCCAACCTGATCTTATTGCCGGAAACATTATTGCTGCGAAAGCAATGTTTGATGTTGCAATTGAAATGCAAACAGTTGATGAAAACTATGCTTCAGTTGTGATTAAAGTAACCGAACCATCAATTGATGGTAGTTCATTGTTAGACTTACGGTTAATTAATAACAAAGATTACAACATTGTCCATATTAAAAGAAAAGGAAAAGTTATCTTGCCGGGGGATGTTGACAGTTTAAAACTTGGGGATGAATTATTATTTATTGCTAAAATTAATGCAATTAATGATTTAACAACCAAATTACAAGCTGTTGAAGAACCAACCGAAGCAGATAAATAATTATCTTAAAAAAATAACCACCAATAAGTTATCTTACTGGTGGTTAATTTTTTTATAATGGACTAAAGCATCACGAAGCATTTTAGACTTATTTTCCACAATTAATAAATGGGGATTTTCATCATCAACCGCAGTTTGCGCCCCATATTTAATAATTAAACCCTTAATAATATCTTGGACACCCCCGGCGTTTTCAGCAAAATCAATATATAAATACTTGTTAGATTTGCCTACTCATGCTGTATGTTTAACTGAATTTAAAGTATTATAAATCCGCTCTAAGAGATCTAATTCCTGGTCTGAAATTTTAGCAGGTTGATGGGAATTATCACTAGCAAGATTAACTTCTTCTGGCGTTGCTAATGTTGGTTCTTTCGGAACATTTGGTAGTTTTTTTAAGGTTGCTAGTTCTATACTAATAGGTACTAGTAAAATTAAATATGTTCCCAAACAAATCCACAATAAAATATCATAAACTTCTAATTTTGTTGTTCATTCTAAAAAATTAAAGCCTGGTTTAGCCAAAATTTCAGAATTACTAGCACCCAAGGGAATAATTGCAGTTGCCCCCGCCATGTCTGTTTGATGGTTAATTAAACTTGTGAATAAAATAAAGAATGAATAAAAACCTAACACAATCGTAAAACTAAATAGTCATTTCAAATCATTGGGACTTGGTTCACCATTCTGGTTTAATTTTGCCCATAATTTAAAACTCCGAAAAATTATGATTAATCCTAAAATAGCAGGAATGATAAAAATAAAAGCAACTTTTGCTTGCACTGGTTGATATAAGAGTACAAATAATTTGTCTTTTTCTTCTGCTGGTAAGTTTGGATTAATCATTGTATTGTCAATAATGTAACCAATCGCCGCCGCAAAAACAGCAAAAGTACTAATTGAAAATAACGCAAAGAAAATAATTGCGCAGATTACTTTTTTATAATATGTTTCACTTCTCATTTCTAAAGTTTCCTATGGTCTTTCTATTTTTCAGTATTTTTACATATTAAATATAGCACTTTATATCAGCGATTAGAATAAGATTTTAATAAAAATCATATTTTTAATTAATTTCGTGAAAATAAAAAGGGAAATCAATATTCATTAGTTAAACAACTATTGAGGTAATAGTTATAAAACTAACTAAGTTAATATTTTAGCGAGAAGAACTGCCAGGAAGATTTTGATCAAGATTAATTGTAGTATCTATTAATTCTAATTTATGTTTATTGATTTGTTCTTGAATCATCCTTTTTTTCTTTTCATTTAAAGTTTTTAATTTTGGTTCTCGCTTACCTGTTTGCTCCAAAATTTGGGCTTCTAGAAGTTTATAAATTATAATTTTTTGAAATCTTTCTACACAAGTATTCTTAGGGTGATAACCAAAAATTTGTCTTAAATCATATAAAATACTAAATTCAGGGCAGCAATTAATACTTAAAAATTTTTTTATTTTTGCGTGTGCAAAGCAACTTTTTAAACTTTCTAAATTTCATTTTTCTAATGTGGAGTTTGAGGAAACCTTAAATAATTCAATAGGATCAATACTAATTGGAAGAGACTTACTTAAAAAATTAACTGTATTTTGCAATGTTGTCCGCATATCTGGTGTATCAGCATAAGTTCAAAGCAATCATTTTTCTCATTCTATAGAAGTTACTTCTCCTATAAGAAAAGATGGTTGTACAGCATTATAATCTAATTCATTAAATTTGATATAATTATTAATAATATTTTCTCAATCTTGAAATAATTCTGGTATTTTTTCATTAATATTGTTATTAAAAATATTAAAGTTATTGAGAAGAGTTTGATGGTCTGGTGTTAATAATCCTTGCATTTCATTTCATTCATTATCTGACACTAGAATTTCAAAGCCATTACGTTGATTAAGATCTACTAAGATTCCTCTATAAAAATTTCAAAATATGCCACTAATAAACCTTGCCATTATTGAAGCAGGATTTTGTGAATAATCTAAACTTTTAAAATAAATTATAAATTGTGCTTGAATATTTAAGAGTAAATCATTTTTTTCTCCTATTGGAGTTTCCTTTCTTATAATTAAATTAATCTTATCAATGAAATCCTTATTAAAATCATAAAATTTTTCAAAAATTATGAATAAATTATTAAAATTTTTAAGAATTAGTTCTTGTCGGTCAGCTATTTCCTTTGCTGCAAAGTTAAAAGATGGCACCATTCCTAAAAAAAGAGGATGGTTTTTTAAAGTAGCTAGAGTCACTTGATTTCAAGAAAAATCATTTAATTTTTTTTGATAGTCATCATTAGCCGATTTATCAACATTGGAACTGCCAACAATCTTGTAATTCTTAATTCTTTTGAAAAGAGAATTTAATTTAGTAAGGCATTTTTCATAAATAAATAATAAATTCAATAGATCATTTCAGTTATCATTATTAAGTGTTGAAATAATATAAGCTTCTAAATTAAATGTATAATATTTTAAAATTTTATTTAAATATTTTTCAAAAAGATAAAAATAAGCTTCTTTTTCAGATTTTAATTCTTGTTCTGTTTTTATCTTCTTTCCAAATTTTTTATTTCTATATTTAAAAAAAATGTCAATTTGCTCAATATTCATAAGTTATCCGCTCCTTTATAACGATAGTTTTTCAAAAAAACCTGATTATTATTAACTATAAATGGATAGTTAAGAATTAAATCAGGCATTATGTATACTCTATTGAGATATTTAATTAAATAGTGAATAATTTTATTATTCATTTTAATTATAGTTATTTAAATAAATTTAAAATAAAAAAATAAATTTATTTTTGGACATTTAATTAGTTTACAATCATTAATTAAGATTATGTTCAGAATTAAAAAATTGAATCTTTCTTAAAAATGATTCAATTCTTTCCTTGTAGTTATCATTAAATTAGCTATGTGTTTTTTTTCTTCGTAATTAACTCAAGAACAACTTGTTGACCAATTTCAGGTGCTACTTGTCCTTTGGTTAATTTCATTAACTCACCCATAAAAAATTTAATCACCCGTTCAGGACGTTCATCATATTGTGTTAACATTGCTAGGTTGTTTTCAATTACTGGAGTAATAATATTAATAATTTCTTGGGGATCAGTAATTTGTTTTAATCCTAATTTAGCAACTAAAATTTCTGGTTTAACATCCGTCGTTAAAATATGGGTTAACACGGTTTTTGCTTGTTTAGTCGAAATGATATTTTTAACAATTAAATCAATCATTTCACTTAAATTAGCGGGGGTTAATTTTGTTTCCTTAATAGTAATATTTTTGGCATTTAAATAGGCCGAAATATCACCAATTAAATAATTTGCAACCATTTCATAATTAGAATTATTTTTGACACTTGCTTCAAAAAAGTTCATTAAATCATAATCCTGTAAGAGCACTTCAATGTCGCTCTCTTTTAAATGGTATTCTTCCCGATAGCGCTGACGTTTTTGATTAGGTAATTCTGGAGCCGAGGCCAAAATTTTGGTAATTCACGTTTCATCTAGTTTGATCGGAAAAATATTAGGTTCAGAAAAATATTTATAATCTGTGGCATCTGTTTTTTTTCGCATTAAAACTGTTTCTTTAGTTTTTTCATCAAATCGACGGGTTTCTTGTTCCACAACCCCACCACTCAGAATAATTTGGCTTTGGCGTTTAATTTCAAATTCAATTGCTTTTTCAACATTATTAATTGAATTTAAGTTTTTAATTTCCACTTTGTTCCCTAATTGATTACTTCCCAATGGGCGTAAAGAAATATTAACATCACAGCGTAAAGAACCCTCATTCATTTTGGCATCACTAACATTTAAATATAATAGAATTTCTCGTAAGGCTTCTACATATTTTTTTGCTTGATAAGCACTACGTAAAACCGGGCGAGTTACAATCTCAATTAATCCAATTCCTGCGCGGTTATAGTCTAATAATGTTTTATCAGCTAAATGTAATTGTTTTGCCGTATCTTCTTCAATATGTAACCGTTCAATTTCTATATTTAAAGGTTGATTATTTTCATCTAATATAGTTAAAAAACCATTTTTCCCAATTGGAAAATATTGTTGGGTAATTTGAAAACCCTTGGCTAAATCCGGATAGTAATAGTTCTTACGGTCAAACTGAACAATTGGATCAATTTCTAAATTTAATGCCTGACAAGCTAATAAGGCCAAGGCCACACCTTGTTTATTAACTGTTGGCATTGCTCCTGGATAACCCATATCCATGATATTTACCATTGTGTTAGCAGGAGCATCATAACTAACTGGTCCTTTTGAAAACATTTTTGTTTTGGTTTTTAATTCCACATGGTTTTCAATACCAATAACAACTTCAAAATTATGCATTATTTAATGCCCCCTTTCTTGCTCGGCACCACAAGATTTTTTAACCCAATAATATCTTCTAATAAATAACCTGCATTTAAAACTGCTTGGTCATTAAATGGTCTGGCATTAATATTAATCCCGATCGGCAATTCATTAATTAAAGCAAGCGGAATTGTTAAAGAGGGGTTCCCCATAAAGTTAGCTAGCACTAAGACATCATCAATATAATGTTCAACATCTTCTTCTTTTAATACTTGCTGCTTAATATCAGCAATTTTAGGAGCAACATCACTAGCTGAAGGTAACAATAAAATGTCATACTGACGAAAGATTTTTTCAAGTTCGTTAACTATTAACCGGCGAACTCTTTTTGCTTTTAAAAATAATAATGTTTGGTTTTTTCGCGTTAAAGCATAGGAACCGATAACATATCTTCTTTTAACAACATCACCAAAACCTTTTCCCCGCGAATTCATCATTACTTCTTCATAACTATCGCCTTCTTGGCGGACTCCAAAATTAATTCCATCTAAATTTGAATGACTACTTACTGCTTCAGCAAAGGAAATAATCATGTAAACTGGTAATAATGCTTTCAAGAGATCTTCAGGAAAATCAATTGCTGTTAAACTAATATTATGAGCAGTTAACTTCTGATATAAATCTTCATAAATTGCTTTAATCGGGGCAGGTAACTGCTGATGAATTTGTTTAATATATGCAAATTGATAGTGCTTAATATCACTTGTTAAGTTTTGATAATAATTTTGCTGATCACTTGGTAATGAAGTCGCATCCTTATCATCTTGTTTTGCTAAATAATCTAAAACAATTGCACAGTCTTCAACTGTTCTGGTAAAATACCCTACCGTATCTAGCGACGGCGCATAAGGAAATAAACCAAAGCGCGATAAAATCCCATAAGTTGGTTTTAAACCAACAATCCCTGTATAACTAGCTGGTTTTCGAATTGAATCACCAGTATCAGAACCCAGGGCAAAGGGAACAACCCCCGCGGCAACTAATGCAGCAGACCCTGAAGAAGATCCCCCCGTAATTCTAGTTTTATCCCATGGGTTTAAAACTTCCCCAGTATGAGCATATAACCCATGACCTCCCATGCCTAATTCATCAAGAGCTGTCTTTCCTAACAAGATGGCATTGTTATCAGCCAAAATTTTAACAACTTCGGCATCATAAGGAGGGATAAAATTATCTAAAATGTCGGAACTAGCTGTGGTACGGATATTTTTTGTTGCAAAATTATCTTTGGCAAAATACGGAATTGCAAAAAGATAATCATCACCTTTAATTTCTAGTGCTTCTAATTCTTTGGCAACTTTTAGAGCCTCAGATTTTAGAATTGTTACTGTTGCATTTAAATCCTGATGACTTTCTAACGCTTGAAAAGCAGTTGTAATAATTTCGGTGGGAGTTATTTTTCCTTGCAATAATAATTCATGTAATTCTTTAATTGTATAATAATTCATTTTTTACTTAACCACCTTATTAATCACAATATATTCATCTTCAACAACTGGGGCATTTGCTAATAATTCTGCTTGGGAAACTTGTTCAATTTCCTCATCATCGCGTAGACCTGTTACTGTAATTTCAAAAGGAAAGTGCATTGAATGAACATTTGTTGTATCAATTTTTTGCACTAAATCCATTTGTTTTAAAATAACATCAAATTCATTGCTTAACTTTTCTAATTCTTGTTCTGATAAATCAAGCATAATATTATGCGCTAACTGGCGCAACTTTTCTTTATCAATTCTTGCCATTTTAAATTTCCTTTCTGCTATGAATTTAATAATTTATTAAAATCCTCTTCACTTATTATTTTAACATTTAATTTCGCTGCTTTGGTAATTTTACTTCCCGGATCAGTTCCGGCTAACACAAAAGTTGTTTTACTACTTACACTATCCGAAGTTGCCCCCCCCATACTTTCAATCAAATCTTTGAAATATTCGCGCGGTTTTGATAAAGTACCAGTAATTACAAAACGGTAATTTCCAAATTTATGAGAATTATTATTAGTACTTGGCTGATATGTCATATTAATTCCTAACTGCCCGAGTTTTTTTACTTCGTTAATATTTTCGGCAATTTTAAAATAATCAACCACACTAGTTGCCACAATCGGACCAACATCATTAATAGTTGCCAACTCTTCAAAAGTAGCGGCGGCAATTGCTTCCATTGTTAAAAATTTCCGTGCAATTAATTTGGCGGTTTTTTGCCCGACATGGCGAATCCCTAACCCAAATAATAATTTTTCTAAGGAATTAGTTTTTGAATTATTAATTGAATTAATCATGTTTTGATATGATTTTTCACCAAAATTCTCTAATTCCACTATTTCTTGGTGGTATTTTTCTAATTCATACAAGTTACTAAAACTTTTTAAATAATTTAAATTAAATAATTTTTCAATAATTTTTTCACTAATTCCTTCAATATTCATCGCATTGCGTGAACAAAAATGTTCTAATGATCTTGTAATTTTTTTACTACATAAAGAATTAATACAGTATTGATCAACTTCTCCTGCTGTTCGTTCTAATAGTGAATGGCACACCGGACAATGGGTGGCTTCTTGCCATTTTTTCGCATTTTTACTTCTTTTTTCTGGTAAATAACTGATTACCTCTGGAATAATATCACCCGCTTTTTTAACTTTAACATCATCACCAATCCGAATATCTTTATCAATAATAAAAGAAGCATTATGTAATGTTGCGGCTTTCACAATGGTTCCGGCAATGCGAACGGGTTCTAACTGAGCATTATAAGTGATCCGCCCCGTTCTGCCAACAGATGGAAAGATATTTAGAATTTTGGTGATAACAATTTCAGCGGGAAATTTATAGGCAATTGCTCATTTAGGATTTTTAGCGGTATATCCAATGCGGTTATATAAACTTAAATCATTCACTTTAATGACAATTCCATCAATTTCATATTCTAAATTTTCACGTTTGGCCTGGTATGTTTGAACATAGTCTCACACTTCGCCAATATTTTTACAAACACGAAACTCCTTATTAATTTTAAACTTTAAAGCAGCCAAGCGTTGTAAAGCTTCACTTTGGGTTTTAATCCCATCATTAGTAGCATTAACATAATAATATAAAAAAGCACTTAAATTTCGTTTTGCAATAATACTTGAATCTAACTGGCGCAGCGTTCCCGCGGCAGCATTACGAGGATTAGCAAATAAGGGTTCTTCATTTGCTTCGCGTTCTTTATTAATTTTCTCAAAATCATTTTTTGATAAATAAACTTCGCCCCGAACAGTTAAATTTTTCTGGTCAATTTTTAACGGAATTGATCTAATTTTTTTAATATTAACAGTGACATCTTCTCCCGTGGTACCATCCCCGCGAGTAGCTCCAATTTTTAATAAATGATTTTCATAAATTAGCGATATTGATAACCCATCAATCTTTAACTCACAAGTGTATTCAATTTCACTTAATCCTGTTAGTTCCTTAATTTGATCATCAAAATGTTGGAGATCTTCCAAGTTAAAAGCATTCCCCAAACTTAGCATTGGACTTTGGTGCTCATATTTATTAAATTTATCGCTTACTTCTCCTGATACGCGCTGGGTTGGTGAATCAAAAGTAATTAATTCTTGATGTTCAGTTTCCAACGCCATTAATTCTTGCATAGCTCGGTCATATTCCTGGTCGCTAACACTCGGATTATTTAACACATAATATTCATAATTTCATTTGTTAATTTGTTCTTTTAAAAATTCTACTCGTTTTTGTGCTTCATTAAAATTCATAGAGACCTCCTATTTTCTAGTTATCTTTGTTTTATGTTTAAAAGTTAGTTTCTTAGGGGGTGGGAAAAACCGACTTCACTTAAAATTAAATGGTTTTGTTTTAATTGCATACACTGTTGTATTAACAGCAACTAGCAAGGCAACAATAAAAACCGTCGCATTATTTAATAACGCTTGACTATTGAAAATCCAAATTAAGAATCTCCCCACTAACGGATTGAAAAAAGAAACTGTTAAAATTGATAGCATCGTAATTTGGGTTTTGGCAACAAAGTTAGGAATTCTTTCCATAAATAAAATCCAAATTAAAGCGAATCCTAAGAAGAAGAAAGAAATTGAAATAAAAACAGTATCTGTAATTTCACGTCATCTCCCTAATTCTAACTGAACAAATAATGGTTGGGCAATTTTTTCAAGGGTTCAAAAATCTAAGTTAATCTGGTTTGTTGCTAAGACAATTACCACCGAAATAATGGTAAAAATAATCGGAATCACAAAAATAAATCCTCTCCGGCGCTCATAAATTGCAAACTCAATTTCACGAATTCTTGTGTAATTTCGGTACAATAAAAAAGCAATAAATAACATTAATAATAGCAAGGCTAAAAAAATAAAGATTAATAATAAGTTTTTTAATCGGGCATTATAAACAATAAAACAAACACTTGATACAGCACTGAATTTTACAAAATCCTTTAAGAAATTTGTCCGGAATCGCAAAATACTAATTCAAGTTGTGACATAAATAGTAAATAAAATAATATAGCTAGCATCTCAATCAAATGTTATGTAACTGGCAAAAATAAATCCAATAATTCAGGGCATATTACGGCTACGATATTCCCGGTTGGTGTAAATACTAATAAGAATAAACAACACAAAAAATAAATTAGTTAACATATTTTCGGGGTGTCAGGCATCATAACCAAAATAATAAATTAATAGTTTCGAAGCTAATAAAGTAACCAGGGATAAGGAACCAATAATAATTTTATTACTATTTTTTTTCGAAAAGTTATTTAGTAAGGTAATAAAAATCGAAGCAAATAATAACGCATCAAAAATATCTAATAAATTAGTTGTAATATCAATTGGATTTAATTTTGTCATTGCAAACCACATTGAAACATTGGTAAACCATGGTAAAGCTGACAAGGTAGAATTTGCACTTAAGGTAACCTCCGAATTTAAATTAAAAATAACCTTCCCATTGTTAAAATTAAAATTATAGAAGGTCAACACAAAACTATTACTCAAGTTTTGTCCAGAAGGTGTAATAAATAAATTTTTTAAGTAGTATAAAAATATAAACATTGTAAAAACCAACACAAACAATAAGTGGTTTCAGTCTAATAAGCGATAATTAAATCAAAAGCGAACAAATAATAATAAAATAACGGCATATAAAATATTAATTGCTAATAAATAATAAACTAAAACAATATATTTTAAATTGCCAATAAACTCCAGGGGAATTAATAGGAAAGCAATGGTGGCAAAATAAAAGAAAAAACCCATAATCATACTTAAATAAATATTACGAGTTCTAATTTTTAACAAGTCAGCTAAAATTGTTCCCGTTGAAGAGAAAACTCAATAATAATATAAGAAAAATACAATTGCAATTAAAATTAGCTTTGTCATTAATTTCTCACCTTTCTCTTAGATTATAACAAAAAAAAGAATGATAATTTTTATCATTCTTGTGAATTGGCATTAAATTATCTTTGACAAGTCTTATTTAATAATCGCAATTACATCTCCTTGACTAACTTTTCCTTTTTTAACAACTTCAATTGTTTTCCCGTTCATTGAATCAGGGGTAAAAACCATTGGTGTATCTAAACTAGGAACTTTGTCTTTAATTTTGTCTAAATCAACATTACATAATAAGTCCCCTTGACTAACAGTTTGATCTTGTTTAACTTTAATATCAAAGCCTTCACCATTTAATGAAACAGTGTCCATCCCAACATGTAATAACATTTCAACTCCCGACTTATGTTTAATTCCATAAGCATGACCAGTTGGGAAAACTGTCATTAGTTTACCTTCCATCGGAGCCACAAAATTTCCTTTCGCTGGTTTAATTCCTAAACCATCTCCTAACATTTTTTGTGAAAAAATTTCATCTGTTACTTCATCAATTGCAATAACTTCACCATCAACTGGTGCGATAATTTGAATTTCTTTATTTTTATGTCCGAATAATCCCATAAAAATTCCCTCCTCTAATGTACTTTTTTAATATATAACTACATTAAGTATACTACCAAATAAAAGAAAAATGCTAAACTTTCCCACTAAAAATGGCAAAATTGTATATTTTATGCTATTTTTGGAAAATTAATATTTTTTTAATTGATAACTTTGTAATTATTTTTAAATAAAATATAAATCCGCTTTCCTTCTGGAAAAAAATTCAAAATATCCAAAATAATTTTTATTATTCTAATCATTTTAAAATTACGTCAATTAGAATGAAACTGTCCGTATTTATTTAATTACTTTGATAACTCTTACATGAATTCTATGATTTATCTGTATCAAAATATAATTGAGGTGATAGAACATGGCAAGAAAATCAAACTTCTTTTATGCTATTTATACTGTCAATGATGAATTTGTTAATGTTTATGAAAGTGTGGAAGATTTAATTGCTGAACAATTTGGCATCACAAAAGAACATCCCAAGTTCAAAAATAACTGCCAAGTAATTTTTAACTATATCTTTCGTCATAATAACCTCTACAACCAAACTAGTCATTATAAATGAAAAATATATAAATATAAAAAATAACATCCATTATTCATATGTGAACATTTTTAATAAATTACCCTGACAAAGGAAGTGCTAACAATGCCAATTGGAACCCGTAATACTGCTTTACTTTTTGATGTTAAACACCTTCCCGTTACAAGATTACCCCGGGAAGAAAAACAAAAAAGTAATGATTTATTTGGCCTAATCTTTGGTGCAATTATTACTACTATTTTAGGAATCATCTTAGCTCCGATCGGTGGCGCGGCTTTGGGCGCGCTCGGAACTAGTTTAGCATTGTCAACAACAACTACCGAGGTATTAACTGTAATTGGAGAAGTTGGAACTGATTTTTTAATCAATGAATTATATAATGTGATTAATAATGATGTAAGTGCTAGTAATTCATTGCTAAATTTATTATTACCTTTGGGTGAAAGTAAAGTTGCCAAAGCAATCAAAAAAAATGGTCTTTGAAAAGGTCTTTCTAAAACAACCATTAAGAAACGCCAGTTATGATCAAAAATTATTACCGAAGGAAAACTTAGTTATGATTTAACAAAAATGATTAAGGATTATCTAAACCAACATGCTAAGCAAAATAATCCCATCCCTTATCATTTTACTAATCCTATTAATTTACAAAAAAATATTAACCAAAAATTAGGTTATCAAACAAAACAACTTAGTCAATTAGATTATTTTAATTATCAACAAATTACTTTAATTAAAAGAAAAGCTGCTAACTTAATTACTAATCAACAATGAAAACAAGCTCCTAATAATTTTAAAATTAGGATGGATGATATCAATTATGTTAATAATATTTTAAATCCTCTTAACAAGTCTTGGTCACAAATTATTAGCCTTGATTTTGCATCCTGGTTAACAATAATCAATGAATTAATTCAAAATAATGTTAAACCACAAGATATTGCCAACATTAGTTTACTAAGAACACGTTATCTAACCCAGGAAAAATTAACATTAGGGTTAACTAGTAAATTTAACTTTTCAAAAAGACTATTAAATAATTCAGTCGAAATTAAAAACCTGTTTACGGAATTAAATAATGAAACTGAAAAATTAAGTTTAATAATTGATCAATTAGGATGAGAATTAAAAACTGATCAAACTAAATTATTAACTTTAATTAATAGTTTTTTAAATAAAAATAATAATGATTTAACTTTAGTAAATCAAAAAGTACATTCTTTAGTTAAACCTATTAAATTCAAAAAGATTCTTAATTTACAAAAAACTACTGAAACTAATTTATCTTCATTAAAATATTTTAATAATTTCCCCTTATTCAGCAAATTCCTAATTTACCAATTAATAATGTTAATAAGATTACAAAACCTTACCAATTAAAACAGCAATTACAAAAATTAATTAAGACTTATGATTGAAAGTCACAGCAAGAAATTAAAAAGATTATTAGTAATTACCAACTAATTCTTTGAAAATTAAATAAATATTATGCTTGCCAAGAATATTACACTTTACAAAGAAAGGATGAGAAACAATGGCAAAATTTCTTTCGCATACCCAAAAGCAAAACCTTTTAAAAAATAAATTAACCACATCCAAAACTATTTTACAAAATTATGATATTAATAATTTTGATCATCTTCAAATGCTAACTAACTATGTTAGTGATCAACAAGCTAATAAATTTAATCCTACGGACTTAAATTTAACAATTGATTCTCAAGATGAATTAGTTACTAAAATTAAAAATTATTTAACAGCAAATAACTTTTATCAACAAAATTGGTTAAATGAAAAAAGACTGTCGCAATGTGGCCGTGCTGCTTACTTAGTATATCAACATAATGATAGTTTACATTTTAAAACTGTTCAAGTTATTAATAGTACTGAAAATATCATTAACCAATTAACTACCTGCACAATTTTATTTCACCAATGGCAAGATGAAAATAACACTACACTAATAATGCATGCCACTTATCAATTAGTAACTGACCATGTCGAAGTTACTAGAAAAATTTATCAACTTGATGAAGAAGGAAGTTTATCATCAACCCCATTAGATTATGATCAACATAACTTTGACCAAAGTTTTGGGAAAACTGAAACTTTAAAAATTAATTATTTACCAATTATTATTTTTAAAAATACTCCTAATGGAACAAAAGATTGCGAATACCAAATTGAAAAAATTAAAACATTAGATTTAATTTATGAACAAATTATTTTAGGAACAATTTTAAACAGTACCAAGTTCTTATTAAACACTAATGGTATTATTGGAAATACCCAAGAACAAGTAAATAATATCATTCATAAATTTATTAAAAATAATATCTTAGTAATGGAAAATGACCCTGATCATAATCCTGATCCAATTAGTGCTATTATGGGAACTTTTAACCCAGAACCATTGACTAATTTATATTTAAAAACACAAAACCAATTATTAACCAATTCTAATTTAGAATTACCCGAAGAAAAAATAATTAAAGATCATACCATCACAATTACTAATCATAATGGTTTAGTAAATTTAACTAACCAAACTAAATTAGCATTACGTGCCCAAGGATTAGCGGCCTTCATTAGTTTGTTATTAACTTTTGATAAAGATATTCTAAAAGCAAAAACATTTGCTCTTAAAGATAACACTGATAGTCTAAAAATCTTGGTGCAACTAAAAATTAATTCGGTTGGTTCATCACCATTATCTTAATAACTACCACAATGAAAAATATTAACGATAAAAATAATAAAGAACCACTCGGAAAAGATTTTTATATCGACCAAACCCCATTAGACTTTGCTAATCTCGCAGAAAGTAAAAGTGATGCTGACTTATCATTAATTTATGGTCCAGACCGGAAACATAAATTATATATTTATTCTTTAAAACGTCTATTTGATAATAGTGAAAAACCAAGTTTAGAATTTGGTCCTAACATTGTTCAAATTAGATTTATTAACCCCGATGATGTTATTATTACTGATGCTTATGAAATTAATGACTTTCAAATTGATTTAAAAGCAATCCCCATTAATAATCCCCAAAAACAAGCAACTAAATATAGTGAAATTGATACTAAAGTAATGGTCTTCCAAAACCCCGCTGCAATTAGTACTTATGACATTCGAGTAGTTTCCATTGATGAACCGGTTAATAACAACAATCTTGACAAATTATACATTATTGACCAATATAACCAGCCATGAAGTAACGGAGCAACAATTACCAAATTAGCTAATTTAACCTTGTTAAAAGACTTTAAAACAATTGATGGAAATGCAGTTATTGTTAAAATTCAAAAACCATTACCCCCTGATACGGAAATCACTGGAATTAAAATTAAAGCACCCAAAGCAATTAAATGAGGAAATATTAAATTATGAGGTAATGTAAATAATATATATGGTTATCCTGAACTTATCATTAAAAATAAACTTCCCTTTCCTTTGTTATCAATGCCAATTCAAACAGAGCCTAAATTAAAAATACTACAGCAATGATTTTCCAGTCAAATTTTGCCTTGAAATTTAGCGAAAAAATTTTTAAATGTAAATTCTTGTTTAGATTTAATTAAATTTGGTCAAACAATTGGAACAACTACCAAAAAAGTGCTAAAATCATCAAGAATTACTAAAGCAGATATGAAAATAATTAATCAACAACAAAAATGAAATGTTGAAAATAATGTCTGCTATCCAGTTGACGATGTAATTACAACAGAAAATATTGTTGATTTTTCAGTAGCTTTTGCTGATCAAAATAGTTGTTTACAAAGTTATAGTTTTAAAACTCCTGATAATTATTCAGATGTTGAGTTAGAATTAAAAGACGCTCCAGAAATAACATCTCTACAACATGTTTTATTAAATATGTTATCTTATACATATAATTATCAACGAAATTTTGATGGAGCCGATTATGAACCTAGCGGAAAACCAAAAAATAAAGTAGCAAAAATAAAAGAAAAATTTAATGGCCAAAAACCTGAAATTGTAATTTCAAATCTTTTAGAACAATGAAAACTTGAAAATCCAAACTATGTAAATAGCACCGAAGCAAAGATTTTGCATCAAATCATTTTCTTGCTATCAAATTATATTTATTCAACACAATCTGTTAATAAAGGCTTTAATGATGATATTAAATTATTAAGTCCCTATTATTTAGAACTAGTTTCTAAACCTGAATTAGTAGAGCCCAATTATTATGAATTTAAAGATTGTGAAGTGCTTTTAAAAAGTGAATATTTTGATTTTAAAGATGACAAAAATATTAGAATGAAAAATTACAATATATCACACAATAATCTTTTTTCATTAGAATATAATCAATTTAGTTGAATTGATCTTTCAAATAACCTAGATCCAAATGATATTCCTTCTTTAATACCAGCAGATATGTCATTAAGTTCTGGAGAATATGGAAAATATTTAAGTCACATTATTATACCAAATGAAAAATTAGATATCGCACTTTCATTATATGGTAATCATAGCGAATTATTTACAAAAATAAACTGAGAAGAAAAAATTAAAGATCTATCAACTAATGAAATAATAGAATTCTTTTTAAAAGATTCTATTACAAAATTTAATTATTTTAGTATCTCAGCAATTGATGGTTATGGTAATTATGATATAGAATTTTTGACAAAAAATGGAACCATTAGTTTATCAACTATTGAATTATTTAATCAAACTGATGAAACAATATCATTAGTAAATATTTATATATAAAATTTGTTATAATTTTAAAAAGAAAAGAAGGGAAAAATAATGAATAAAAAATATATTTTGTTTGGATTATTAATAAGCTTACTTTCACTTATTGCAATAATTACTTCTAGTGTTGCCATTTCTAAAATTAATAATTCTAAAATTAGTGATTATAAATCATATCTGGAAAGAGATGGCGAAGTTGTATTTTGCAATTCCACAATTTGGGCTTATTATTCTGATTCTCATATGACCCTAAGTTGTAGAAATAGTCCACAATCAGGAGATGTTAGATGGGATGGAAAATATCCAGAGGGTTATTTTGATGTTTAAAAACATCATTTATTAAATTAATATAATTTATATAATTATATTAATTTTTTCATTTAGTTAAAATTCTATAAAAAATCTAATAATTATAATCATTTTTTATTAATATCCGTTAAAATTAAAATGTTCACATATGAGTAAAAAATTAGTATTCAAGTAAGGGTCCCCATGATTAAAATAAATACGGACATTTTTATTTTAAAATTAAGGAGATGAAACAATGACTACTATTTTTAAGCGACTATTATGGAACAAGAGGATTCTGCAAGTAAATAACCAACAACTTGCAGAATATTTCTTATAAAACTACCATTTTTAATTGATTGTCATGCCTTGATGAGCAGAAATACTTATTATAATATTGAATATTTTATTAGGTATTAGTAGTGGTTATGGTAGTGCAAAAATAGTTAATAAAAAGAAGGATAGTAAAACCTTAATAATTCCTAAAGAAATTAAAAAAATTAAAAAACAATTATATAAACTAAATAATAAGATAGAATTTCTTATTGATAATTTGACCCATTCTAAAGGTAACAATGAATAAAACTAAGTTAAAATTATTAACTTTAAAACTGCTTTATTATTTTTTAAATATCATTATGATAGGATTACCAAAAATAGTTAATTTATTACTTAAACAAATTAATAAATTACAAACAAAAATTAAAACAGCTGGTGATCTCTTAGATGATCGTATAATAAATGATTCATTTGTTTAAATTATCATTGGTTTTAATTGTTATTTAATTTCTTTTCCTAAATGATGTAAAATATTACTTACATCATTTTTTTATTTTAAATTTTTATCCTAATCATTTAAAATATTGCTCTTTTAAAATTAAAGTGTTCACATATGAACAAAATCTTGTTATATATTAATATTTTTTAAATAAATCCGGACAAATTTATTTAAGAAGATAAGGAGATGAAACTATATGTCAATAATTAAACCTGAATTATGAGAAGGAGTAAATTTACAAGAATATAATGAGTCTAATCGTTTAACTGGTCCAATTAATGAAGTACCATTAAAATACAATAAATTATATTCAAATGTTGAAGAATGATTTACCACTTTTGCGATCCAAGCACAAGATGATATCAATGCTTATTTAAATTTTATTTTTTATAAATTCCCCTATCATACTTTTAGAGACCAAAGAATTAAAGAAATCATTCGAAAAATGATTTACATTATGATTGAACATTGGTGTTTTAACAGAATTCCCATTGAATTTATTGTTACTGCTAACAATAGATCTAAAAATGGGAATAATTTTGAAGCTAGTTCAAATAATATTCTAAACTTACAAGGATTACATCCTAGTCGCATGAAAATTTATGGAGAATTAACTTCGCTGAAAAAATTATTTGAAACATATAATGAAAACCCAAACGAAATTGATTTATCACAAATTGATTTAGAATTTTATTACACTAAGAGTGAAACAGATCAATTAATAAGTTTAGAAAAAAACGAAAGAAAAGAAAATGAAGAAAAATTAACAACAACTATTTTACAAAAACAATTAAAACTTTATGATGATGTAATATCATCAGAAGATTCAGAAGTAAAAAATTACAAAGGGCCTATCACAAATTTAGTAATTAAGGGGCCTGTCGCTACTGGATATGATTCCAATACAGAAACAGCGGTATTTGACATCTTTAATGAAATAGGACACATTGATGGCGACATTGATCAACAAGGACAAACTTCCAATGAAGGTGGAGGAACACATGCTATTTCTGCTTTATGAGCTAAAAATCGCGAGCAAGATATTAACTTATTAAATAATAACGTTACTAATTTATCCAATAATTTAAAAGTCATTAATAATAATTTAATACATTTAGAAAATAGACTATTATTTAATAATGAATTATGGGAAGAAGTTAAAAATGAAGCGGGTATCCCATGAGTTGAAGATTTAGTTCCCATTTATTTAAAATTTATTGTTGTCCCAACAGGTCTTGAAAACTGAGATGTTAAATGAATTTTTAATGTACATTTTATAAAAACCAAACTTAATTGAGCATCAATATATTCATCATCAGTTTTAAAAATGCTCCTTCCTTTTCAAACAAAAAGTTATGAAGCAAGTATTAAATGAGATGATTCTGATAAAGTATTTAGAATTGACATAGAAGACTCACAATGAGATTTAATTAAGATTAAATCTGTATATAAATATAAAGGAAACGATATTCCTTTTTAGGTAACTACTATACCATAATCAGCTGAAATTATTATGAGAAACATTATATTTTCTGCTATTTAGTAGCTATGGTTGAATAACATTACATAATTCAGAAACGAAAAATTCAAAAACTAATTATAAAAATAAAATTTAATATATACTATTTAACTATGTGACTTAGATTTTTAATATACTTTTAACTAAATTAATTAATATTATTCTAAGATATATAAATTTTATTTCTTACAACAATGGGCTCTCCACCACATTATGTAACAATACTAGCAACGAGGCAATAAAACAAACTGTTACAATTGCAAATATAATAAAATATTTATTATTTTTAAAAGCTTCCCAGACAGTTGGTTTATGTGTTTGTTGTTCAAAAGCATTATGTTGACGGTGGTTTTTCCGGGGTTGGTATTCTAACTTTCAGTATAAGATTCCAAAAACAATTGCTAACACACCAAAAATAACCACTAGGCTAATGGCAACTGGTAAGGATAATGTCCCAATATTAGTTAAGAAGTTAATCATCATTAAACCAACCTTTCGTAATAGCAGCAAAATAAAAATAACACTATTTTATTTAATAGTGTTATTTTAAATGAAAATCAATTATTTTAAAACATTTCCGGTTGCTTTTTCAACTAAATTAATAACTTCTTCACTAGTTTCACAACTTAAAACTGTTTCTGCTAATTTGGCCATTTCATTAGTATCCAATTTACTAATAATACTACGTGCACGTAAAATACTTGTGGCCGACATTGAGAAGTAATCTAATTTCATTCCCATTAAAATTGGAATCGCTAATGGTTCGCCGGCCATTTCCCCACACATTCCTACTCATTTGCCTTCTTTATGAGCACCATCAATAATAGTTTTTAATAAACGAAGAATTGATGGGTTGTATGGTTGGTACAGATATGAAACAAATTGACTCATTCGATCAGCAGCCATGGTATATTGAATTAAATCATTAGTTCCAATTGAGAAGAAATCAGCATGTTTAGCAAATTGGTCTGCTAAAACAGCGGCCGCAGGAACTTCCATCATCATTCCAATTTCGACATTATCGGCAACTTTATGTCCCTCTTTTAATAAATTAGCTTTTTCTTCTAAGGTAATTGCTTTTGCCTTTTTAAATTCATCAATAGTGGCAATCATTGGGAACATAATTCCTAATTTTCCAAAGGCACTTGCTCTTAATAACGCTCTTAACTGAGTACGGAAAACATCTTCGCGATCTAAACATAAACGAATGGCACGGTACCCTAAGAACGGATTCATTTCTTCTGGAAATTCAAAATATGATAATTTTTTGTCTCCCCCAATATCTAATGTTCTAATAATAACCGGGCGTCCTTGCATCCCTTCTAAGGCTGCTTTATATGCAACAAATTGTTCATCTTCAGTTGGGAAGTGATCATTATCCATGTATAAAAATTCACTTCGGAATAAACCTACTCCTTCTCCACCATTGTCTAATACTCCTTGAACATCTTTTGGTGAACCAATATTTCCTTCTAGGGTAAAACCCTTAAAGCCATCTTTAGAAACTGTTGGTTTATCTTTAAAGGCTAATAATTCTTGTTGTTTTTTAATGAAAGCAGCTTTTTTATCAGTTCATTCTTTAATTTCATTAGGTTCTGGTTTTAGAATAACTTCCCCAGTTGTTCCATCAATAATAATGTCATCACCATGGTGAGCTAAGGTTGTAATATTTTTTAGTCCTAATACTGCCGGAATTTCTAAACTACGGGCCATAATCGCAGCGTGACTAGTTCGCCCCCCCATATCACAAGCAAATCCTTTCGCATATTGCGGATCCAATTGGGCTGTTTGTGATGGCGTTAAGTCATTAGCAACTATAATAACTTCTTCATTAATAGTTGCTAAATCCAACACTGGCACATCTAAAATATATTTAACTAACCGATCAGTAACATCTTTAATATCACTAGCTCTTTCTTTAAAATAGGGATCATCCATTTCCGAAAACATCGCAATATATTTTTTAGCCACACTATCAATGGCATAAGCAGCATTTAATTTTTCATTATTAATTATTCCTTTGGCTTCATCTAACATTACTGGGTCTTGTAAGATTTGACCATGTGCTTCAAAAATTGCCGCTTTTTCAGCCCCTAATTTTTCTAAGGCAATTTTTTGTAATTTTTCAATATCCCCTTTTGCTTTGCTAATCGCTTGGTCCAATAATTTGATTTCATCATCAACATTATCAATTGTTGTCTTTTCAATATTCAATCGTGGTTCTTCTAATTTAAAAACTTTTGCAATCGCAATTCCATTACTAGAACCAATTCCTTTAATTTTATTTGACATCTTTATATCTCCTTTTTCTATCTATCCAAACTATTTTAATTATATACCAATTAAAATATTGTGATAAGATAAAACAAAAAAATATTAGATAATTAGTTATCTAATATATTCTTCATCATCTTCAAATTTTAATGATTTATCTATTAAATCTAAATCTTCTTTAAAAATTTTCATTTTTTCATTAATAAACTCACTATTTTCTTCACAGAATTGCTGAATTAATTTATTAATTTCTTCCATAACTTGGAGAAGGTCTTGCGCAATATTCCGATTAATTACTTGCGGGTTAAAATTTTCAAGATAGTGATTAGCGACTATTTCAAAGTGTGTTCTTAAATTAGCTAGCAGTAAATTTCTTTTTTCAAAACACATTGCTGCATACTCAACAAATAAAGTTGAAAAAGACAAAAAGTTATTTGCTAAATTAGTTTTTAAATAATTTTTTAATGTTGCAAACCTAGTATTAAAAAATTCTTTATACTTTACAACTAAACTATTGTCACTAAGCTGTTTATTATTAGATAATGCTTTTGCAAAATCAAGAAACTTTCTTTTAATTGGCCCCTGAATTAAATTTAATTTTGTTCCAATGACTGGTAATATTTTAATTTTAATTAAATTTTTAATCTCTTCTAATTCAAAAATACCTAAAAAACTATTTTCACTTAATAATTCCTGAAATTGTTGTTCAGATTCGTTTTGGCCCATCAATTGTTCATTAGTTTCAAATGTGAATAAAAATGGCACCCCATCAGATTTTGTGAATTCAACAATGTCTTCCTTAAAATTTAAAAAGCAATTATTTATATAATAATTAAAACAAAAATTTAAAAAGTAAAGAGAAAAATCATCGACTTTTTCTCGGTTTCTAATAAAATAGTCTTGAAAAAAATCATTATATTTTGTTTTAAATTGTTCTTCGGTTGTCGCTGAATCTAAGCGACCAAAAATATGTCCTGGCATATGGTTTTTTTCCTTTCGTTGTTAGTTAAAAATAAAAAAACCTAAAAAATAATTTAATATTTTTTAGGTACTTTTCGTACTCGTTTTTTATTTTTCAATAGGATTATAACATATTTTTATTTAAATTTTGTTAAATAAAAAACTATATTGCTAACAATATAGTTTTTTCATTTTAAAATTACTTGAAAATTATACGGGTTTTTTTAATTAAAAGAATGTTTTTCAATAATACTATTAGTAATTGCTGCTAAATAAGTATTGCATCCGGTTGCTGTAACAATCCCAATGGCAAACCCTGATACCACCGTTGAACCCATTAAACAAATGTTGGGTAGTTTTAATAAACTACTCTCAATATTATCATTATTATAATACTCTTTTTTAACTGGTCAGTTATTACCAGTAATATTAGCTTGGTTAACATATAAGTCGTGACTAATTAAAATTCGTAAATCTGAGGGAACAAAATCTCCTGTTTCTAAGAAAACTAAATCCCCTGGCACAATATCAGTTAAATTAATGACTGTCATTTTTGGGATTAATTCAGGAATGTCAATTTCGTTAATTTGCAAAATTTGATTGTTGGCGTTACGAATTACTTTGGCAGTACTTTGCGGAAGCTGACCAATTTTTTTAGTAATCAAATTTCTACGAATTACTTTGGTAAAACTGATCATTCCACTAATAATTAAAATCATACTAAATAAAATTGGTCCTACCAAAAAATATGGGGAAAGAGTACGATTAGTAAAATAAACAACTAAATTACCAATAATTATTGCTCAAAAAATTAGTTTAAAAGGACCACAGAATGCATTTAAAAATTCTCATCCTCAGTGCATTTTATTGTTTGTTAAAATATTTTCCCCAAACTCAATTTTACGTTTCTGATATTCTTCTTTTGTTAATCCAAAACTAGCTAATTCTAGTTTATTTAATAAGTTTGGTTGGTCTAGTTTCGCGTATTCAATTAACTTTGTTTTATTTTCATTAAAAAACTTTTCTTTTAAATAAATATTAATTCTTTCATGACGAAAAACTCTTGTCATAATATCCTTCCTTTCTTGTTGATTTCTTAACACAGTAAGGAAGTTATTAATGAGAATTCCCGCTATGATATTAAAATTCGGGGGAAAGTAATAACACCCTTACCAGTTAGAAACATTATGTTAAATTGTTGATGTTGTTTTTTAAGTTTAGAGGAATAACTACTAGGTTCTGGTGCCATTATTCTCACCCCCTTTCTGAGAAACTAATTGGTCATTAGTTTTCTGCAACTCTCCTAATTTTAACCGCAATTGCGAAATATCATTTTTCATTTCTTTAAAATAGTAGATGTGCACATTATTTTGTAGTGTATATTTAAAAATTTGGTCCATATTAATCGGATAAGAAATTGTAATAATTAACTCATTGAATTTTTTTACAAACCGGTAGGGAATGTTTCGAATTTTTAAATATTCAATGACTTTTAAATTATTGTCTGATCTTAACCGGTAGTTCATTTTTGCTTTAAAGGGTGCATAACTACCACTATAAAGCATCTTTCCATTTAATAAAATGGTACAATCATCGATTAATGGTTCAATCTCATCAATCATGTGGGTTGTTAATAAAACTGTTTTCCCCTCTTTTTTGTACTTCATTAAAATACGATAGAAATTTACCCGACTGGGATAGTCCAAGTTCGCCCCCGGTTCATCTAAGATAATTAAATCAGGATCATTCATTAACGAATGGATTAACATTAAGCGGTTTTTCATCCCGGACGAATAAGATGAAATTACTTTATCTTTATGTTGATATAAATTAAACATTTTTAATAAATTATCAATATTATTAACTAAGGTCTTTTTCTTCAGGGGCGTTAAATTACCAACTAATTTTAAGAAGTTATAGCCAGTTATTCCTAACGGAAATTCTTCAAGATTAGTGGCATACCCCATTTTTAATTTTGACTGGTATTTTTTGGGTGCATAACCATTGACTTTAATTATACCCCGATAGCGAGTTAGCGCACCAATAATTGATTTTAACATTACTGATTTGCCACTCCCGCTCTCACCAATCAACGCGTGTAAACTGCCCTTTTTAACTTTAAAGGATATATTTTCAATTTTAAAATTTTGGAGTTTCTTTGTAAATTTATTAACAATAATGATATTTTCCATCTTAGCATCCTCCTACTGGGCAATTCTGCGATTTTTTCAAACAAACGCTGCACTAATAAATAAGACAATTGCTAAGGTTAGATAACCAATCAGGACATCCTGACTATTTTGGATATTTTTACTATTTTTTAAATCAATCGTATTGTCATTATTTAATTGTAAAAATAAATTTGGATAACTAAAGAATTCATTTTGTTCACCATCTAGTTTAATTTCAGAAATAACAAATGGATTAAATCAAAAATTACCATAACTACCAAGCATTGACGTTCAAAGCTGATTAAAGTGCTCAAAGATATTAAATTTATTAATTCATCAATATTTATTAACAAAATTATTATACTTATCCCATTGTGGGTTTTGGAGACTATCAATTACTTTTGCATTAGCAATTACTTTATTTTGATAAACAATATTTTCAATTTCATTTTCCACAATTCGCAAAGCAAAGTAAACCGGATTATTAAAGATTTTAGTATAAGCATCAGCCGGATCAAAATTATAAGTTGATTCTGTATTTTTATAGGCACCAACAATATCTTTCGATGTTAATGAATATTTTTGCTGAGTACTTTTGACTAAAATATAAGAAGCTTCTGGATTTGTCTTAGGGTCTCCTTCCACAAAAGACAATAGATTGGGAAAGTCATTTTCTCAATAACTAATTAATGCATCCCTGCTACCATATATTTTAATATAATCATTAATAAAATTTAATAAATCAACTTTAAACAAATAAGTTTGTTGATCATTCGCTTTTGTTTCTACATCGGCTTGCAATTGGTCATAACTAATAATATTATGCAAAAAATTAATTGAGATAATAACTTCTTGGTTCGTAAAAATTCCTTTTTCATCATCAGCTCAGGTTCTAATTTTCATTGAGGTATCAACCCGACCATCATTTTCTAAACGAAGCTGGTCGTAAAAGTCATATCTTTTTGCTAAAGTTGTATCAATTGTGGGATCGTTACTAGTTCCAAAATTAACTAAATCATTCTGATCAAATTTATCAAAAAATTGGTAGAGTGTTGTCGTTAAGTTTTGATAACGAAGTAAACCCTGGTTTAAATATTTTTTGAATAATAGATCGGTCTTAATGTCACTCATATTAATTGGTGCTCCACCATTGTCAAAACTGATTGCAATATTATTAAGTTCTAAATCTAAAATTTGACTGGGTAAGCCCCCCAAAATAAATAAACTACATAGCACCGCAAAAATTAGAAAGATGACATGGGAATTAAAAAACATTGATAAAAATATGATCCCAGATAATAAGGTAAAAGAAAAAATAAAAGTAAAGATAATTAACTTGAGAATCATCTGGACATAAAAATGATAATATGGGTAATCATTAAAAGAATTCAGCACTATCCCTACAATAAATAAAATTAAAATATTACTAATAATAAACATAATAATTGATAAAAACGAAACAATTGTTTGGGAAATAAAAATTTGCATCCGACTAACTGGTTTCGTGATAATTAGCAATAGGGAATTATCCTCGATTTGCTGACTAAACAACTTAACAATAATTATTAAAATATATAAAAATAATAAAATACAATAGAAAATTAAAACATAAAATTGAAAATTTTTAACAAAAGCAGTTCCATCATTCTTAAAATATAAGAATAAGATTAGCGAAAAAAGGAGACTAAGCAATAATGATAAAAGAAATATAATTCCAATAGCATAGGAACGAAAAATTTTGGCAAAAATATACTTATTTAATTTTAAGATTATTAGCCCTCTTTTCAAACCATTTCCTCCTTTTGTTTATTACTAATGCAGTCAAGCAGTTGTGATATAAACTTACCTGTCGACATAGTTAGTTAAACTATTATGAATTACTAACTAGTCGGTGGAGTTGCTCCAGCAATGAAGCTAAGACTAGCCTCGCTAGTATTTCAAAAACTAATTTTAGTACCTAGAATTTCAAAATAAGGAGTTGCTGCAGGGTGTAAATAATTAGCAAATGCTCCGGTTAAATCAGGCCATTTTTCAAAATCACCTTTATCAAATGTTTTTAATAACTGATAAGCATACAAAAAATAATTTAAGAAATTTGTCATTGAATCACCACGGAAACTATATTGCTGATTATTATTAGTTTTAAATCCAATAATATTATTTAATGCTTCTTTAGTAACGGCACTGTCTTTTTTTGCAAGATCAATTGCATCACTAGTTAATAAATCAAACGTGTCAGTAAAAGGTACCCCTGAATAATGATTTAAAACATTCTGACTTTTATAAACAACTGCAAAGATATTACACTTAATAATAGAATTAAAATTTCTTAAAGTTAAAATTTTGTTATTTCCGATATTATCGTTAAAGAGTGTTGAACTAGTTGAAAAAATATTAGCAATAACTGGGGTAACTTGATCAACATAAGTATCAAGACGGTTTAGAGTTCCATCATGGGTAATAAAATATGGTACACTAATTGGAGCTAAATTTAATCCATCGATTGTTCAATTGCTTAAAGTAATTGCACCATAGTTAAAAATCTTATTATGATCAGGAATCGGATTATTAGGATCAGTAAAAGTCCAGCCGTCTTTTTCTCAAAAATCAATTTGTTTATCTAATGCCGAACTAAATTCTTGGTCACTTTTTTTATAGTCAGCAGTTAAATTTTTTTTCATCTCCTCAGTTGAAAATTTTGGTTGAAAGGTAACTACGTTTCCTGACTCATATTTATCTAGAAAACTCTGCTGACTGCCATTAATTCCTCAGCTAGCAAAGTCATTTGTTTGATTAGAATTACTTTCAAACTCATTAATTTGAATTTTTGAACTAGGGAATTTTTTATTTAAATAATCTTCTAAATAAGATTTTGCTAATGTTTTAAATTGGGCAAACTGTTGGACATCATCGGCTGAAAAATTATTTAATCTAGCGACAATATCGGTTTTTTTCAATTCTCCAGCAATTTTTTTACCTGATTCAGAAATTAAGTTTGCAATATCAGCCCCTTGATTTGCTAATAAAAAGTTGGTATTGGTATCACTTGTATGTTGAATAATTTTCCCAGTTCGTAAATCTTTAATATTCAAACTAAAAGAAACATTTGTTCATATTTTGTCTAAACTTGTAATATTAGAATCTTGTAAAATTTTTTGATACTGATCTTTGGGGATCCCAAAAGTTTCATCTCCCCCCGGTTTTCATAATAAAGGTTCTTGTTTGTATACTGTTTTCGCGGGATTAAAAACTAAAATTTTATCAACAGGAATACTTGTAAAATATGATTTAAAAATACTATCTTTTAATAAGTTTTGGCTAATTGCTCTTAAAACATTTTGAACAACAGTATTAAAAGCAGTAGTAATTTTCTGGTCTGTTAACAAAATTTCTTGTTTTTTACCATAATTTCGGTCTAGTAATTGTAAAATACTATCTCCCTCTTTAATATCACCAGCGTTTAAATACTTATTTTGACCTCCAATTAGAAATTCACCACGAACTTTTTTAATAACATCATTAATAACTTGGTCAATGGTATCAGGCTCGGGGGGAATATTTGAATGATGATTACCCGCACAGCTAGCTAACGCCGGGGTTGAAGAACCAATTAACGTAATTGATCCTAAAATACTTAATAATTTTTTCATTATTAACCTCCTTTGAAAAATATTAATAAATAATCACAATAACACAAAAATGACATTAAACTTATTATTTTTTTAAATAAATTTAATGAAAGTTATCTAACAATAAATTAATTGTGATCTTAATAATTATTAATTTGCATGAAAAAGGAATAGCAAATTCCGTGTTCCAACAGCCATATGATTATGCAATAAAAGTACTTTAATATCAGCATTTAAACATTCGTAACACAAATTTGATGGTGATTAATATTATGAATTTATTAGAAATATAAAATAAGAGAGATTAATTATTAAAATTTATTAAATTTATAAGGAACAGCAAAATATGATAATCACCATAAATTCATTAGGTTTAAAATGGTTAATATTAAATTGTAAATTATAGTAAAAATTTGAATGTATATATGGGGTAGTTAGTAACATGAACAGCTATTAAAACACTAAAAATATTGCCATCCTTTTATGCAAATATCTATAATTTTTTAATAACAACTAATTACAATTAGTAATTTTAGTAATCCTGCCAATTATTAAGATGGTACTTAAGTAAACTTATGATAAACAAGATAGTTAGATTTGGAAATTTATAGCCATATCATAAGTTAAATATTAAATATTCTTAAATGAATGGGGTTACTTTTTGTCATACCCGATTTTTTCCTTAACAAATATAACTAAGATTGTAGACATAATAAATTTGGATAAGATTAAATGCACTTAATTATTTTGTTGAATTATAAAACAAAACTTAGTTAATTTGTTTTTCTTATTTTTCCTTATTTTCTTCTTTCCCAAAATCAATTCCTCTTCTCAAGAAATGATCTGCCTGAATTGGACCTTAAATATGTGGCATTTTAATTTATGGGGTTAAAATACGCACACTAAAAATTAATTATTATTAGTTAAATAACTTTTAAGCTTATTAAATTATTTTGAATATTATCTCACCAAAAATTTTACTGGGAGGTTATATCCAAGAATAGTTTTGTCAAAGCCATTGTTGTTCAATATTCAGTTTTCACATAGTTTTTTTCGAGAATTGGAGATCGTTTCGGACATAACATCACCACCTTTTTTATAATAATTATAATTTATCATAAATTGCCAAATAGTCAAGATAAAAATAACTACGGAATTTCAAAGTAAAAAAAACATTTGGAAATTTTTGCCAAATGTGACCTTTTTTTAAATTCGGTTTTTTAATTCTTGTCCTGTTAAAATGATTTTTAAATTTTCATAAGTAGTTTCAATCATATTTTTAACCGCTTCATCAGTATATGAACCAACATGGGGGGTAATAATTACACGGGGATATAATTCTAATAATTTATTTGTCATATCATCCCCAGTTTTATCACCATTAAAATCTTTAAAGAAAACTGATCCTTCATTTTCTAAGACATCCAGACCAACCCCTTTTAAATGGTTTGTTTTAACAGCTTCATAAACTGCCGCGCTATCCATTAATGGTCCCCGCGCGGCATTAATTAACACGGCCCCTTTTTTCATTTTACTAATAAATTCTTTGTTGATCATATGATGATTTTGTTCTTTAATATATGGACAATGGAATGAAATTAAATCTGATTCCTTAACTAAGGTATCTAAATCAACATATTCTAAGGTTTCGCTAACTTTATCATTTGGATATAAGTCATATCCTAAGACACGAGCGCCCATTCCTTTTCAAGCCTTCGCTGCTTCAAAACCAATCCGTCCGGTTCCCACAATCCCAATTGTTGAATTACGAATTTCTTTGGCAAACATAAAGTCATCTACTTTAAAGTTAGTTTGGCGTTCACGGTCAGCCATATAAAATAAATTTCTTAGCAAGGCATTCCCCATGCTAACTGCTAGTTCACTAACAGCATTTGGTGAATAACTTGGCACATTTGCCATTTCAAAACCTAACTCGTGGGCTTTTGGTAAATCAATATGATTATAACCTACTGTTCTAGTTAGTAAGTATTTCACTCCATATTCTTTCATTTTTAATAAATTTTCGGCTCCACAATCACAATTTGCCCGAACCATTACAGCATTATGACCTTTTACAGTATCAATGTTGTCCTTTGTTAAATATTCTTCAATTAATGTTAGTTGATATCCATAATCTTTATTTAAGTTTTCAAAGAAAACTCGTTCAGTTTTCCGAACCCCATAACAAACCATTTTAATATTTTGTAAATTCATATTGTTTTCCCTCACTTTTAGTTAAATAATGGTGTGGCCCCAATTGCCGTTGTAATAATTACTCAGAATGGTAATGAAATAACTGAGAACAAGGTTGACACCAATGTTAAGTTACTTGTTAATAATGGTTGTTTTTTGTAACCAATTGAATAAGCAACGATTACTGAGGCGGGGGGGGCGGCTAACATAATCACAATTACTCCTAAACCAGTTGTGTCAAGTGTTCATGCTCCTGAAGCTTTTCCAATTTCCGCAAAAATCACAGCTAAAATCAACCCGACAATTGGCGCAGCAACAACTTTCATCACCATTCCATACCATACTTTTTTGTCTTGACTAGCAGTTTTAAAGTCTCCTTTGGCTAATGTCATCCCAATTGCTAATCACGCTAATGGTGTACATACCGCTGCTAAAGTGGAAGTAACTTTAAAGAATGGTGGGAACGTGTTATCTAATCGGAGTGGTGAATATTTTAACCCACTGTTATTTTTCATTTGATCGGGAACAACTTCAATTCCTGGAATTAACTGGGTTACTCAGAAAATAAACCCAACAATTGTGGCAATTAAGATTGGATTTAAAAAGATTGTTTTTAAATTTTTCTTAATTGTTGCCATTCTTTTAGCTCGCATCTCAGTTTTAATTTGGGCATAACCGTTGGGATCGGTTTTAATATCAACAACTTTTTCACTCACTGTTTGTTCGGTGGTTGCTAAAGTTGTCACTGGTTTACTCATCACAATAAACCCTAATGAGTATAAGAAAATTCGATATGGGATGTTAAAGATATTAGCTGGCAATGTTGCATTATCGTATAATGCGGTAACTACTGGAATTCCAAAGAAAGTAGTTGATGCAAAAACTGTACACATTGCTAAGGTATCTTGGACATCTTTTTCATACTTAATATAAAAGTACTTTGCTACAATCCCCATAATAATATAGAATAAAAATCCAACTAATAAAATTGCTAACTGTGTTTTTAAGTTATCAATCGTAATATTAGCCATAAATCCATTAAAAGCTAATGATGGTAACCCAACAACCATCACCACTTTAATTAAAACTCCTTCTCAATCTTTTTTAAAGGTCCCTTTTTTAGTTAAGGCCCATCCTAAAAAGATTACAAAGATTGTTGCCAAGATGGCACTTCAAAACTTTCAAGCTTTTAAAGTAGCAACGACTGCTTGGCCAACATCTGCTTGTAAATATAAACTCATTTTTTCCCCTTTCTGTCAAAAAAACTAATAATAAGTTAATTTATTAATTTATTAACACCCTTAAATTAATACTAGTTTTTTAGTTTTACTAATTAATATTACTATTATAAAGATAAGTTGTAAATAATAATTTCTGATAAAAAAATATCCTCACTCAGCAGGATATTTTACTTATTAAAATTAACTTTACGAAGATAAAAAATTAAGGAATTTGTTAAAACAGTAATATCACTAACTCCCATCACAATCGCTCCGACAATCGGGGGAATAAATCCAACAATTGCTAAGGGAATCGTTACTAAATTATAACCAAAGGCTCAAAAGAAATTTCACCAAATAATTTTTCTGGTTAATTTCGTTGCTACTAATGCTTTATAAATATTGAAAATATCTGGTTTAATAATAGTAATATCGCTAGCCTGGATCGCAACCTCACTACCTTGGCCCATTGAAATTCCAAAATCTGATTGTTCAAGCGCCACAATGTCATTAATACCATCACCCACATAACCAACTGTTTTATTATTACTTTGAATTTCTTTAATAATATTGGCTTTATCAATCGGACTAACATTTGCATAGTAATTAGTAATTCCGACTTCCTTGGCAATTCGGGCAGTGGTTGCTAAATTATCCCCACTAATCATATACACACCAATCCCATGTTTTTTAAAATTAGCAATTGTTTGTTTAGCATCTTCGCGGATAGTATCCGCTAAAAATAATACATTGCTAATAGTATTATTAACAACTAAGACAATTAAGATTGGACTATCGGTTGCTAACCGCTCAACTTCAGCTTTTAATGACGGATCAATATAATATGTTGTTAAGGCTTTTTTATAAGAAGTTAATAAATACTCTTGGTTATCATATTGACCACTAATTCCTAACCCAGCGGTTTCAGAAACATTACTAAATTTAATTTCTGGTAAGGGTGTGCTAAAATAACGAATAATACTTTTGGCAATTGGATGCGAAGATAATTTTTCTAGATTATAAATATACGGATAATTATCAACCGGACCCAAAATTCTTTTGATGGTTAATTCCCCAGTGGTAATAGTTCCTGTTTTATCAAAAGCAATGGCATCTAATTTAGTAATTTTTTCAAAAACTTCCGCATTGTTAAAAAGGACTCCCTCCTTAACCGCTTTATTAGTACCAATCGCCACTGCTAAAGGCGTAGCAATTCCTAGCGCACACGGACAAGCAATCACAATGACAGCAATAGCAATATTAATCGCATGGGATAAATCATTTGGATAAAAATGAAAATACTGAACCACAAAGGCAATAATTGCTACTAATAAAATAAAGGGGGTAAATCATTTTGCAATCCGATCGGCAATCCGTTGTAATTTTGGCTTTTGACTTTGAATTTCCTGTACTTTCTTTAATATATTAGCGAGGACTGTTTCACTACCAACTTTTTTCGCTTCCATATAAAATGCTTCTCCGGCATTAACTGTCCCACCAATTATTTCATCACCAAGTTGTTTTTCAATTAATTTTGTTTCACCAGTTAGCATGGCCTCATTTAAATAACCAATTCCTTCAATAATAACTCCATCGACTGGAATTTTTTCACCCTTGCGAACTAATAAGTGATCATTAACTTGAACATCATTGGTGTTAATTACCTTAATATTTTTATTTTTATCAACTAAATTTGCTTCATCTGCTTTTAAGGTAACAATTTGCTCAATTCCTTGGCTAACCTTCTTTTGAATTCGGTTACTAACAAAATTACCAATTAGTAAAATTGTAATAATTGTTGCTGCGGTTTCAAAAAATAAATGATAATGTTGGGGAGTAATAATTAAATAAATACTATAACCATAAGCTAATAAAGTTCCCAAGCCAATCAGAGTATTCATTCCTAATTGGTGTCAACGAAAAATTTCGTTATACATATTTTTATAATATCCCCGCCCAGGGTAAACTATTACAATAGTAGCTAAAACTAATTGTAATCATGGGTTTGTTAAATAGGTAAAAGGAAAAACTGGGATCATTGATAATAGCAAGGGAATTGTTAAAATTATTGCAATAATCATTTCTCCTAGTTGTCGTTTTTCACGTTTTGTTAATTTTGATTTTACTAAGTTAATCTTAAACTGTTGCTGACTCCTTTGCATTTTCTCTCTCCTTACTTCAAATTAAGCAGGAACTTCGTCGTATTCAAAACCAGCTTTCTTAATTTGTTTTAGCATTTCTTTTTTAGTAATTTTTGTTGGATCATAATCAATTGTAATTGATTTCCCCACTAAATTTGTTTGATATTTAATGTCGTTAATTGTGTTTAATTTTTTTTCAATTGAACTTAAACAACTACTACAACTTAATTCTGGAAAATATAATTTTACGGTTTCCATTTTAAACACCTCTTTTCTTAATTTCATTGTAAAACAAATTAAAAATAAAAAAAGAAGTTACTTTAATGTAACTACCCATATTAACTGAATTATAATTTTTTGATGATAATATTTTTCTTAAAATTATAAAATTTTAACTTTAAAAATAATTAAAATTATTATTTTTAACTATAAAATTTAACTATATAGCATATAAAAATGAAAGGAGATAATTTATGAAACAAAAAGTTCTTACCAAAATCGACTATCAAATTATTAAACATCTTAATAAAAATGCTTTAACAAGTAATAACCAAATTGCAAAAGAACTAAATGTCAGCCAAAAAACAATTAAAGCGCATGTTGATTGACTAATTAAAAATAAAGTTATTCGTCCCGTGGCCATTGTCAACTCTGAATTCTTTGGTTACAACATTATTGTCGATGTTTTTATTTGAACGAAGAAACAAGTTATTAATGATGAAATCAAAGAACTTTGTACTAATTCTTCCAATGTGGTTTACTTTTCAAAACACTGGTCAAATGAAACAATTAGTTTACAAGCAAAATTTAAAACCTTTAATGAACTAACAATTTTCTTAGAAGAAATTAGAGCTCTTGAAAATGTTGAAAGAATTAAATATAGTATCATTCCAAAAGTTTTTTTTGATAATGACTCTTGGATTCCCAGTGAGAATGATTTTAGTAATAAATAATTAAAAAAAATTGTCGTTAATAAATGAACTAATAACTTCCAAAAATAGAAGTTTACTATCGTAAAATATAATATTATCTGTTTGTCTTTTAACTTTTGAGTTATTAATTTAGTCTTTACAAGTAAATAAATAGTATGTTAATTACCCTTTTTAGTAATTTAAAATTAAATTTTCGGATTTGAATTAATATTTTAGAAAATTATAATCAAATTATAGAAAGGAAGATAACATATGAATAAAGTTAGACATTTTATAGATACCCAAGAATTAAGTCAAAAAGAAATTTTTGAGATATTTAAACTGATGAAAATGTTAAAGGAAGCACGCTACAATGGTGCCGTTCCTGAACTATTAAAAAATAAAACTTTAGCAATGATTTTTGAAGAACCCTCAACAAGAACCCGTGTTTCTTTTGAAGCAGCAATGACCTTATTAGGAGGACATGCCCAATATTTAAAACCCGGAGAAATTCATCTAGGTGCTCGGGAAAGTTTATATGACACAACAAAAGTCTTATCACATATGTGTGATGGCATTATGTGTCGTGCGTTAAAACATCAAACAGTTTTAAATTTAGCAAAATATGCGGATGTTCCTGTTTTTAATGGGTTAACAGATTATAACCATCCTACCCAAGCAATTTGTGATGTTTTTACAATGTTAGAACATTTACCAACTACCAAAAATCTTGATTATGAAAATATTAATTTTAACGAAATTAAAGTTGTCTTTATTGGTGATCGTACAAATGTTTGTTCATCACTAATGCATATTACGACAAAATTAGGAATGAATTTTGTCCACATTTCTCCGACAAAATATCAAAGTCCACCGGAATGGGTTACTATTGCCCAAGAAAATATAGCACAAATTAAAAGTGGATCAGTATTAATAACCGATGATTTGGCAGAAGTAAAAAATGCTAATATTATCTATACTGATTTATGGTGATGAGTTGACCAAGAAGATGAGGCAGCAGAAAGAGTCCAGGCTTTTAAACCAAATTACCAAGTTTCACCAGAATTAATGAAACAAGCAGGAGACCAAGCCTTCTTTATGCATTGTTTACCTGCTTCGCGAAATGTGGAAGTATATGATGAGGTAATTGATTCTTCCCAATCAATTGTTTTCGACCAAGCAGAAAATCGGTTAACAGCCCAAATGGCTTTGTTAGTGTGTTATATGTACCCACAAATTGATAAATCATCAAATGCTGTTAAAGATTATTATCAAGGTAAACTTGAAAGTTTTATGGAACACCAAGATCGTTCTTGAAAACAACGTTATACCTATAATAATGATTATGCTGAAACAAAAAAATAACATTCCGCAAGAATAACCATGGCTAAAGCAAAAAAAGGGTTAAAGTTATTTAATATTATTGCTTTTACCTTTAGCGCTGTCTTTGTCTTAGATTCCTTTGCTTCAGCAGCAGCAATTGGTTGACAATCAATTATCTATTGAATTATTTTATCAATCTTTTATTTTTTACCATATGGTTTAATAACAGCTGAATTAGGAGCTGCTTATAGTGATGATGGTGGAATTTACACCTGAGTTAAAAAAGCCTGTGGTAACCGGTGAGCAGCCCGAACAAACTGATTTTATTGATTAAATGTCGGTTTATGAATGTCATCAGTTTACATCGCCTTCTCATCAAGTTTGTCAAAAATATTTTTTCCAACTCACCCCTTATCCTTATGAGTTCAAATTGGCATTGCAATTGCTATTACTTGACTAACGGTGCTAGTTGGTTTACTTAATTTTAATTATATTAAATGATTACCAAATTTTTCAACTATTTCAAAATTAGTTGTAACCGTGGGGTTAATCGCAGCAGCAATTACTTGATTGGCAACTGGTAATCCAATTGCGACAAAAGTTAATGATCCTCAGTATGGAATTGTTCCATCCTGAACCCAAGGGATTGTCTTTCTTCCGGTGATTATTTATAATCTGTCCGGTTTTGAATTAGGGTCAAATACTACTAGTAGTATGAAAAACCCGAAACGCGATATTCCCTTATCCACTATTTTAGCAGGGGTAACAATCGTAATTTGTTATCTAATTGGAACAATTGCTGTTAATATTGTGACTGATATTAAAACACTAGATATCTCCAATGGAATTATTCAAACAATCGGGAAAGTCTTCCCGGAATGGTTAACAAAAATTTTAGGGGTGTTTTTATTATTTACTTTTTTTGGAAATATGATTACCTGAAGTACCGGTGCTAATAAAGCAATTCAAGAAGCAGCCGGTGACGGAGAATTTCCAAAGACCTTTGCCACAGTTCTAAAAAATAATTCACCCTTTTGATCAACCATTATCACCGGAATTATCTGTACAATTTTATTAATTATTGCGGGTGTAATGTCCCCTTCGGGAGAGATTTCGGATATTTTTTGACAACTATATGCCTTTTCGTCAATTATTTTCTTACTCCCCTATTTATTAATCTTTCCAAGTTTTCTTATTATCCGTTATAAGTATCCAAATTTAAAACGGCCATTTAAAATTCCCGGACCACAATGATTCCAATGAATTGTGGTTATTATTCCAATGCTCATTTTATGTTTAAGTATTATTTTATTCTTATTTGGTAAAATTATTATCCACCAACAAACTTGGGCATGAAATGATGGTGGGCAGTTTATTGCCTTTGCCTTAATCGGAACTATGATTTGTATTATTATTGGTGAACTTTTAATATGATGAGCACATCATCAAACTAAAAAAATTAATTTAATGAAAGGAGATAACAATTATGAGCAAACAACTAACATCAACTCCTAAAAACGATGGTTTTTGAATGCCTGCAGAATGAGAACCACATGACCAATGCTGAATGATTTGACCAGAACGAACAGATAATTGACGACAAGGAGGAAAGCCAGCCCAACGAGCTTATGCCACTGTTGCTAATACAATTGCTAAATATGAAAAAGTAACAATGCTCGTTTCTTATCAACAATTTGAACATGCTCGTAACCTCCTGGGTGAAAATGTTCGGGTGATTGAATGTTCAAATGATGATGCTTGAATGCGAGATGTCGGTCCAACAATTGTCAAAAATAAGAATGGCCAAATTCGGGGAGTTGACTGAATTTTTAACGCCTGAGGAGGATTACTAGGCGGGCTTTACTTTCCGTGGGATAAAGATGATGCAATTGCCCAAAAAACTTGTGAGATTCTTAATATTGATTATTACCGCCCTGATTTTGTTCTTGAAGGTGGTAGTATCCATACTGATGGGGAGGGAACATTATTCACAACAGAAGAATGTCTCTTAAATAAAAACCGCAATCCTCATCTTACGAAAGAACAAATTGAAGAAAATTTAAAATCTTTTTGTGGGGTTGATAAAGTAATTTGGTTGCCCTTTGGAGTATATAATGATGAAACTAATGGCCATGTTGATAACATGTTACATGTCGTTGCTCCGGGTCATGTCTTATTAACATGAACCGAAGATAAAGATGATCCTCAGTATGAACGTTCGCAAGCAGCTTATCAAATTTTAACAACTACTTTGGATGCTAAAGGGCGGGAAATTAAAGTTACAAAATTGCACCAACCAGGGCCATTATTTATTGAACCAGTTGAAGCTGACGATATTGACCTTTCCAACACAATGGCAAGAGCAGAAGGATTACGAATGCCAACTAGTTATGCTAACTTTTATATTGCTAATCAAGCGATTATTCTCCCAATTTTTGGTGATAAATATGATGATTTGGCGATTACAACATTACAAACAGTTTTCCCAAACCATAAAATTGAACCAATTATGGCCCGTGAGATTCTCCTTGGTGGGGGTAATATTCATTGTATTACTCAACAACAACCAACTAGTAGTAAATAAAAAGTTATCTTAATTAAGATAACTTTTTATTTTATAATTCAATTAAAACTTTAATTCCCGGACCCATTGTTGTTGTGACAGCAATATTTTTAATATATGCTCCCTTAACAGCGGATGGTTTTGCTTTACGAATTGTGTCAAAGATAACATCATAATTAGCTTTTAAGTCTTCGGCTTTAAATGATGCTTTTCCTAAGATTGCATGAATATTACCATTTTTATCAACACGGTACTCAACTTTTCCTTTTTTAACTTCTTCAACGGCTTTTTTTACATCCGGAGTTACTGTTCCTGTTTTTGGGTTTGGCATTAAACCTTTTGGTCCTAGTAACTTCCCAATTTTTCCTAATTCTGCCATAATATCAGGAGTTGCAATAATAACATCAAATCCAAATCAATTTTCTTTTTGGATTTTTTCAATCATATCTTTTCCGCCCACAAAATCAGCGCCCGCTTCTTTGGCCTCAGTTTCTTTGGTATTAGTTAACACTAAGATTTTTTGTGTTTTTCCAGTTCCTTTTGGTAAAACAACTGCCCCTCTAATTTGTTGGTCAGCATGACGAGGATCAACATTTAAGTTAAAAGCAACTTCAACTGTTGAATCAAATTTTGTGGTTGTAGTTTTTTTGGCTAATTCAATTGCTTCTGAAATGGGGTAAAATTTATTTTTATCAACTAATTCGACAACTTTATTATATTTTTTTCCAAATTTAGCCATTAGTTTTTACCTTCCTTCGAAGATTCCATTCCTTCAATAACGATTCCCATATTCTTAGCAGTTCCGGCAATAATTCGCATTGCTGCTTCAACATCATTAGCATTTAAATCTGGTAATTTATATTCAGCAATTTTACGAACTTGATCGACACTAATTGTCGCTACTTTTTGTTCTTTTGCTTTTGGTGAACCTTTTTGAATATTAGCCGCTTTTTTTAATAAAATAGCAGCCGGTGTTGTTTTTAATTCAAATTTAAATGACTTGTCATCAAAAGCAGTAATAACAACTGGAACAATATCTCCCATTCGGTCTTTGGTTGCTTCATTAAATTGTGTAGTAAATTGGGGCATATTAATCCCTAATGATGCTAACTCTGGCCCTGGTTTTGCTTGTCCAGCTGGAAATTCTAATTTAGCAATTCTTGTAATTTTTGCCACGAGCAATTCCTCCTTATATATATTAATTCTCGCTGTGGTCCAAACGAAATAATTTTATTTCTACCACATTTAAGCACATTTTATTCAGTAATTTTACTTATCTAAAATAAGTGCCTATATAAATATAGCATAAATTATTTAAAAAACAATAGAATTCTCAATCTGATCTTAACTTTTAAAAAATAGCTAAATAATTAGCTATTTTAAACAAATTACCTTAAAATTAGATCCTTGTTTCATTATATGAAATAGTAAATGCCCCACCTTGTGATGTTCATGAAATTGGTAAATTTAAAGATACATGTTTAGGGTTAGCAATGTCATCAACTGTTAGTGCAGAATCCCCATTGTAATCTTCTTGTAAATATTTACCATAGCCATCTTCATAAGCTAATATGTGGGCTAGATTTTTTATATTATAACCATGGGTATATCCATCACTCATTAATGAACCATAAAAAATTGTATCTAATGGTAAATAGAATTTAATTCTACCATTAGCTCCGTACGATCCCTGCTCAATGATATAAGTAACGTCCAAATTAGAATGGGGATTAACAGTAACCGTTTGACTAGGTGCTGTTACTTTTTCGGTTGTGGTTGTGGTATGGCTATATTTACCTGATAAATCAACTTCCACATCTACCGAAGTGGTTGTTCAAAATACTGAAAAATTAAAAGAACCACTAATTTTTACTCCAACTTCAATATAATATGAAATGGTATTTGTAACAGATTTTGAATAGGACTGGGTTTTAAATGTCTGTGACAAATCAGAAGTATTAGAAAAACTACTGCTAAAAGTTTCAACAACATTTGAATTAATTGGATGAAAATCATAAACGGAAACAATCCCTGTTTTGTTAGCAATAAAACGATTAGCTAAATCGGCTGTAGCATCAGATAACGATTCGGTTGGATAAACACCAGGATTAACTCGTAAACACTTTTCATTAATATCTTGCATTAAGTTTTCTAAAGTAGTTGGTGGTAATGTTTCATTATTTTTAAGATTAAAAAATTTATTAGTTTCTAACAAAGAAGAAGTGCAAGATGAACCTATTATAATACCACTTGCAAATAACGATAATAATTTTTTCATTAATAATTTTCCTTTCTATTATTTAACCTTATACTCTACACTAATTTTTTCACCTTTTGAAACTCATGAAATTGGTAAATTTAACGAAATTTTTTGAGGGTTGTCAAGATTATCGACAGTAATTACAGAATCACCTTGGTAATTATTTAAAAAATATTTACCATAACCATGTGATTTAAAATATTCAACTAATCCTCGAAGATTAAAAGGCGCTGAATGCTGCCCCCCAGCTGAGTCTTCTCATGTTGATGTTCAAATTAAAGTATCAGGAGAAACAAAAAATCTTATTCGCCCATCACTTTGATAAGTTCCCTCTTCAATGATGTAAGTAACCACCCCTGTTTTATTAGCTGGCAAAATAAATTCTTGTTCGGGAGCTTCAACTGTTTCCGTTTCTGTTGTTGTATTAGTATAGCCTCCTGAAATATCTAATTCTGCACTAATTTTTCCTTCAAAAAAAATGAAATTAACTTTTTCAGTAATTTTAGTTTTCGTACCCCCTGTAATACTTCATGAAGTAGTATTAGTTATTGTTTTTGAATATGATTGGGTTTTTATTTTTTGATTATTATTTGTATTGTTAGTATATGTGTCATCAAATGTTTCAATAACATTTGAATTTAATGCTTTTGTGTAGTAAGCTTCCGCATAACCTGTTGTGCTTTGCAAAAGTGAAGCAATGTATTTGGCACTAGTTAAATTGTTATTAATGAAATGATCAACCGAGTAATATTGCCTCGCAAGATTGTCAACATCGGTGGCAAGATTTTCAATATTACTTGGAGGTAGCACATCATTAGCACTGGAACCCAAAATTGAGAAGCAAGGGGTTGTTGATAAAATCCCCACATTAAAAATTGAAATTAACTTTTTCATATTTCATGTCCTTTCTATTAAATTATTTTATTATGTCTAAACAAGTAAAATATTCTAGTATATCTTATCCATAATATATTATATTACTTTTATTAATCTTTATTTAAATAGATTTACTTTTTTATTTTTTTCGTTAAGATAAACGTAAGGAATAGCATGAATTATAAAAATATATAAATAATTGATAAAAAGGATAGGTTTAATGAAAAAAGCAACTTTAATTTTAATAATCATAACCTTAATTTTTATGGTTCTTGGTTTAATTTTAATCAGTAGCCAAAAAATAGTTTTCTTAGGAAATGAGGTTAATGGTTTTGAATTTTTAAAATTTACGACTCCTCGTCAAATTTTAAAGAGCTCAGAATTGCCTTTGTTAAAAACGGGGATTATTTTTACTGTTATTCTAGCCCCAATTATGGGAGGAATAAGTATTCTTTTCTTTATGTGATCATTACTTAAAAATAAAAAGCAAATTAATTACGAAGATTAACATAGAAAAGAAAAAATGTGAATTTTAAACAACTTAAAATTCACATTTTTTAATCTACTAAATATTACTATTATAAAACGCTAAAATGTCCTGATAAACTTCACCTTTGTTTTTTTCATTTAAAATTTCATGGCGCATTTCATTATATAATTTAATATCTGCTCGATAACCATATTTTAAATAATTTTTATGTGTTTTAATAACCATCTTTCCAAATTTTCCAACTGGGTCATTTTTACCCGATAAAAATAAAATTGGTAACTGCTTTGGAGTTTTTTGAATATTATCCCTGTTTTCAATATACATTAAGCCACTAAATAAATCTTTATAACCACTTGTTGTAAATACTGGAAAAGTTAATGGATCTTTTAAAAATCCTTGTTGGACATCTTTATCACTTGAAATTCATTCGGCACCGGTGTTGCCCTCTTTTCTAAATTTTTTATTTAAGGGAGCATAAGAATGTTTATGAATAAACTTGTCTAATACTTTTGGCCCATATTTTTTTTGATGACGAGCAGCAACTCGACGGGCAAATTTTAAAGTTGAAGTTCCATAATGAGCAGTCCCACAAAAAACAACAGCTTTTAACGTATCACCATGTTCAATTGCATAATGGCGAGCCAAAAAAGAGCCCATACTATGTCCAAACATCACAATTGGTAAGTGCGGATACTTTTCTTGAATATATTTATTTACTTCATATAAATCATCCACTAAAATTTGTCAGCCATTATCATCGGCAAAATAACCAAAATCCTCTTTATTTTTAACAGTTTTTCCATGACCACGATGATCATTGGCAATTACTAGATAACCATTTTTATTTAAAAAATTAGCAAAGTCTTGGTAACGTAAGGCATGCTCACATGACCCATGTACTAATTGTAAAACTCCTTTTGGGTTTTCGACGTTTAGTCATTCATACATATGTAAATCTTTACCATCGCGTAGTTTTAATTCAAACTCTTTTACTTTTTCCATAGTTAATCTCACTCTCCATAAATTATCTCTACATTTATATTATAGTATAAAAAACGTTTAATTAAATAAACGTTTTTGGTTATTAAAGTCAATTTTTGGCAACTCGAATATAAGCAACTTTTGAAAACTGGGCAACCAAACAGTAACCGGCAATTACCGCAAGGGCAATTGGAATATAGATTACTGGTGGGGGTGTCATACTAAACACATTATTGAAGGCATAAGGAATTAAGAATCCTAAACAGATCACAATTGTTGTTGTCATATTAACAGGTCATGTTGCATATGATTGGAAGAAGGGAATTTTTTTAGTACGAAACATTTGCATAACAACAGTTTGGGTAATTAATCCTTCAATAAATCATCCTGATTGGAACATTGCCACATGATGAGCAGCATTGGCTGAAGTTGGGTCAGCATGATATGCTGCTAAAACACCAAATCCATAGCCAAAGATGGCAAAAGTAATTACATCAAAGACACTACTAATTGGACCATTAACTAGCGCAAATGGTAAGAACCCTTTGGTTTTCCAGCGCTGTGGGGTTAATAAGAAATCGGGGTCAACACGATCAAATGCGATTGCAAATTGTGAGAAATCATAAATTAAATTTTGTAATAACATTTGTACGGGCATCATTGGTTCAAAAGGGATTCAAGCAGCAACAATAAGTAAAGTGAAAACATTTCCAAATTGCGAAGCAATTGTTATTTTAATATATTTTAGAATATTTCCAAAAGTTAATCTTCCTTGTTCAATTCCACTTTCTAAAACATCTAATGATTTTTCTAACAAAATAATATCTGAAGCTTCTTTAGCAATATCAGTGGCATTATCAACTGAAATGGCAATGTCACTTTGGCGTAACACGGGAGCATCATTGATTCCATCACCCATAAAGCCAACGACATGATCATTTAATTTTAAAATATTAATGATCCGTGCTTTTTCAAGGGGATTCAATTTTACAAAAACATTATTTTTTTCAACTACTCGTTTTAATTCATAGTCAGCTAGACCATCTAATTCTTCCCCCGAGATAATTCCTTTAATATTCATTCCTACTCGTTCACAAATTGAACGTGTAACAGCTTCATTATCTCCTGTTAAAATTTTTAATTCTACTCCCCGTGAAGCTAAAATTTTAACCATTTTATGAGCAGAAGGTTTTGGAATATCTAAGAAACTAGCATAACCATAGAAGATTAGTTCATTTTCATCTTCAATATTAAATGCTTTTTTATCAGCACTAACATTTTTATATGCTAGTCCTAACGCACGAAAACCACGGTTGTTTAAGCGTTCAAGTTGCGCTTTAATTTGTCTTCGTAAATTATCATCTAAGTCAACAATTTTATCTTGGTAGTAAATTTTAGTACTAATTTTTAAAACTTCTTCAATGGCTCCCTTAGTAATTAATTTAGTCCCATTATCATTATTGACAACTATTGTTAAACGGCGACGTTCAAAATCAAAGGGAATTTCATCAACTTTATGAAAATTATTAATATTGAATCGATATTCATTTTCTTTTACAAAACTAAGCACTGCATTATCTAGCGGATTTTTAATTCCAGTTTGAAAATAACTATTCAAATATAATAATTTTAATAATTCTGGTTCTTTTTTATTATCCAAGGTTAAGAAATCAATTAGTTCAATTTTATCATTGGTTAGGGTTCCCGTTTTATCAGTACATAAAACATCAATGGCTCCCAGATCTTGAATTGAACCTAAATTTTTGATTACCACTTTATTCTTACTTAATTTATAAGCTCCCCGTGCTAGGTTAGAAGTAACAATCATTGGTAGCATTTCAGGAATAATTCCGACAACAGCAGCAGCTGACCATGCAACTCCTCCCACCCAGTCACTTTTTGTTCCTGAATAAATTAAGTAAATAATTGGGGCCATAATTAAAATAAACATAATTAATAAGAATGTCACACGTTTAACTCCGCTTTGGAAACTTGTTAATGGTCGGCGTTCTTTTAAGACATCTGAAATTGATGAGAAATATGTTTGTTTACCAGTACGAACAACTAAGCAAATCGCACTACCTGAAATTACACTTGTTCCAGCTAAACAGATATTTTCTAATTCTAATAAATTAGTATTAGTAGTTGTCGCATGTTTTTCAGCTGGCACTGATTCACCTGTTAAGGCAGCTTGGTTAATAAATAAGTCTTTACTAACTAAAACACGAACATCAGCCGGAACCATATCCCCACTTGATAAATAAATTAAATCACCGGGAACTAATTCCTTTACATCAAGATCGTGTGCTTTTTTTACTAATTCAAACATATTATCTTGATTGATTGTTTGATAATTTTCTAAATTACGAATGACCGTTGCTTTATTACTAACAATGCCAATTAGTTTTTTAGTTACAAAATGTGCTTTAATAGTTTGGACATATACCACAGTCCCACTAGCTAGAATCATTAAAGCGACGATACAAGGTGATAAAATATCTCCTAAACTACGATCACTAACAGCGGTACTAAAGTAGTTATAAAAGTTATAAATACAAATTGCCAGCAAAGCTAAGTTGAAAGGTCCAAAAAAAGATTTTAGGAAATTCAACCCTCAATTAAATTTTGATGGATCAACTGCATTATAACCATGTTCTTTTTGTAATTCTTCCACTTGGTGATCTTTAATTCCAAACTCGTCTTGTTTCATTTCTTTTAATAATTCCGGTTGGTCTAAAGATGCACAAAGTTTTAATTTTCTATCATTAAAATTTAGCTTCTTTTTAAGAGCTAATTTTTCTCTATATTTTCTGAACATTTTTGGGCTTCCTTTCTTTTTCTAAACACAACAAAATAAGATAAGAAGCAACCAAAAAAATGAAAAATTATTTATTATTATTGATCATCATTGCTGCAGTTATCCATTTGTGGTTTAGAAATATTACAAAATAATGTATTAAATTTAAAACTAATACCCTGTAGATTATGTAATTTAATGCCGGATATCGGACATTCCAGTCTGGATTCCATGGATAACCACCGCCTTTCTTAACATTAAATATAATACATTTATATTTTAACATAAAATATTTTATTGCCTATTTTATCTTTTTATTTTGTCACTGAAGGGTGTTGGCAAGATATGTTATAATTTATTCAAAAATAAGGAGATCATCAGATGAAGAAAATTTTGTTATCAAGACCATTATCAATATTTTTCTTGTTTGTAAGCTTTGGTTTGCTTTCTCCTTTTGCCTTACCATTTTTTATAATAAGTAATATCACTATGCTAATTATTATTACTTGGTTTGCTGTTTTTTGAATTGTTAAATTTTTAAAAAGAACTATTGAAATTTCTAAAAATTTACAAACTTACAAATGATATAAAAATAAAAACAATGTTACAGAACTGCAACCACTCTTCTATAATCTTTTGCCAATTTTATTATTATGACAAGGAATCAATGTGGTTTTAAATGCTAACTTTAATTTAAATAATAGAATACTATTAATTCCTTATTCATTAATAATTGCCAGTTTAATTAGTTTTGGTTTAATTATTTTAATTGTTTTTACTTGCTTAGTTTTTTGGTTTAAATTTAAAGTTAAATATATTTTTAGCCAAGTTAAGCATGTTACTAAATTGGGAATTAATAATCTTATTAAGTTTTTATATTTTCATTTTCAACTAATTAAAAGTAAAATATATTATCCTTGGTTAAAAAGAATGTTTGTAATTTTTCTAAAAATTCGAATAATTATTAATTATGTTGTTAATTTTAAAAAATCTCTATATTTAAAAAGACTGAAAATAATTTTGGAGGTTAAAAATAATGTTATCTTTCTAAATTTATAAGATTAAATTTAGAAAGGAGTTTCATAATGGCAATTGATAAAAAAATCAATTATTATTTTAGTAGCATCATTTTTATTGCAATCTTAGATGCCGCCTTAACAATTTCAATTTTTACAAGAGCAATAATTTCGTTAATTCATGGCCAGTGAATCCCACCTGTCATTCAAATAATACCGCTAATCTTTTTTGGGACACTATTATATTTTGAAGTAAGTTTTCTTTGCAAATACTACCAAGAAAAAAAGAAGCATTCGCACAGTTCATTTCAGAATACTACAGCGTTATTAGCAATTCAAACTAAAAATCCACAGCGATTTAAAATAAAAATAATTTTTAATTATATTGCTTGTGGTTTTGTTGTGCTAATGGGCTTTATTGGAATTATTCAGTTGTGTTTAATGATCAAAGGTCAACAAGCTTATCAAAAATCAGTGCAAGAAAATATTAATAATAAGAAAATGTAGGTCATCTACATTTTTTTTCAATAAAAAAATAGGTTAACCCTATTTTATTCGGCACTCCCTCCACACAGTAATAAAATTCCCCCAATAAAACTAACAAATAAAAAGGTAAAAATACCTAAGCAGATTGCAGATTCATTTAAATTGTTGATTTTCTTTTTAGCGGCCCTTGTCATTGGAATACATCAGATCATTGGAATAATTGCAAAAGCTAAAAAGACAGTGTTAATAACCATAAAGATATAACCTGCTTGACGAAGTCCTTTTTTATTAGATGAATTATTATGTGTTGAAGAAGGAACATGTTTTGCCGTCGCTGCGTGCTGTGCCATTAGCATTCTCCTCTTCTTTTAACTAAATCTTAATGTAATAATTTAATACTAAAAAGATTATATCAAGAGAAGCTCTGAACCGAGCGGCAAACTTTTTTCTAATTTATTAAAGTACTAATTAGTAACAATTATATCAAGGGGAATATCGTGGGGTTCACAAGGCAATTTTTCAACAAATTGAAAGTGATAACCTAAACCAATCTTAGTTCCCCTGAAGTCTTTTAAATAACGGTCATAAAAACCTTTCCCATATCCTAAACGATGATGGTCAAGATCATAGGATAATAAGGGAATAATCATTACATCAATCAGCTGGGGAGCATAAATTGGCAATTTATTATCTGGTTCATATAGTTTATACTTTGCATTATAGCTTAAATCAGTTTGTAAATTATTAATTTGGTGAAATTGCAAAGCAGCACCAACTATTCGTGGTAACACAACATTATATTTATGTTTTAATAAATATTTAATAATTTTTAGCGTGTCAACTTCTTTATTAACTGAATAATAAATCCCGATTGTTTTTGCCAATTGGAAAGCGGGCACCTTTAATAGTTTTTTCCGAATAATTCGGTTACTTTTTTGATAGTATTTCTTATCAAGGTTTTGCCGGTAAAATAATTTTTCGGCACGAATTTCATCTTTTGATTTCGCCATTGCTTAACCAACGCTACCTTCCATATCCATTTTAATTAATTGGTTTAATTCAATGGCATACTCCATTGGAATTTCTTTGGTAAATGGTTCTAAAAAACCCATTACAATCATTTCTAATGCTTGCTGCTCAGTTAAACCCCGACTCATTAAATAAAATAATTGTTCTTCTGAAACTTTGCTTACGGTTGCTTCGTGTTCAATTTGCGATTCATTATTAAAAACTTTATTTTGAGGAATGGTATCGGAATGTGACTTCCCATCTAAAATTAAAGTATCACATTCTACCCTGGCTTTTGAATATTGAGCATTCGGACCAATTTGTACTAAACCCCGGTAATTTGCTGAACCACCATTAAAGGTCATTGATTTTGAAATAATTTTAGAAGAAGTATTTTTTCCTAAGTGAATCATTTTTGCTCCAGCATCTTGAATAACACCTTCTTTAGCAACCGCAATTGAGATACATTGACCCTTGGCATTTCGGCCTTTTAAAATGCAACTAGGATATTTCATATTAATTTTTGAACCAATATTTCCATCAATTCATTCCATTTGACCATTTTCTTCAACAATTGCTCTTTTAGTTACTAGATTTAAGACATTATCACTTCAATTTTGAATTGTAGTATAACGCATTTTAGCATTTTTCCCAACAAAAATTTCAACCACTGCCGCATGTAATGAATCCTCGGAATAAATTGGTGCCGTACATCCTTCAATATAATGGAGTTCGGCATCATCATCAACAATTATCAAAGTTCGCTCAAATTGGCCACTATTTTGATAATTAATCCGGAAATATGCTTGCAATGGTTTATCTAATTTAACACCCTTTGGCACATAAATGAAGGAACCTCCAGACCATACTGCACCGTTTAGTGCTGCATATTTATTATCACTATTAGGAACTAAAGTACCAAAATATTTTTTAAATAATTCTGGTTGTTCTTTTAACGCGGTATCACAGTCTAAAAAAATAACACCCTTTTCAGCAACTTCTTTTAACATGCTACCATAAACTGGTTCACTATCATATTGTGCTTTGACTCCAGCTAAAAATTCTTTTTCAGCTTCGGGGATTCCTAAGCGGTCAAAAGTATTTTTGATTTTTTCAGGAACATCATCCCAAGTTTTGGCAATTTTATCAGTTGATTTTGAATAATAAACATATTCATCAAAATTAATAAAAGATAAATCAGGACCCCATTTGGGATTATTAATTTTCATAAAATTATGGTATGACTTTAAGCGATACTCTAACATTCATGCAGGTTCATTTTTATAATTTGAAATTTTTCGAATTACTTCTTCATTAATTCCCTGGTCAGTATGAAAATAAGAAATATCACCATCACTAAAGCCATATTTATATGTTGAAAGATCTTTAATTTCTTTTTCTTGTTTTAACTTTGGCATTTAATCCACCACCTTTATTTTTGTGTTTTTTCATATTCTTGCAATAACTTTAAGAAACCATTAACCCCAATACTTGCGCATTTGATTCTGTTGGGTTGTTTGGGAACATTAATGAAAGCAATTAATTCATTTAACATTGTTTCATCGTATGTTCTTTCAAATAACATATTTAAATAATTATCAATAATTTTAATTGCCATTGCAACTGGTTTCTCAACAATTTCACCAGCCATAATATCTGTGGCAGCGGTAGAAATTGCACACCCAATCCCATCAAATTTTGCACTCGTAATTTTATTATCAGCAATTTCCAGTTCAAGGTGCATATCATCAATACAAGAATCCGAAGCTTGATGAACATAGAGACTATTTGGTTTTTTTAAAAGACCCTTTTGGGTAGGGTTTGCATAGTGTTCCATAATTATTTGCCGTAAAAATATCGGATCTTTATTTTCCATTCTCATTTACACCAACCTTCCTAAAAAATCTTGTTCATTAACTAATGCTAGCACTAACTTATCGATTTCTTCTTTATTATTATATATTGAAAAACTAACTCGCACCGTATTGCTTTCTCCAATAACTTGGTTAATTAATTTTGAACAATGTTCTCCGCTCCGCACGGTAATGTGATTAATTGTTCCTAAGTGGGTTGCAACATCTTGGGCAAATTTATCTTTAACATTAAATACTAATAACCCCGTTTTGGCATCAGGATTATAAACAACTATCTTATCTTTTAATTTTAAATTAAATTGTTCAACAGCATATTGTTTTAATTGTTGTTCATAAGCAATAATATTATCTAAACCTATTTCGTTAATAAAATCAATTGCTTTCGCAAGCCCCAAAATACCAGCAATATTCTGGGTTCCTCCTTCAAAACAAAAGGGAACTTCTTTTAAAAGATATGACAACTCATCGCTACTAATGCGAGCATTCATATCTCCACCAACGATCAAGGGGGGCAATGCTTTTAAATGGTTAATTTTACCTCATAAAACCCCAACCCCAGTTGGTCCAAACATCTTATGTGCTGAAAAACAAATAAAATCCACATCCCATTTTTGGACATCCGTTTTAGTATGTAAAATTCCTTGGGCACAATCAACTACTATTATAATATTAGGATTTAAAGCCCGAATTTTTTGACTTACCGCAACAACATCAATTTCATAACCTAAAATATTAGAAATGTTCGCAAAGCTAATTACCTTTGTTTTCTCGCTAATCATTTTGCTTAAAGCCACTAAATCAAGGGTATGATTTTTTAACGGAATAAAATTAACAGTTGCTGCTTTATTTTTTGCCAAACGATATCATGGTAAAATGTTAGACCCATGTTCTTGGTAAGTAATTAGGATTTCATCTCCCGGTTGAATAGTATCTTCCAGACCAAAAGCAATTTGATTTAATGCAAAAGTTGTTCCGGGTGTAAAAACAATTTCGTTACTATCCTTTGCATTAATAAATTTCTGCACTTTTGTCCGCACCTGGTTGAATTTTTGGTATGTTTCATATGCTAAGTCACTATCAGTATTATGGGGATTAGTCCCATATTTACTATAATATTCAATAATACCATCAATTACAACTTGCGGTTTTAAAGTAGTTGCCGCAGAATCAAAATAAATTTCATTGGGATTATTTGCAAAAAAAGGAAACAACTTTTTAATATTCTTTTCATCAACCATCTTCTTACTCTCCAATTTCCCGATCAATTTCGTTAATAATTTCAGTTTGAATTTTTTCATCATCAATTGCTTCAACTACATGTTTAAAATATCCCATACAAATTAATTTACGTGCTTGGTTGACTGTTAGTCCCCGGGCTTGCAAATAAAAAACTTGTTCAGGGTCTAGCATCCCTAATGCATTGGCATGGCTAGCTTTAATATCATTTTCATCAATTAGTAAAATCGGATCGGAAATTGCCCGCGAAGTTTTATCAAAGACTAATAAGCGTAATTCTTGATGCGCTTCTGATTTAACCATCGTTTTTTCAATATGACTAGTACACTTAACTGTTTGTAATGAAGCATCTTTTGCAATTGAATAAGTTTTAATTTCACTAAACGTTTGCGGTGCTTGATGATGGGCATAAATAATTTCATTTTTTTGTTTATCACTAGTTGATAAACTTGCTAAATAATAAATTACTTTACTTCTTTTTTCTAATAAATTAAAAGTAACATTTTCGTTGATATTACTATCTACAATATTTAAATGGTATAAATTTAAAGTACTATTTGCCAAAACATTATATTCTAAATTAATATTTTGGTGGTTATCTTTATTTTTGTAAATATTAACAATATTAACATTAGTATTATTAGCAATATTGAATTTAAGATTGACAGTATTATTTAGATGAAGAAAAACTAATAAGGTTAAGTTTTTAATATTATCAGTAATATTAAATTCAAAATTTTCCCCATCTTTAGTATTCTCAATCTTTACTGTTTGATGCTGCGAATTATCAATAATATTAAACTGATTATTAACAACCGTGTTATTTAATAAAACACTCATTATTTTGCATTTTTAGCGGCACAACCAACCGCAGTGTTCATTCGCTTTTGATCTTCATTTTTAACATTATCAATTTTTAATTCGCGCATCAATCATTCATAACCTTCCTGGTTAATTTTTTCTACTAATTGATAATCACCACTTTTAACAATCTTTCCCTTGATAATTACATGGGCATGTGTTGGTTTTACCAAGTTGAAAAAACGATCATAATGAGAAACAATTAAAGCTGCAAAATCTTTCCCAATTCTTTTATTAAGTTCTCCACTCACAACATTCAAAGCATCCACATCTAGTCCCGAATCAATTTCATCAATTAAAGCAAAACTAGGATTTAAAAGATTTAACTGTAAAATCTCGTTTTTCTTTTTTTCTCCCCCTGAAAAACCACTATTTAAATATCTTTGGATCATTGATTCTTCAATTTTTAAACTTTTAGTATTTTCATTAATTGTTTTATATAAATCTGGTAATTTAATTGGGGTTTCGCGATGAGCATTAATAATTATTTTTAAAAAATCTAAGTTTAAAACACCAGGGATTTCAACTGGTGATTGCATCGCAAAAAAGATGCCTAATTTGCTTCTTTCATCAACTGTTTTGTCCAAAATAGATTCACCATCAAATAAAATGTCACCTTGTTCAACCTTATAATTGGGATGACCCATAATAGTCGATAATAAAGTTGATTTTCCATTACCATTAGGTCCCATTAGCGCATGAATTTCGTTTTGTTTAATAACTAAATCCAACCCTTTTAAAATCATCTCACCATCAGCTGAAACATGTAAATTTTTAATTTCAATTTGCTGCATTTTTCCACCTCATTTTCCTATAATTATCAGGCTTTTTATATTAAAAATATCTCAATTTTTTTATAATAAAGTCTACTTTTATTGTACAATAAAAGTAGACTTTGTATAAAAATTAAATGTAATTCTTTACATTTTAATAAGGAAAAGTTCAGCCAAGTTAATAACTCAAGGAAGGATGGAATATTAATGAAGAAACTTTTGTCATTACTAGCTAGTTTCGTAATCACTGGGGGCCCAGTTGGAACGTTAGCAGCATGTAGTAATAAAGACAATACAAAGGATCAGCATAAAAACAGCGCCGGAAATAGTGTGTGAGCATGATTACCCGGAATTGGGGGTGGAAAAAATGTTACTTCCGCTGATGTTTGAAATGAACTAAAAGATCCGTTTACCAATATTGGGGGAGATAAATGAAGTAATGACCCTAATGAATGGGATGGAACAACTAGAATTAAAATGGCCGTACAATTAATGCAAATTCTAAGTGTTTCAATCTTAGCTAATAGTAATAAATTAGTTGATAGTGGACAGAGTGAAAAAATGCCTGATGTTGCTGACTACCAAGATTTACAAGTAATTTTAAGTCAACAATGAAAATTATTAGTTTCTAACACCAATCAACAAGTTGAAAATAAAAAACAATCATTTAAAAACGACTACCAAAAAAAATGAGAAGATGAATATCATAAATGGTTAGATAAAAACTATCCAGATATTACTGGTGCTTCTGGTTCAAAGAAATATGAAATTGAAGAAAACAATTATAAAGCAGCAATTATGGCAACTGGGGCTGATAACGGTACAAGTGCTACAACAATGTTAACTAACGTATTATTAAACAATAATATGCGTAGTTACCAATCAAGTAGTAACCAAATCTTAACTAATTATTTATATAATTTTTATGATTTTACCATAGTTCAAAAAAAATCACCTGATGATTGAAATAAAGATAATATTAGTGCCCGCCGTGATTTAGCAGTAGCATTCCAATGAAATTATACAACCAATGCATGAAAATTTAATTACCCAGATTTTGATATTTCAGCAACCTTAAAAAATATTGCCACCGATTTGGAAAGCAAAACACCTGAACAATATCTTAATGACCATCGAATGGTAGACGCCCCTATTTTTGATGGAACAACCAATGATAAGTTAGGATCTTTAATGTTAAACTCAAACATTTACCAAGCTGGACAATTATCATTATTCCAAAAATATTCTTTAGAACGTTGATTTACTAATCAAAAACCATTAGCAATTTCACAAGTTACTTATGCTTTTAAAGATGCAGCCAATGCCTTTAAAGATGGTATTACTAGTGATGATTTTGATAAGGGTGTGTTAGCAAACATTACTACTGATCTTGGCAAATTAGCTGGAAGTTCTCCTGAGGATTGAGAAACTTTCTACCGTAATAATAACGGGACTGCTGCTAGTTCAAAAAGTTTATTAACCCTAAATAATGGTGATGATATTTTTAAATCAAATGTTGTAAAAGCAAATATTTACGGTAATGTTGGTAATACTACATATGATGCTCTTCCAGCAGATGCTGATGCTGCAATTAAAACATTAAGCCGTAATTCTAGTGATACTGCAACTCATATGAGCCAAGTTTGAAAAATTGGTCAAGTTAGTGATGGTTCAGGGCTAAAAGATGATTCAGTAATTGCCTTCATTGATACTGATGGTTTACATATTGTTCACATTGATGGTGGCCAATACTTAGATCCAACCACAACAGATGATTACAATAACTATACTAATAATTGACAATTTGACTCATTAAGTTATGCCCACAATACTTTTGAAGCAGCTAGTCATAACAAAACAGATGATGTTAGTGTTAATAGTAAAATGAACACTCAATTTAAAAATGCTAAATATTTACAATATTTAGTTAACCAAAGTAATGCTAATACCATTGCTGGTAGTCGTACAACATTTAATGTCTTAGATGAAGTTAAAAAATATGCCAAATTAGATTCTTCAACGGATGGAACAACAAGTAATTTATGATGATTCTGAATCTTTGATTTCTTTAATAATGTTGAAAAAAATATTGTTAAGATTGCAACCCCTGATGATTGGTATAAACGTTTCTTAACTTTTAAAACACAATCAGGTAGTGAAGCAGATACCACATGGTTTACAAACGTTATTAATTCTGCGGCAAGTAATTTAACAGGATCAGCAATTGGAACCTTTATTTCAAAAGTTCAAACTGAAAATACTACAATTCAAGGATATGCAGTTGGTTGACCAGATTTAACATTTGATGTTAGTGCTATTTTAGCTAACATTACAACAACAAATGGTAAATTCTGGACAATTGCTGAATACTAAAAAGGAGGACGAAGATAAATGAAACGATTATTAAGTATCTTAGGAACAATTTCAATTTTAGCTTCAACCTCTTCTGCAGTTGTTGCTTGTAAAAGTGATAAGTTTGAACGATTTGATACCCCCGCAATTGCCGATGAAATTAAAAAATGAATTATTGCTGAAATTAATGGTAACGCTGACTATGTCCAATATTCTTTCAACCAAATTTTTAACAGTGCTGACTTAAAAACATTAGCAATTCGCTTATTAGATTCTAATATTTCAAAATTCTATTACTCAGCAGAAGAGGCAACTCGTGCGCGTTATACCGGCGTTACAATCGATACTTCGCAACCAGATAACATTATTGCTCGTCAAATTGTTAACTTTGTTAAACAAGTTGCCCTTGATAAACTCTATACTGAATATTTAGCTGGAATTAGTAATAACTCACCTTTAGAATATAAAATGGCTAGTCAAGGGTATGCCCCTGATTACCAAACTGATAATTGATTTGTTTTAGGAGTTAAATCATACTTCTATGACAAAGCTGGTAGTGGTGGAGGTGATTTTCTCCTTGCCGATTATGCTAAATCACGAACTGAGTTAGAAAAAAATGCTGGTTATAAATTTAAGATTGACCAAAAATTAGACCAATCTAGCTATGATGATTTTAATAAATTAAGTGAAGATGCTAAAAAAGTGGCCTTAAAAGTTCGTTTTAATGACTATTATAACCATGTTGAAATTCCAAGCGTTGTTGACCAAATTTTAGCTACAACCTATTTACACCAAAACCAAATTCGTAAATACGGAGCCGGAAATGATTCCCATTTATATATTAATAAAAACGGGGCCCTATTCAATAATATCCAATCATGAGAAGATAATCCTTCTTCCCGTACGACATGAAAATCTTACATTAAGATGGTGTGAGAAGTTAAAATGTCCAAAACTGAATTAGAGAAAAAATTCCCTTATTCAACAATTAAAGCTATTAATGATGCCGCAAACGGAACTAACAAAAAAGCAATTATTGATTTATTGCAAAAAGACTTTGCAGTTGATCCGGCCGCTCCTGATACTACTAACCAAATTAAAGACGGAATTGACCCAATCTTTAATGTTCCGGGCTTTAAAGGATTTGTTGGATTCAAGAAAAGTGATAATTCAATTTTTACAACTATTAACAATGCTGACTTATATAAAAACAATTTAGGAAATGTCCTGACCGCTGGAATTATGCGAGCTAATAACGGACCAACTGACCAAGTTTCAACATATGAATTTGTTGATGCCAACAAACGGAATGCTTCATTAGTCTTTGTATTACCAATTTATACAATTGATTTAATGAATAATATGACTTTAAATTATCAAGATAAACCAATTACTGATGCTAATAAATTAGAAATGAAATTTTACGGTTCTGGCGGACAGCCAACCGACTTAAATGCTAATTGGTTAGTCCAAGGATTATCAGTTAAATGGTTATATAATAGTGATGGTTATCTAGGTTCATATGATAACACCGGAGCTCCTTTATATAATCCTGATGGTTCCCCAACAAGTGTTGATAATTATAAAGGTAATATTCTGAAATGAATTGAATATACCATGGCCCAAAATACTGATTTACAAAAATCAGGGAAAACAAGATTATATTCATTAGCCTTTAATTATGATCCTAAAAACATCTATTCACAAACTTTATATGATGCGATTGGAACATACATTATTAGTCGTGATTAAGAAAGAAAAAGTCATCCGAAAAGATGGCTTTTTGCTTTTTTTGTTATAATATAATTATGGAGTAAGCAAGGAGGCACATAAAAATGTTAAAAAAAGATTGTTTGTTCTGCCGAATTATTAACGGGGAGGTACCTAGTAGTAAAGTTTATGAAAATGAATATGTTTATGCATTTTTAGACATTTTTCCCAATAGCGATGGTCATACTTTGGTAATCCCCAAATCACATTCAGATTACTTTAGCGACACCGAAGATTTGTATTTAGCCGAAGTTGCCAAGGCTTCAAAATTAATTGCTAATCGTATTTATGACACTTTAAAACCAAAAGGAATTAACTATATTATTAATGAAAAAGAAGAAGCTTTTCAACAAGTTTTCCATTATCATATGCATGTGATTCCCAAGTATCATCGCCAGGAAGGATATAATTTCAATATTAATCCTAATGATGATTTAACTAGTTTAGATGAAATTAAAAATAAAATTGCTATTAAATAAAAAAAACAATTCAGGGGAGGAATTGTTTTTTTTATTTTTCATTAACTATTAATTTATTATTATACAAGTAGTTTAGTTTATATTTTTTAATACCAGTTCTTAAATTTTCTAACTCTAATTTTAATTGTTTTCACATCAGAAAACTACCTAAAAAATTATGAAGATAATGTAATTTAATATTGTTATTAATAAGGTTAAATTGTTTTGAAATCTTAATATTTAAATCATCGCAAACTGCTTGGGGAGAACGTTTTTGTTGATAATGTTTTAAAGATAAGTAACAATATTCATCAATCAAAGTTATAATACTATTATTTAAAGATTCTTCTCGTTTGTTAAGAACAGTTAAATAACGATCAACAAGGGTATTTTTAATTTTAGTGGGTTTTATTTTTTTTAGGGAATACAATTCAATTTTTAAGGACATTAAAGGGTTAATATGATTATAAGCGGATTCAATTTCAATAACTTGATTGATTTCAGTTATTATTTGATAAAATAAATTGTTATCTGGGTGTATCACTAGTTCTTATTCGCTCCATTCTTATTAGGCTTAAAATTAGATAATTGATAAAAACTCAAAATTAAAAATTATTTATTAAAAAAATAAACAACTTAATAATTTAGATTACACAAATGCACCTCAATAGAAATATAAAATATTTCGTGTTGACTTACTGGCGTGTATTTTTATAATACTTAATATATTTATAATTTTTCACGGGTAAACATTAGTGGATATTCGTAATAGTTAATATTTAATAATAGTTTTTTCGTTTCATTAAAATTATAATAAGGTAATAATTTATTCTCTTCTCCACATAATATTTTACTAAAATTATAAATTCTTACAATTGTCAAAACCCAAATTAAATTATTAATTACAAACAAAAAAAATGTTAAAAATAAAAAGTATTATTATAAATAATACTTTTAGGCATGGTTTTTTAAGAATTCATATACTTTGTTATAATCTGGCTCGTTACCAACCGGGTTAACAACCTCAATGTATTGAACAATATTATCTTTATCTAAAATTAATACTGCTCGGGGTAAGATTTGCGTTGCATTAAAGACTAACCCTGTTTTGTTCCCAAAATCACGATAATTATAATCTGATACTAAACAGTGATCTTTATCACGGAATGATTCACAACTTCTTTCTTGAGCAAATGGTAAGTCCCGTGAAATTGTAATTAATCGGGCGTGGGGATAATCTTTGATATCCTTATTAAATTTTACTGTTTGCGTATAACAAACACTTGTGTCAATACTTGGAATAACAGAAATTACTTTGTAGTCACTTTTTACATCGTTAATATTAAAATCTGTCATATCACCATTTGTTGCTTTGAATTCTAATTTGTCACCAACTTTAATAATATCTTGTTTAATGTGGTCAAACACATTACCTTCTAATTTGAATGCTCCCATTGGCTATTCCTCCTCTATATTATCATTTACTAAGTGCGCGCCATCACCATTAATAATTAAACTATTTTCCTGAACAGTGAATTCGGCTTCAATAATATTTTGTTCAAAATAATTATCATCTGCATAAACCGGCGATAATTTTAACACCCGTTGGTTAGTTGAACCAATTAATCTTCTTTTTTTATCTAGTTTATTAATTAAAAATGGTCCATCAATTAAAATATCCACAAATTCCAAAATCGCCGGGTATTTTTTTTGTAAAACTTCATAGACATAACCAGAAAAAATAATTACTGTTAAGTTATGAGCTTTACACAATTGCACTAATTCTAATAAGGCACGGGGTTGAATAAATGGTTCACCACCAAGAATGGTAATTCCTTCAATATTGAATCTAATTTTAGCATCAAGAACTGCTTTAAACAATTCCTTTACTTCCATTACATTTTTATTAATCAAGGGAATCATTTCTTGATTGCTACACCCCTTACAATTAAGAATGCATCCTTGCATTCATAATGCAAATCTGTTGCCGGGACCTTCAATGGTAGTGAATGAAACAAAGCGATTAAAATTAATAAGATTTTTAGGCATTAATTTTTAATTGTGTAGTTAATTACTGATCCTTGGGGTTCAGCAATAATTGTTTGGTTTACTCGAAAATTCGCTTGGTTAGTAAAAATAAATTCACTCAAACCATCAACAATATGTTTTTCAATACTGTTTAATAAATCCCGGCCACCTTTTTTATCATCAGCATCACTCATAATAATGGTTAAGATTTTTTCTAATTCTCCAAATTCTAAATTAACTTTATATTTTTCTTTAACAGCTAACTGTATTGGTTTTAATTTGTGGGCAATTAATTTTGCTTTGAAAGCAGTATCTTTAATAAAGTTAAACGGAACAATGTTATTTCCAATTCTTCCTAATAATTCTGGCCGTTTCAATTCGGTGCGAAAATGATCAGAAACCTTTTGAATAAACTCTTTTTGAATCTGATCAAATGGTTGGTGGTCATCAACTTCACTAGCTCCAATATTAGAAGTAAAAATTATAAACGAATCAGAAAAACTAACAGTTTGCCCTTTATTATCCGTTAACCGCCCATCTTCTAAAATTTGTAAAAATTTATCTAAAATCCGGGGGTGGGCTTTTTCAATTTCATCAAATAAAAGAACACTAAATGGTTTTTCTTTGATGGCATTTGTTAATTGCCCTCCTTCTTCATAACCAACATAACCGGGAGGAGCTCCAATTAGTTTTTGGTCACTGGCCTCCTGGTTATATTCTGACATGTCGAAACGAATACAATTTTTTTCATCCCCAAAGAGAAATTTTGCTAACGCTTTGGCTAATTCTGTTTTCCCAACTCCGGTTGGCCCAACAAAGAATAATGTTCCCTTCGGTTTAGTTCGCTTCGCTGAATACTGCACACCCGATAAACCGGTAAATGCTTTATAAACAACTTTTTTAACTTTTTCAATGGCGTGGTCCTGACCAATAACTCTTTTCCGTAGTTCATCTTCAATGGTTGCTAACTTTTGATAATTCATTTCTTCTCATGGTGAAACTTTATCCCCATATTGATAAGAATTTAATAACTTTTCAAATGGCAACCGCTCATTGATATTATTTGAGTATTTAATCAGTTGGTAAACTTCTTTCAGAGTTCACCCTTCCATTGTATCGTAAATATCTTGTAATTTTAAGATATCCTGGTTTAAATCTTCACTAATTTTAAAGAAATTTTTATTAGTTAAAATAAACTTTTCCCGTTCTTCACGATTTGGTTTCGCTAATGTAATAGTGCTCACATCCGGATTATGAAGATAAAACGATGTTGGTAGTTTCCCAATATTATTTGTAATAAAAATTAATGAAGTATCAAAATCAATAATTTCTGATTGGTCAAACTTCTTATCTTTAAAAGCTTTACTTAGGGAAATTAAGTTAACCCGTTCATCTTCACTTAAACTTTGCTCATTAGAGAATAAATAATCCGAACTGTCGGCAATAAAAGCAACTTTTTTAGGATTATTCCCGAGCATATTTTTCCGCACAATTGCAAAAAATTCTGCTAAAGAAGTAAATTGTCCTGTTTGTTGATTTGTTTGTTCATTTTGATTATTAATTAATTCTTTACCAAACTCATAGGCTTCACCTTCTTGCGAATGGTCCTTTTTCTCATCTTCAACTAATGTTAAACTTTTCACATTACCCCCGGTTAACCCATCAATGCGATCCCAAGTAAAAATATCATGAAAACCTTTTTCTTTTAGCAATGTTTTAATCCGTTCTTTTAAACTAACATAGCCATTATTATTTTCATAAATGTCATTGATATTTCCTTCGACAATAATACAACGCTTGATTCCAATTTGGTTTTTTAATTTATCCAAGTTATTTTTAACACTCATATTGTTCCCCCTTCATATGCTTGTTACTAATGATCACTATTAATTATAAATGTTTTTAACAGAGAATACTATTAAATCTGATTTAGTTTTCTGATTATTATAATCTTTCCAAAAATAAAAAATAAACTCTGTTTAACAGAGTTCATTTTTCTTTTTAAATTCCTAGTTAGTACTTTTAATGATGACACTAACTTTAGCTGTTCCCACCGCGGCGTTATGTCCAGTTAATGTTAAATTTAAAGTAACTGTTTTCCCATTTGTTAAATCAACATAGGGAAGATCTGATCAACCTGAATGGTGAAAATAGGTATTGCCAGTTTTAACTGTCTCAAAATTAGTTATTACATAACTAACATCATAGCTTGTTAAGGTTGAATCAAGATTTTGCACAGCTTTTAAAACAAGACTATCTAAACTTGTTAGAATATCTGATTCAAAAATATATTCAAAATTACCCCCACTTTGAACTGCCGCAACCGCCACTGGATTATCGCTAATTTTATTAATTGAACTAATATCAACTGCTTGTTTAATTCCCATTATTTTAATTCTAAATTGAAAACTACCTTCAATAATTTTTGAATTAGGTTGGGCCTGGACTGTTACGGTAATATCCTGAGCAGTCTGAAAATCACCAGTTGGACCATCATTAGTTAAAATAAAATCCTTAACTTTAAAACCTGTTCTCTTTGCTTCTGGAAGTTGGGTGCGAATAAAACCTCAAATTTGAGCTTTGAATGTTAGATTATTATTAATTGTATTTAATTCATCTTGTGTTACACTGGCAGGATTTTTAACTTGAATGTTTAATACTGGATTTTTGGGTTGAAAAGTTAGCACGGAAATATTAATTCTTCCGGCAATTGCAATAATTTGAATTGTTACAGTTGTTTTACCCATAATAATTTTAGATTGGGATTGGGCATTAATGGTAATGGCAATTGGGTGAGCTTGTTCATAATTCCCCGCTTTGGCATTATTAGTAATATTAAAGTCAGATTTAGTTATTTTATTACCGCCTTTAAGATTATTATTAATTTGGGTTGTAACATATTCTAATAAGGTATCATTAAAATTAATGGCGTTTAATTCATCGGATGTAACATTTTTTTCATCATTAACAGTAATTGCTAACGAATTGGCCATGCTTGGAATTTTAATTTCACTAAGATTAGTTTTGGTATTATCATTTGGTTGGCTACTTTTGTTATGACAGGCAACAACAGAACTTGCACCGGTTGCTGTTAAACTAATGGCCCCTAAGATACTTAAAAGTTTTTTCATTACTTAATTTCCTTCTTTCTTTGGTAAGTAAATTTAGTTAATCAATTTTAATAATTTTTATCTTATATTCTGTCCCTTATTTTTAATTTTAACATATTAATTTCCTGAAGATAGTAAAATTACAAATTAAAAACTATCTTTGGTAGATAGTTTCTAAGAAGTTATTAAAGATTATTATAAGCAATTTCACCTTCGGAAATGGTCATCTTAACATTTAAATCATTATCGACCACCACCAGGTCTGCCAATTTATTTGGCTGAATTGACCCTGTTTGGTCATAAATTCCTAATTGTTTTGCCACATTAATACTTGTCATTTTAATTAAATCAATTAATGAACATTTAGTAAATTGATACATATTACGAACATTAAAATCATAAGTTGCTCCCGCACCGGCTAACGTTCCATTTAATAAGGTCACAGTTTGACCTTTTTTAATAACATCCAAATCCCCTAATTTATATGGGCCATCAGCTAATCCTTTGGCAATCATTGCATCTGTAATAATACACAAATGATCAGGTCCCTTAATTTTGTATGCTTCGCGGACAGTATCAGGATGATTATGAATTCCATCTGTAATTAGTTCACATAAAATCTCATCATAGAATAACCCGGCGTTTACCATCCCTGGTTTACGATGTTCATAACGACTCATACCATTATGAAGATGGGTAAAATGGTTAGCTCCCCGGCCAACTTCAGTTGTTACTTGCTCAAAACTAGCAGCGGAATGGCCCATTGAAGGAATAATTTTATTTTTAAGAAGAAAAGTTGTGAATGATCCATCTTGTAATTCAGGAGCATAAGTAACAATCCGAATGTTATTTTTTGAAGCATCAATAAATTGTTGCATTACTTTAATATCTGGTTTAATTAATAATGCTTCTTCATGCGCACCTTTAAATTCGTGTGAAATAAAAGGTCCTTCCAAGTGCGCACCAATTTGTAACGCTTTTGCCCCTTTATTATGGTTAGTCATATATTCACCGTAGACTTCCATTAATTTAGTTACTTTTTCGACCGAACCGGTAACTGTTCCTTGACAAAACTTAGTTACCCCTTCTTGAGCAATTTTTTTGGCAAACTCATCAAATCCAGTAATTGTCCCTTCTTCGAAATCATGACCATAACCACCATGAACATGACATTCAATAAATCCAGGCATAATAATTAGTCCCTGTAAGTCATAGCCCTCTTGGTTAGTTACTCCTTTATTAACTGATTTAATTAAGTTACCCTCAACGTCAATTCACCCTTTTTCAATAATTTCATTAATTAATACTATTTTTGCATTTTTTAAAATCATGTTGTAACTTCCTCTTTCCCTAATTAATTATTTTTGCTAAATACTCTGATTTAATTTCCACAACCCGATCAGTAATAATTCCATCAATATCTTTAATATTGCAGAAATGTTCATAACCCATTGAATTAAATTTTGAACTATCAGCCAGAATATATTTATATTTGGCCTTTGCTAAAATAATTGCTTCCAGGTGTGACTCACCCTCATTACTATTATAGAGATTACCATCATAATCAATATTCGTAACTGAAACAAATGTTTTATAGAATGGTTCAATTTCTAATGCCTTTTCTGCAAACGAACCAATAAAGACCCCTGAAGGTTCACGATATTTGCCACCAACAAGAATTGGTTCAATAATATAAGAATTTTTTAAAAGAATTTGGTAAACAAATCAAGAATTAGTTATCACCTTAACTTCAGTTTTAATTTGTTTAGCAAATTCCTCACAGGTTGTTCCAGCCCCTAAATAAAGAACATCCCCCTGGTTAATTAATTTCTGAGCTAGTTTAGCAATTTGTTGTTTAGCTGTGAGATTTAAATTTAACTGATTCAAATGTTTAATTGTACTATTATCCGATTTTTCATTAGTTTTAACCCCACCATAAGATAGACTAACTAAACCTTCATTCTGCAATTCTTTTAAATCTCGACGGACAGTAACATATGCGATACCTAATGATTCAACATACTCATTAATTTCCGCCATATTGTGAAATGGTTTTGCTTGTAAAAAATCTAATAACATATTTTTTCTTTCTAACTTATGCATTTTTTTACCTCTATCCTCTCTCAAACTACTTCCATCATTTTAATTATATATCAAGAAAAATTAGAAAATCAAAAAATTAGAATGATTATAAGGTTTTTTTATAAAAAATAGTGTTATGATTAATGAATATGTCAAGAAAAGTAGACATATTAAAAATAAGTTATAGGAATGATTTTCTGTATTCAACAGGACTCATTCCT